>NZ_JBCIVK010000006.1:0-457139 GCF_039409795.1 Kosakonia sp. PSU_27 | reverse complement strand
CTTCACCTGACAGGCCGGTGTGTTTGCCGGTGTGCCGTGTCAGTGGAGGCGCATTATAGGGAGTTAATTCCCGCTGACAACCCCTAATTTCAAAAAACTTTTCAACCGTCTCTTTTTTCAACAAAGCGTGGTAAAAAGCGGCATAAATTGCCGATTTCGCTGTTTTTACCACCACTGAAAGGTATCGAATGGCATACTAGCCAGTGAAATAAAGAAATAAGGAAGTAAAAATGCCGCTAAACGCACAACAACTTGCCGCGCAGAAAAACATCTCCTGGGTTCTGGCTGAGAAACTGGCGCAACAAATCCTGAAGGGAGAATATGCTCCAGGAAGTATTCTGCCAGGTGAGATGGAGCTGGGTGAGAAGTTTGGCGTAAGCCGCACCGCGGTCAGAGAAGCGGTAAAGACATTAACCGCAAAAGGGATGGTGCTTCCCCGCCCGCGTATTGGTACTCGCGTCATGCCGCGCGGAAACTGGAACTTCCTTGATAAGGAACTGCTCTCCTGGTGGATGCATGAGGATAACTTCCAGGACGTTGTTCAACACTTTCTCATTATGCGCAGCAGTCTTGAGCCTCAGGCGTGTCTGCTCGCCGCCACGCTGGGTAGCGCGGAACAAAAAGCGTATCTCAATACATTAATGGAAGAGATGGTGTTGTTGAAAAAGAACTTCAACCGCGAACGCTGGGTAGAAGTCGATATGGCATGGCATGAACATATCTATGCGATGAGCGATAATCCGTTTCTTATTTCATTCTCCACACTGTTTCATTCTATCTATCACACCTACTTTACCTCTATTACACAAAATGAAGTGGTCAAGCTCGACCTTCACCAGGCGATTGTGGACGCCATCCAGGAAAGCGATGGCGACAGCGCGTTCCGGGCGTGCCAGCTATTATTGAATACGCCGAATTAACAGGACCAGGTATGACAGAGAAGAAAGCGCGCAGTATGGCCGGCCTGCCGTGGATTGCGGCAATGGCTTTTTTTATGCAGGCACTCGATGCCACGATCCTTAACACCGCACTCCCCGCAATAGCACAAAGCCTTGGGCGTTCCCCTTTAGCAATGCAATCGGCGATTATCAGCTACACACTGACCGTCGCCATGCTTATCCCCATGAGCGGCTGGCTGGCCGATCGCTTCGGCACACGGCGCGTCTTTATGCTGGCAGTTAGCCTGTTTACCCTTGGCTCGCTGGCCTGCGCACTTTCTAATTCATTACCGATGCTGGTCGTGTTCCGCGTGATTCAGGGGATCGGCGGCGCGATGATGATGCCGGTTGCACGCCTGGCTTTGCTTCGGGCTTATCCGCGTAGCGAATTGCTGCCGGTACTGAACTTCGTCACCATGCCAGGGCTGGTCGGGCCGATTCTGGGACCGGTAATGGGCGGCGTGTTAGTTACCTGGGCAAGCTGGCATTGGATCTTCTTAATTAATATTCCGATTGGCCTCGCCGGTCTGTTTTATGCCCGCAAATACATGCCGAACTTCACCACGCCACGACGCAGTTTCGATATGGGCGGTTTTTTCCTGTTCGGTTTGAGCCTGGTGCTGTTCTCAAGCGGAATGGAGTTGTTTGGTGAGAAGCTGGTCGCCAGTTGGATCGCTTTTACTATCATTCTGAGCGGCATTTTGCTGCTACTGGCCTACGTTCGCCACGCGCGCCGCCATCCAACGCCGCTGATCTCACTCAACCTGTTTAACACCCGCACCTTCTCCGTCGGGATCGCCGGGAACATAGCTTCGCGGTTGGGTACCGGCTGCGTTCCTTTCCTGATGCCGCTGATGTTACAGGTGGGGTTCGGGTATCCGGCATTGATCGCCGGTTGCATGATGGCCCCCACCGCGCTGGGTTCTATCCTCGCAAAATCGATGGTAACCCAGATATTGCGCTGGCTTGGTTACCGTAAAACACTGGTGGGAATCACGCTGTTTATTGGTTTGATGATTGCCCAGTTCGCCTTACAAACACCAGCAATGGCAATATGGATGCTGGTATTGCCGCTGTTCATCCTGGGGATGGCAATGTCCACGCAGTTCACCTCAATGAACACTATTACGCTTGCAGACTTAACTGACGAGAACGCCAGCAGCGGTAATAGTGTGCTGGCGGTAACACAGCAACTGTCGATTAGCCTCGGCGTGGCGGTTAGCGCAGCGGTGCTGCGTTTCTATGAAGGGTTTGACAGCACAAACACAGTGGAGCAATTCCACTACACCTTTATCACTATGGGCGCGATCACGCTGATTTCCGCGTTAGTGTTTATGTTGTTGAAAGCAAAAGATGGTCGCAACCTGATTAAAGAACGGCACAAAAAGTCAGGCTGAGCCGCGCTCCATCAATATTGGCGTGAGCTGCAAACGCTGCTGTTGCAGGCCAGGCTCCGCAATGCGGTGAATAAGCACATCAATCGCCAGCTCACCCAGTTCATCTTTCGGCTGATGAATAGTGGTGAGCGGCGGTGTCATGTAGCGCGCCAGTTCAATGTCGTCATAACCGACGATCGCCATATCCTGCGGGATTTTCAGCCCCGCCTGGTACAGCGCCTGATAGGCGCCAACGGCCATCGCATCATTACCAATAAATACCGCCTGCGGGCGTTCGTGCATTGCCAGCAATGCCTGCATCGCGTCGAAACCGCCGCCAAACTCAAAATCGCTCTCGATCTCATCCCCTTCACGGATCACCAACCCGGCGCGGGCCATCGCTTCGCGATACCCTTCCAGCCGCAGACGTGCAGGAGTTTTATCCAGCGGACCGGTAATGCAGGCAATACGCGTATGGCCTTTGTTGATCAAATACTGGGTCGCCATATCGCCGCCGAGCAACGAGTTATCCTGAATCAAATCGCTGTCGCCGTCGAAGGGCGCCCAGTCCATCATTACTGTGGGAATTGAAGGGTAGCGCTGCATAATCTCTTGCGAAGGCTGGTGCGTTTCGGTACACAGCAACAACAACCCATCGACGCGTTTTTGCATCAATGTTTCCAGGTTGCGGTTCATCCGCTGCTCGTCACCCTCGGTGTTGCACAGCACCAGACTGTAACCCCGCTCGAAGCAGCTACGCTCCACGCCGCGTACCAGCTCCGAGTAAAAGGGGTTGGTACTGGCGGTGATCAGCATGCCAATCGTACGCGTCTGGTTGATCTTCAGGCTACGCGCGATAGCAGAAGGCGCGTAGTTCAGCGTCTTGATCGCCGTTTCCACTTTTTCGCGGATAGCCTCACTGACAAAGCGATCTTTGTTAATTACGTGGGAAACGGTTGAAGTGGAAACGCCCGCCAGGCGGGCAACATCCTTCATGGTTGCCAAGCGTCACCTCTGCGAAGAGAGAAAATCGTCAATCTCGTTGCGCCACGGCACAGACGGTTGCGCACCCTTACGCGTGACGGCAATCGCCGCCGCCGCATGAGCAAAACGAATCGCCTCATCCAGAGGTTTATCTTCCAGTAGCGCGGTCAGCAACGCGCCGTTAAACGTATCACCCGCCGCAATGGTATCGATGGCTTTCACTTTAAAGCCCGGTACGCGTTTGCCTTCGCCATTAACGCTGGCCCAGACACCACGGCTACCGAGAGTAATGATCACCGTTTTAATACCTTTGGCGTGCAGCGCCTGTGCAGCCCGCGCGGCGTCTTCGTCGCTGGACACCTTAATTCCGGTAAGTTTTTCCGCTTCGGTCTCATTTGGCGTGATGATATCCACCAGCGCCAGCAGTTCATCGGAAAGCTCGCGCGCCGGTGCCGGGTTCAGCGCCACGGTGGTATTGTTCTGATGCGCAATACGCGCCGCAGCCAGTACGCTTTCAACCGGTGATTCCAGTTGCATTAACAGCGCAGAAGCCTGCGCAATCAGGTCATGCTGCGCGTTGACGCGATCAATTGAGAGCGCCGCATTCGCTCCCGCATGAATACCGATAACATTCTCACCTTCACCGTTGACGAAAATCAGCGCAACACCTGTGGATTCGCCCGCGACAACGCTCACCGGCGCAACATCAATATTGTCGCTCTCAAGCTGTTTACGCACGCGCGCACCGGTATCGTCATCGCCGGTACAGGCGATAAACGCAATATCCGCACCGCTACGCCCGGCAGCTACCGCCTGGTTTGCCCCTTTACCGCCAAAAGCCACCTGATACTGGTTGCCTGTCACGGTTTCGCCCGGAGTAGGGAAAGATTCAAGGTTAAGAATGTGATCGGCATTGATACTGCCAAGGACAACGAGTTTGCCTGCGGTTTTCATGATGAGCTTGTCCGTAAAATGCGCCACCTCTCGGTGGCGCGTGCCATGCTTTTCTTTTTTGTATTGTCCCTCCAGCGGCGGGATTGCGCCCTCCACCAGAATGACGAATTACTGCTTAACCACCAGCTTCAGATCAACCGGGTTTTTGGCGTAGACTTTTTCACCTTTCAGCACTTTGTCTGCGGTATCCACGCCTTTCGCGCCGATCTGCTCCGGCAACTGAGCGATAGTCGCCGCCAGTTTACCGTCGTTAACCGCTTTCACGCCGTCTGGCGTACCGTCAAAGCCGACCACCATCACATCAGTTTTACCGGCAGTTTGCAGTGCGCGCAGCGCACCCAGCGCCATTTCATCGTTCTGTGCGAAAACAGCCTGCACGTCCGGATGCGCGGTCAGCAGGTTCTGCATCACGTTCAGGCCTTTAGTGCGGTCGAAGTCAGCCGGCTGGCTGGCCAGCACGTTGAATTTGTGCGCAGCAACTGCCTGCTGGAAGCCTTCACCACGTTCACGTGCAGCGGACGTCCCGGCAATACCCGCCAGTTCGATCACTTTCGCGCCTTCGCCCGCTTTCTTAGCAATGTAATCACCGGCGATTTTGCCGCCCAGTACGTTATCAGAAGCGATATGGCTTACCACTTCGCCGCTGGAAGCCACACGGTCAAGGGTGATTACCGGGATTTTCGCCTGGTTTGCCATTTTCACAGCGTTACCTACAGCGTCGGAATCGGTCGGGTTGATCAGCAGCAATTTGGTGCCGCGCACGGTCAGGTCCTGCACGTTCGCCAGCTCTTTCGCCGGGTTGTTTTGCGAGTCCAGTACCACCAGGTCATAACCCAGTTTGTCCGCTTCTTTCTGCGCGCCATCCTTCAGGGAAACGAAGAACGGGTTGTTTAGCGTGGAAATCACCAGAGCAATAGAGTCTTTCGCCATCGCGTTTGCGCTTACGGTGGCGCTCAGTGCAACAGCAGAAACCAGAGTGGCCAGTTTTTTCATGTTCATTTTCATGAGTCCTGTTGTGTAGGTAATTACTGCTTTTTGTTGTCTACCAGCACCGCAAGCAGAATCACCACTGCTTTAACGATCATCTGGTAATAGGAGGAAACGCTCAGCAAATTCAATCCATTATTGAGGAAGCCAAGGATCAATGCGCCGATTAGTGTACCGACAATACGTCCTTTGCCACCTGCGAGACTGGTCCCACCCAAAACAACCGCAGCGATAGCATCCAGCTCATAACCTGCTCCCGCAGTAGGTTGCGCCGAGGAAAGACGCGCCACTTCAATAATGCCCGCCAGCGAGGCCAGAAGGCCGCACAGGGAGTAAACGATAACTTTGACTTTATCAACGCTGATACCGGACAAGCGCGTCGCCGCCTCGTTACCGCCTAATGCATAGATATAGCGGCCCAAACGGGTGTGATGCAACAGATACCATGCCGCGATAAAGACGATAGCCATCAACCATACCGGTGTCGGAATACCGAACGGGCGACCAATACCGAACCAGCCAAACACATCCGCGTTATCAGTAAAACCGGTATTCACCGGGCTACCGTTGGTATAAACCAGCGTCACACCACGCAGCAGCAACATCATCACCAGCGTGGCGATAAACGCCTGCACGCGGCCTTTCGCGACAATCGTACCGGTCAGTGCGCCAACAGCCGCACCGAGCGCCAGCGCGCCGACAACCGCCACCAGCGCGTTAACTTCCATTCCCACCAGCGAGGCGGCGACCGCGCCGGTGAGCGCTAACAGGGAACCGACGGACAGATCGATCCCCGAGGTTAAAATAACCAGCGTCATACCGACCGCCATAATGGCGTTGACCGAGGTCTGTTGCAGAATGTTTAACAGGTTATTGACGGTAAAAAAGTTGGGGCTCATGGTCGAGACAATCGCAATCAGCACCAGCAGGGCAATCAACGATTTTTGTTCCATCAACCATGCTTTGGTGAAATAACGGCGACCAGAAACAGCCTGGGTAGTCATCTTTTTTACTCCTGATTCACACGATTAAGCTTGCCCACAGCGGCAGCCATCAACACTTCCTGAGTGGCCTGCTCGCGCGTGAATTCACCGCCGAGATGCCCTTCATGCATCACCATTATGCGATCGCTCATGCCCAGCACTTCCGGCATTTCGGAGGAGACAAGAATGATGCTCAGGCCATCGGCCTTAAACTGGTTAATTAACTGATAAATCTCTTTTTTCGCCCCAACGTCGACACCACGCGTCGGCTCGTCGAGGATCAGCACTTTCGGTCGGGTCATCAGACCGCGAGCAATCGCCACTTTTTGCTGATTCCCGCCGGAGAGCAAACCAATGGCCTGCTCCATAGAAGGCGTTTTCACATTAAACATACGAATAAAATCATTTACCGCCTGCTGCTCATCTTTGTGTTTCAGCGTACCGCCCGCATGACTGAAATAACGCAGCGCAGTCAGCGACATATTCTCTTTCACGGACATGCCGAGCACTAAGCCATCGCGCTTGCGGTCTTCCGAAATATAAACAATACCGTTTGCCAGCCCGTCCTGCGGTGAGCGGGTGATCACTTCATGGCCGTCGAGCGTGACATAACCGCTGGTGCGCGGCAGCGCGCCATACAGCACTTTCATCAGCTCGGTGCGCCCCGCGCCCATCAATCCGGCCACGCCAAGAATTTCGCCTTTACGCAGTGTAAAACTGACGTTTTCCACGCCCGGCCCACAGAGCTTATCAACGGTAAGGCGAATTTCGCCCGGCGCTTTATCCAGCCGCGGATATTGATCTTCCAGTTTGCGGCCTACCATCATTTCAATCAGCGTATCTTCGGTCAGCGTGGCTACTTCGCGTTCGGCAATAAATTGCCCGTCACGAAAGACGGTCACGTCATCGCAAATCTCGAAGATCTCTTTCATGCGGTGAGAAATATAGACGATGCCGCGCCCCTGCGATTTCAGCTCGCGAATGACGCGAAACAGCGATTCGGTTTCGGTATCGGTCAGGGCATCGGTTGGCTCATCCATAATGATGACCTGCGATTCGTAGCTCATCACTTTGGCGATTTCGACCATCTGCTGATCGCCAATCGACAGTTCGCCGACCAGCCGCTCGCTTTTAAAACGCAAATTCAGCTTCGCCAGCAGTTTGTCAGCTTCGGCAAACATCTTTTTCCAGTCGATTTTGCCAAAGCGATTCACAAACTCGCGGCCGAGAAAGATGTTCTCGGCAATGGTGAGTTGCGGGATCAGGTTCAGTTCCTGGTGGATGATGCCAATACCGGCTTCCTGGGAGGATTTCGGCCCGGTGAAGGTGGTTTCTTTGCCTAACCACAGCAGCGAACCAGCGTCACGGGTGTAGATACCCGTCAGCACTTTCATCATCGTTGATTTGCCGGCGCCGTTTTCACCCACCAGCGCCATTACACGGCCTGGGTAAACATTCAGCGCCGCGCCGGAGAGGGCTTTTACGCCGGGAAAGGCTTTGTCGATGCCTTTGAGTTGTAGTAACGCGTCCATGATGGCCTCAGAAGGTCACGCCAGCACAGAGAATGATATTCGCAAACGGGGAACACTCCCCGCTGCGAATCACCGCATGACTGTCCGCGGTGTGTTTTTTAAATTGCTCGTGCGTAACGTACCGCACTTCTATGTTATTTCCCTGGTGTTGCTGCAGCTGCTCAATATGCTTGAGCAACGTTTCATGGAGCTGCGGATTATGCTGCTTAATCTCCGAGGCGATAATCGCGGACTCAACCTGCATTTCCGCCGTCACCACTTCCAGTACTTGCATAAAGGAAGGCACGCCCTGCGTTAATGCCAAATCAATACGTTGCGTGTTACGCGGCACCGGCAACCCGGCATCACACACCACCAGCGAATCGGTATGACCAAGACGAGAGATGACTGACGAGATATCAGCGTTAAGCACACGACCTTTTTTCATTTTTTATGCTCCATCAGCGAAACGTTTCGCTGGATGCAGTGTAGTACGAAGAATGTGCAGAAAACCATCTTGCCGTTACAGAAGTGTGATCGATATCGAAACGTTTCGCTTGTCGAAATGATGAAAAAAACAGCTTTCCTGTTTTAAGTGAAATAGACAGTAATTAATAGCAAAAACCCCTCATGGAGAGGGGTTTTATTAGCATTAAATTTCGACCTGCGTTCCCAGTTCTATCACCCTATTTGGCGGGATCTCAAACTGGTCTGGCGCGCGTAGCGCGTTGCGCTGCAGCACCAGATAGAGCTTACCGCGCAGACGCAAATACCAGGGACGTTTGCCCAGAATCAACGACTCATGCGACATAAAGAACGAGGTTTCCATCATGCGACAGTTCAGCCCTTCCAGCCCGCAACGGTGGAACACCTCTTCCACATTTGGCGTTTCGCGCCAGCCGTAGCTCGCCACCACACGCCAGAAAGTCGGCGACAATTGCTCAATCTGCACCCGGCGTACATTGTGCACATACGGCGCATCTTCAGTACGCAGGGTCAGCAGGATCACACGCTCATGCAGCACCTTGTTGTGCTTCAGGTTATGCATCATCGCGAACGGAATAACGTTCAATGCCCGCGACATATACACCGCTGTGCCCGGTACGCGCACCGGCGGTGATTTCTCCAGCGAGGCAATCATCGCCTCCAGAGAGTTACCGTGTTCATGCATACGGCGCAGCAGGCGGAAACGCTCGCTCTTCCAGGTCGTCATGACCATGAACATCACCAGCCCCAGGGTTAATGGCAACCAACCGCCGGAGACGATTTTATCGAGGTTCGCCGAGAACAGCGGCACATCGATAGAGAGGAATAAAAGCAGAAGCAGCCCCACCAGCACTTTGTTCCAGTGCCAGTTTTTGCGCGCCACCGTGGTGGAGAGAATGGAGGTCAGCACCATCGTACCGGTTACGGCGATACCGTACGCCGCCGCCAGGTTACTGGAGTGCTCAAAGCTGACAATAACCAGCACCACTGCAAAGTAGAGCAGCCAGTTAATGAACGGGATATAGATCTGCCCGGATTCCATCTCCGAGGTATGGATGATGCGCATCGGTGCCAGATACCCCAGACGCACGGCCTGGCGCGTCAGCGAGAACACGCCGGAAATCACCGCCTGCGAGGCAATCACCGTCGCCAGCGTGGCGATAATCAGCATTGGGATCAGCGCCCATTCCGGCGCAAGCAGGAAGAAGGGGTTTTTAATCGCTTCCGGCGTTTTCAGTAGCAGCGCGCCCTGGCCAAAGTAGTTCAGCACCAGCGACGGCAGCACAACGATAAACCACGCCACGCGGATCGGCAGCTTACCGAAGTGGCCCATATCCGCATACAGCGCTTCCACCCCGGTGATCGACAACACCACCGCGCCCAGCGCCACAAAGGAGATAGCTTTATATTGCAGGAAGAAGTTCACCGCCCAAACGGGGTTCAGCGCCTGCAACACCTCAGGATTATCAATAATGCTGCGTGCACCGAGCACCGCGAGAATCAAAAACCACGCCAGCATAATGGGCGCAAACAGCTTACCCACAAGACCAGTACCGTGTTTCTGGATCGCGAACAGCAGGGTTAACACCACAATCGACAGCGGAACAATCCAGGCGTCGAGCGAAGGCGCGATAATTTCCAGCCCCTCTATCGCCGACATCACCGAGATGGCGGGCGTGATGACCACTTCGCCATAGAAGAAGCTGCCGCCAATCAGTCCCATGATCACCAGCACCGAGGTCATCCTTGCGGATGTATTGCGCCCGGCCAGCGACATCAGGGTTAAGATCCCGCCTTCACCGGCGTTATCTGCCCGCATGACAAAGGTCAGGTACTTAATGGAGACAACGAAAATTAGCAGCCAGAAGATGAGCGACAGAAAGCCGAACACAGCATCCCGTTCAACACCAAAGCCGAACTGACCGGACAAACATTCACGAAGTGTATAAAGCGGGCTGGTACCGATATCACCGTAGACAACCCCAATCGCCGCAAGCGTAACCGCGGGCAATGATTGCTTATTATCAGTGCTCATAGACTAATCTTTTAATTGAATGCCACAATGTGTGCTTAGTCCCTTGGCCCACAAAAAGCGCACAGTATGCACGATTATTTGCGAAATCGTACCCCTAAATGCGGCCACATTAATCTGGCGCAAAGAAAATAAAGCCGTTCTTCAGTCTATTACAAGCCCTTTCAGGAACGTCTATACTCGCTTTTGCAAGCCGGATAACACGGCGAAAGGACGCAAATCTATTATGGCTCACTCACATTTATTAGCAGAAAGAATTTCCCGCTTAAGCAGCGCACTGGAAAAAGGACTCTTCGAGCGCAGCCACGCCATTCGCCTGTGTTTGCTGGCGGCACTAAGCGGTGAGAGTGTGTTTCTTCTTGGCCCGCCGGGCATAGCCAAAAGCCTGATTGCTCGCCGTCTGAAGTTTGCCTTCAAACATGCCCGCGCTTTCGAATATTTGATGACCCGTTTCTCCACACCGGAAGAGGTGTTTGGCCCGCTTTCCATTCAGGCGCTGAAAGATGAAGGCCGCTATGAGCGTTTAACCAGCGGCTATTTACCGGAAGCTGAAATTGTCTTTCTGGATGAGATCTGGAAAGCCGGTCCGGCCATTCTCAACACCCTGCTGACCGCAATTAACGAACGGCGTTTTCGCAATGGTGCCAGCGAAGAGAAAATCCCCATGCGCCTGCTGGTGGCCGCCTCAAACGAACTGCCCGAAGCGGACAGCAGCCTTGAAGCGCTGTATGACCGCATGTTGATTCGCCTGTGGCTCGACAAAGTACAGGAGAAGGGCAATTTCCGCTCGATGCTGATTAGCCAGCAGGATGAGAACGACAATCCGGTGCCAGCTGAGTTGCAAATCACCGATGAAGAGTACGCCAGCTGGCAACAGGAGATTGGCAAGGTCAAACTGCCGGATAATGTCTTTGAGCTTATTTATACGTTGCGCCAGCAGCTGGATGCGTTGCCGAGCGCGCCGTATGTTTCCGATCGTCGCTGGAAAAAGGCTATCCGCCTGTTACAGGCCAGCGCCTTTTTCAGCGGTCGCGATGCAGTCGCGCCGATTGATTTAATCCTGCTGAAAGATTGCCTGTGGCACGATGCGGAAGGCATGCGTCTGCTGGAACAGCAACTGGAAGTATTGATGACCGGGCACGCCTGGCAGCAGCAATCGATGATTGCGCAGCTCACCACAATTTCGCAGCGCCACCTGCAACTTCAGCAACAACAAAGCGACAAAACAGCACTCAAAGTGAGCCGTCAGGGCGGGATGTTCAGCCGTAAGCCGCATTATGAGTTACCCGCCGGTTTAACCGAACCGGTGTTGACCCTCCTTCTGCAACAGCCGTTAAAACTGCATGATTTGCAGGTTATCCACGTCACTATTGAACGCGGTGCGCTGGAGCAGTGGCTGGCGAAAGGCGGTGAGATCCGCGGCAAACTCAACGGCATTGGTTTTGCGCAAGTGCTGAATCTGGAAGTGGATACCAGCCTGCATCTGTTGATCCGCGACGTCAGCCTGCAAGGATCGCGTCTTGCCCTGCCCGGTGGCAGTACCACTGAAAATGTGCCGGAAGAGATCAAGCAACAACTGGAAGCACTGGACAATACCTGGCACCAGCAGCACACCCGCTTTAGCGAACAGCAAAAATGCCTGTTTATTGCCGCCGACTGGTTAGGTCGCATTGAAGCCAGCCTGCAGGATGTCAGAGCACAGATCCAACAGGCGCGGCAATGCTAACGCTGGAAACTCTGAATGTAATACTCACCATCAGTGAGGAGGCGTTAGTTGAAGAACTAATTGTCCTCCTGCTGGCTTCACCGCAACTGGCGCTGTTTTTCGAAAAATTTCCCAAACTCAAACATGCGATAACAGAAGATGTGCCGCGCTGGCGCGAGGCACTGAAAAAGCATCTGAAAGAGGCGGAAGTACCGCCGGAGCTGGCGCAAGAGGTGCTTAGCTACCAGCAAAATCAGTTGCTTTCGACTTCGCAATTTACCATTCAGTTGCCACAAATTCTGGCATTGCTGGATAAGCTGCACTCCCCTTTTGCCACCCAGGCGCGACAAATGGTCGCCGATAACCCGGTCTTCACGCCCGCGCTGCATACCCTGTTTTTGCAACGCTGGCGGCTGAACCTGGTGGTGCAAACTACCGCTTTCAACCAGCAGTTACTGGAAGAGGAGCGTGAGCAGCTGCTCAGTGAAGTGCAGGAACGCATGACGCTCAGCGGCCAGCTAGAACCGGTCCTGATCGAAAATGAAAATGCCGCAGGCAGGCTATGGGATATGAGCGCCGGGCAGCTCAAACGCGGTGATTATCAATTGATCGTGAAGTACGGTGATTTTCTCAAAGAGCAACCGGAACTACAGCAACTGGCGGAACAGCTTGGCCGCTCACGGGAAGCCAGGTCGGTGCCGCGTAAAGATGCGCCGATGGAAACCTTCCGCACCATGGTGCGCGAACCGGCAATCGTACCGGAGCAGGTTGACGGACTGCACCAGAGCGACGATATCCTGCGCTTATTGCCGCCGGAGCTGGCAACGCTGGGTATCACCGAACTGGAGTATGAGTTTTACCGGCGGCTGGTGGAAAAACAGTTGCTGACTTATCGCCTGCATGGCGATGCCTGGCGGGAAAAAGTGACGGAACGCCCGGTCGTTCACCAGGATTTTGACCAGCAACCGCGCGGCCCCTTCATTGTCTGTGTCGATACCTCCGGCTCCATGGGCGGTTTCAACGAACAGTGCGCCAAAGCGTTCTGCCTGGCGTTAATGCGCGTGGCGCTGGCGGACAAACGGCGCTGTTTTATTATGCTGTTTTCCAGCGAAGTGGTGCGCTATGAACTTACCAGTGCGCAGGGGCTGGAGCAGGCGATCCGTTTTCTCAGCCAGCGCTTTCGCGGTGGTACCGATCTGGCGAGTTGTTTTCGCGCGATCATCGAACGGATGCAGGGCGGAGAGTGGTATGACGCGGATGCAGTGGTGATTTCGGATTTCATCGCCCAGCGCCTGCCGGACGATGTCGTCAGTAAGGTAAAGGAACTCCAGCATATTCATCAACATCGCTTTCACGCGGTGGCGATGTCGTCCCACGGCAAGCCCGGCATCATGCGTATCTTCGACCATATCTGGCGCTTCGACACCGGGATGCGCAGCCGCCTGTTACGGCGCTGGCGGCGTTAAAGCAGGCCGGAAACCTGCTCGCGGACGTGCGCAGGCCACACGCCGCACTGCACTTGCCCGATGTGCGGTAATTGCAGCAGCAGCATGGTAAGGCGCGATTGACCGATGCCGCCACCGATGGTTTGTGGCATCTCACCGCGCAACAGCGCCTGGTGCCACTCCAGTTGTAAGCGATCTTCATCGCCGGTCAGCTTTAACTGGCGTTTTAAGGTGTCGGCATCGACGCGAATGCCCATCGACGACAGTTCCAGCGCGTCTTCCAGCACCGGGTTCCACACCAGAATATCGCCATTCAAACCGCTGAAACCCGCTTCCGCCGCCGTGCTCCAGTCATCATAATCCGGCGCACGCACATCATGACGCTTGCCGTCGCTAAGTTTGCCGCCAATGCCCATCAGGAACACCGCGCCCAGCTCTTTCGCGATCGCTCTCTCGCGACCTTTGGCGTCGAGATGCGGAAAGCGGCTGAGCAGCGCTTCGCTGTGTACAAAGTGGATCTGCTCTGGCAGGAACGGTGCCAGACCAAATCGCTCGCTGACGGCAGCTTCAGTCTCTTTGATCCCTGACCAGATCGCCTCTACAGTGCTTTTTAACGTGGCCAGCTTGCGTTGATCATCACCGAGTACGCGTTCCCAATCCCACTGATCCACATAGATGGAGTGAATAGAAGAAAGGCGATCTTCATCCGGGCGCAGGGCTTTCATATGCGTGTATAGCCCTTCACCGGCGCTGAAGTCGTGCTGGCCCAGCGTCTGACGTTTCCATTTAGCCAGTGAATGCACCACTTCGAAACGGGCGTCCGGTAACGTTTTCACATTGACCTGTACCGCTTTTTCGCACCCCGACAGGTTATCTTGCGTGCCATCACCCACGCGGCTAAGGATCGGCGCCTGAACTTCAATCAGCCCCAGTTTCTCCTCAAGCTGGCGAGAGAAAAAAGATTTCACGAAAGCAATCTGACGTTGTCTGGCGATGTAAGCGGTTTTCATTATGTTACTCCTGTGTCCTGTTGCTATGCATTAAGCAATAAAACATCGCAATAACTCAATAATGCACAATTAAAAAGCCGGTAACGCTTTTGATTCGTTAATACAGCAAGCTAAAATAGAAAGAATCATTATTCTTCATAAGAAAATTCTATGGAAAATTATCAGATCGATAATCTGGACCGCGGCATCCTGGATGCCTTAATGGCAAATGCGCGTACCGCCTATGCCGAGCTTGCCAAACAGTTCGGCGTCAGCCCCGGCACTATTCACGTACGCGTAGAGAAAATGAAGCAGGCAGGGATCATTACCGGTGCGCGCATTGATGTAAGCCCGAAACAACTGGGATATGACGTCTGCTGTTTTATCGGCATTATTTTGAAAAGCGCCAAAGATTACCCCTCCGCGCTGGCGAAGCTGGAAAGTCTGGAAGAGGTGACCGAGGCTTATTACACCACCGGGCACTACAGCATCTTTATTAAGGTAATGTGTCGATCCATTGACGCCCTGCAGCAGGTACTTATCAACAAGATCCAAACAATTGATGAAATTCAATCCACGGAGACGCTGATCTCCCTGCAAAACCCGATCATGCGCACGATCCGCCCTTAACCGGGCGTTTTCATCCTCAAATAATACCCGTATTGTCCACAGGTAGATCCCAGCCCATTCACAGCGTACAATGCCCCCCTATTTATCGCCGAATGGCGGGTAAAACGGAGCGGGCTTCATGGCAGACATCACTCTTATTAGCGGCAGCACCCTTGGCGGCGCGGAATATGTGGCGGAACATCTGGCGGAAAAGCTGGAAGACGCGGGTTTCAGTACCGAGACGCTGCACGGCCCGCTTTTAGAGGATCTTGCTTTGCAGGGCACCTGGCTGGTGGTGAGTTCGACCCATGGTGCGGGCGATCTGCCCGAAAACCTGCAGCCGCTTTTAGACGATTTGAACGCGCAAAAACCGGATCTCTCCCAGGTACGCTTTGGCGCTATCGGTATCGGTAGCCGCGAATATGACACGTTCTGTCAGGCGATCGAAAAACTGGAAGCTTCATTAACAGCGTGCGGAGCAAAACAGATCGGCGAAACGCTGAAGATCAACATCCTTGATCACGATATTCCGGAAGATCCAGCGGAAGAATGGCTGGGATCCTGGAAAAATTTACTCAATAACGATTAAAGATCGTGCGATCAGATGTGGATAACTATGCTTAAAAGCACTGATCAACCGGTAGTTATCCCATTAGCAACTGCAGTTCAGTTTTTGACTTGTGTATAACTAGCCATTCTGATCCCAGCTTATACGGTTCAGGATCACCGATCATTCACAGCTAATGATCCTGACTAATGACTTGATCTTAAAGTGATGATCAGGGTTATCCACAGCACCTGTCGATCCTAATAAGAGATCACAATAGAACAGATCTCTACATATAAAAGATCTTCTTTTTAATAGCCGGGATCCGATCCTTTCTCACTGGACTAAAGTTGAGTAGAATCCACGGCCCAGGCTTCAATCCAATTTCTAACCGCTCAGGCGAGGCATACCACCATGTTTTATCCGGATCCTTTTGACGTCATTATCATTGGCGGGGGTCATGCAGGCACTGAGGCCGCGATGGCCGCAGCGCGTATGGGTCAGCAGACCCTGCTGTTGACACACAATATCGACACGCTGGGGCAGATGAGCTGCAACCCGGCGATCGGCGGTATTGGGAAAGGACACCTGGTAAAAGAAGTGGATGCGCTCGGCGGGCTGATGGCGAAAGCGATCGATCAGGCGGGTATTCAGTTTAGGATACTAAACGCCAGCAAAGGCCCGGCAGTCCGTGCGACACGAGCGCAGGCAGACCGCGTGCTTTACCGTCAGGCAGTGCGCACAGCGCTTGAAAACCAACCGAACCTGATGATCTTCCAGCAGGCGGTTGAAGATCTGATCGTCGAAAACGATCGCGTTGTGGGTGCCGTGACCCAGATGGGGCTCAAATTCCGTGCGAAAGCGGTGGTGCTGACCGTAGGGACCTTCCTCGACGGTAAAATCCATATTGGTCTTGATAACTACAGCGGTGGTCGTGCGGGCGATCCGCCATCGATTCCGCTGTCGCGCCGTCTGCGCGAACTGCCGCTGCGCGTCAGCCGCTTGAAAACCGGTACACCGCCGCGTATTGACGCGCGCACTATCGATTTCAGCGTTCTGGCCCAGCAGCATGGCGATAACCCGATGCCGGTGTTCTCGTTTATGGGCAACGTCGCGCAGCATCCGCGTCAGGTGCCGTGCTATGTCACGCATACCAATGAAAAAACCCACGATGTGATCCGCAATAACCTCGATCGCAGCCCGATGTATGCCGGTGTTATCGAAGGGATCGGCCCGCGTTACTGCCCGTCGATCGAAGATAAAGTCATGCGCTTTGCCGATCGCAATCAGCACCAGATCTTCCTTGAGCCGGAAGGACTAACCTCCAACGAAATTTACCCGAACGGTATCTCCACCAGCCTGCCGTTTGATGTGCAGATGCAAATTGTGCGTTCCATGCAGGGGATGGAAAACGCGAAGATTGTTCGCCCTGGCTACGCCATTGAGTACGACTTCTTCGATCCGCGCGATCTGAAACCTACGCTTGAAAGTAAATTTATTCAGGGTCTGTTCTTTGCCGGCCAGATTAACGGCACCACCGGGTACGAAGAAGCTGCGGCCCAGGGGCTGCTGGCGGGGCTTAATGCCGCGCGCTTCTCTGCCGAAAAAGAGGGCTGGGCGCCGCGTCGCGATCAGGCTTATCTCGGTGTACTGGTGGACGATCTCTGCACCCTGGGGACAAAAGAGCCGTACCGTATGTTTACCTCCCGCGCGGAGTACCGCCTGATGCTGCGTGAAGACAATGCCGATCTGCGCCTGACGGAAGCGGGTCGTGAGCTGGGTCTGGTGGATGACGAGCGCTGGGCGCGTTTCAACGAAAAACTGGAGACTATCGAGCGTGAACGTCAGCGCCTGAAATCTCAGTGGGTATCGCCAGCCTCTGAACATGCGCCTGCGGTCAACGAACATCTGACTGCACCGTTATCGCGCGAAGCCAGCGGCGAAGATCTGCTGCGTCGTCCTGAGATGACCTACGAGCAACTGGTTCAGTTGGCGCCGTTCGCTCCGGGCCTGGACGATCAACAAGCTGCCGAGCAGGTGGAAATCCAGGTGAAATACGAGGGTTATATTGCGCGTCAGCAGGATGAGATCGAAAAACAGCAGCGCAATGAGAATACGCTGTTACCCGCAACGCTGGATTACCGCCAGGTTAACGGGCTTTCCAACGAAGTGATCGCCAAGCTTAACGATCATAAGCCGTCGTCCATTGGCCAGGCATCACGCATTTCCGGCATTACCCCGGCGGCGATCTCCATTCTGCTGGTGTGGCTGAAAAAACAAGGTATGCTGCGCCGTAGCGCCTAATCTTACTTATCTGCCCGGTTTTACCGGGCATTTTAATTCCACAGGTAACAACCGTGCTTAACAAACTCTCTCGTCTGCTCGATGAAGCAGGTATTTCGTTGTCCGATCACCAGCAACAACAACTGGTGGCTTACGTCGAACTGCTGCACAAATGGAACAAAGCGTACAACCTGACTTCCGTACGCGATCCCAACGAGATGCTGATCCGCCATATCCTCGACAGCGTTGTGGTTGCGCCTTACCTGCAAGGTTCACGCTTTATTGACGTCGGGACCGGCCCCGGATTGCCTGGCATTCCGTTGTCTATCGTATGCCCTGAATCGCATTTCACGTTGCTCGACAGCCTTGGCAAACGGGTACGGTTTTTACGCCAGGTTCAGCATGAATTGAAACTGAGCAATATCGAACCGGTGCAGAGTCGTGTCGAAGATTTCCCGGCAGAACCGCCATTTGACGGCGTTATCAGCCGCGCTTTTGCTTCGCTGAATGACATGGTGAACTGGTGCCGGCATTTGCCTGGCGAAGAAGGGCGTTTCTACGCGCTTAAAGGTTTAGTGCCGGAAGAGGAAATTGCGCTGTTACCCGCTGATTTGTGTGTAGAAACAATTGTTAAACTGCATGTTCCGCACCTGGATGGCGAGCGTCATTTAGTCGTCGTTAAAGCAAATAAAGTTTAATTTTTATCAAAAAATGTATCATTCGTGCGGTTGCCGCGATGTTAAAAAACGACATTAAAAACGGTGATACGTTCAGTTACATTTAACCGTATTTTTACCAGGATTTTTCTGACATTTAACGCTGGGAATTTTATTCACGCTTAAAATAATCAACTGTGAAAATATCAGCCCGCTAAAAATCGGCCTCGATAACCAAATATCGTTGTTAAATAATTATTAAAAATGTCAATAAATCGTTTTCATAGTAGATGTGAGTGTTTTAAAAAGAGTTGTGATAAATCGGCTTAAATATCAGAAAGATGAAAAGTATCAAATTCCTGCTGCGATAAATAAGGCGAGTGCATAAATGTTTATTTTGTGACCGAGTGCACGCTTTACCAGCAGGAATTTCGCGTTATTTGCACTTTTGCTCGAAGGTTCACAGTTTCTGCAAAAGTTTAAAAATAGCGCTTGGGAAAAATATTTAAACATTTATTCACCTTTTCGCTACTTATTGTTTGAAATCACGAGGCCGCACCGTATAATTTGACCGCTTTTTGATGCTTGACTCCGGGCCCCAAAGAACGTTTTATACGACACGCGGCATACCTCAAAGGGAGCAGGAGTTAAGAAACGCAATGTCTGTGTCGCTCTATAGTCGAAACGTTGCTCGCAGGCTTCTGCTTATTCAGTTTCTGGCAGTAATGGCAAGTGGATTGCTGTTTAGCCTCAAAGACCCCTTCTGGGGCATTTCCGCCGTGTGCGGAGGTATGGCAGTCTTACTGCCGAATATGTTGTTTATGATTTTTGCCTGGCGTCATCAGGCGCATACACCCGCTAAAGGCCGCGTGGCCTGGATCTTCGCCTTCGGTGAAGCGCTCAAGGTGTTGATGACATTCGTGTTACTGGTGGTGGCGCTGGCGGTTTTCAAGGTGGCTTTTTTGCCGCTGATAGTCACGTGGGTTTCGGTGCTGGTAGTTCAGATACTGGCACCTGCTGTAATTAACAACAAAGGGTAAGAGGCATCATGTCTGCAGGAGAATACTCAACACCGCAGGAGTACATCGGTCACCATCTGAATAACCTTCAGATTGACCTGCGTACCTTCTCACTGGTGGATCCGCATAACCCCCCGGCCACTTTCTGGACGCTGAATATCGACTCCATGTTTTTCTCAGTGGTTCTGGGTCTGTTGTTCCTGGTGATGTTCCGTAGCGTAGCGAAAAAAGCCACCAGCGGTGTCCCGGGGAAATTCCAGACGGCGATTGAGCTGGTGATTGGTTTTGTTCATGGTAGCGTCAAAGACATGTACCACGGCAAAAGCAAGCTTATCGCACCACTGGCCCTGACGATCTTCGTCTGGGTATTCCTGATGAACCTGATGGATCTTTTGCCTATCGACTTCCTTCCGTGGATTGGCGAGCACGTCCTGGGTCTGCCTGCACTGCGCGTGGTGCCGTCTGCTGACGTCAACATCACCCTGTCGATGGCGCTGGGCGTATTTATCCTGATTCTGTTCTACAGCATCAAAATGAAGGGTATTGGCGGTTTCGCTAAAGAGCTGACTCTCCAGCCGTTCAACCATCCGGTATTTATTCCGGTAAACCTTATCCTTGAGGGCGTGAGCCTGCTGTCCAAACCGGTTTCACTCGGTCTGCGACTGTTCGGCAACATGTACGCGGGTGAGTTGATTTTCATTCTGATCGCGGGTCTTCTGCCGTGGTGGTCACAGTGGGTTCTGAATGTGCCGTGGGCCATTTTCCACATCCTGATTATTACGCTGCAAGCCTTTATCTTCATGGTTCTGACGATTGTCTATCTGTCGATGGCATCCGAAGAGCATTGATTTTTAACAACACTACTACGTTTTAACTGAAACAAACTGGAGACTGTCATGGAAAACCTGAATATGGATCTGCTGTACTTGGCTGCCGCTGTGATGATGGGTCTGGCGGCAATCGGTGCTGCGATCGGTATCGGCATCCTCGGGGGTAAATTCCTGGAAGGCGCTGCGCGTCAGCCGGATCTGATTCCTCTGCTGCGTACTCAGTTCTTTATCGTTATGGGTCTGGTGGATGCTATCCCGATGATCGCTGTGGGTCTGGGTCTGTACGTGATGTTTGCTGTCGCGTAGTAAGGGTTGCTTTTCAAGCAATTGTTTAGAACGTTAACCAGATAAGAGGCATTGTGCTGTGAATCTAAACGCAACAATCCTCGGCCAGGCCATCGCGTTTGTCCTGTTCGTTCTGTTCTGCATGAAGTACGTATGGCCGCCGTTAATGGCTGCCATCGAAAAACGTCAGAAAGAAATTGCTGACGGTCTTGCTTCCGCAGAACGAGCTAAAAAGGACCTTGACCTTGCACAGGCCAATGCGACCGACCAGCTGAAAAAAGCGAAAGCTGAAGCTCAGGTAATCATTGAACAGGCGAACAAACGTCGTTCTCAGATCCTGGACGAAGCGAAAGCAGAAGCCGAGCAGGAACGTACCAAAATCGTGGCGCAGGCGCAGGCGGAAATTGACGCCGAACGCAAACGCGCCCGCGAAGAGCTGCGTAAGCAAGTGGCTCTGCTGGCAGTAGCCGGCGCCGAGAAAATCATCGAGCGTTCCGTGGATGAAGCTGCTAACAGCGACATCGTGAATAAACTGGTCGCTGAACTGTAAGGAGGAGGGGCTGATGTCTGAATTTGTAACGGTAGCTCGCCCCTACGCCAAAGCAGCTTTTGACTTTGCCGTCGAAACTCAGAGCGTTGACCGCTGGCAGGATATGCTGGCGTTCGCCGCCGAGGTGACGAAAAATGAAGACATGGCAGAGCTTATCTCCGGCGCGTTAGCACCGGAAACGCTCGCTAAGTCGTTTATCGCAGTTTGTGGGGAGCAACTTGACGACAAAGGTCAGAACCTGATCCGGGTAATGGCTGAAAATGGTCGAATCAAAGTGCTTCCTGATGTTCTTGAGCAGTTTATTCAGTTACGCGCAGCCAGCGAGGCTATCGCAGAAGTCGAAGTGACTTCCGCGTCCGCACTGAGTGAAGAACAGCTTTCGAAGATCCGCGCCGCGATGGAAAAACGTCTGTCACGCAAAGTGAAGCTGAATTGCAATATCGATAAGTCTGTAATGGCAGGCGTAATCATCCGTGCGGGTGATATGGTCATTGATGGCAGCGTACGCGGCCGTCTTGAACGCCTTGCAGACGTCTTGCAGTCTTAAGGGGACTGGAGCATGCAACTGAATTCCACCGAAATCAGCGAACTGATCAAGCAGCGCATTGCTCAGTTCAGTGTTGTGAGCGAAGCTCACAACGAAGGTACTATTGTTTCTGTAAGTGACGGTGTTATCCGCATCCACGGCCTGGCCGACTGTATGCAGGGCGAGATGATTTCTCTGCCGGGTAACCGTTACGCTATCGCACTGAACCTGGAGCGCGACTCCGTAGGTGCAGTTGTGATGGGTCCGTACGCTGACCTCGCCGAAGGCATGAAGGTGAAGTGTACTGGCCGTATTCTGGAAGTTCCGGTTGGCCGTGGCCTGCTTGGCCGTGTGGTCAACACCCTGGGCGCGCCGATCGACGGGAAAGGTCCGGTTGATAACGATGGCTTCTCGCCAATCGAAGTTATCGCCCCGGGCGTTATCGATCGTCAGTCCGTCGATCAGCCGGTTCAGACGGGTTATAAATCCGTTGACGCCATGATCCCTATCGGTCGTGGTCAGCGTGAATTGATCATCGGTGACCGTCAGACCGGTAAAACCGCGATGGCAATCGATGCGATCATCAACCAGCGCGATTCCGGCATCAAATGCGTATACGTCGCTATCGGCCAGAAAGCCTCTACCATTGCTAACGTGGTACGTAAGCTGGAAGAGCACGGCGCACTGTCCAACACCATCGTTGTTGTGGCAACCGCTTCTGAATCTGCTGCACTGCAATACCTGGCGCCGTATGCCGGTTGCGCAATGGGCGAATACTTCCGCGACCGCGGCGAAGATGCGCTGATCGTATACGATGACCTGTCCAAACAGGCAGTCGCTTACCGCCAGGTTTCCCTGCTGCTCCGTCGTCCGCCAGGACGTGAAGCATTCCCGGGCGACGTATTCTATCTCCACTCTCGTCTGCTGGAGCGCGCATCCCGCGTTAATGCTGAATACGTTGAAAACTTCACCAAAGGTGAAGTGAAAGGTAAAACCGGTTCTCTGACCGCACTGCCGATCATTGAAACCCAGGCGGGTGACGTTTCTGCGTTCGTTCCGACCAACGTAATTTCTATTACCGATGGTCAGATCTTCCTGGAAACCAACCTGTTTAACTCCGGTATTCGTCCGGCGGTTAACCCGGGTATCTCCGTATCTCGTGTGGGTGGTGCAGCTCAGACCAAGATCATCAAGAAACTGTCCGGTGGTATTCGTACCGCACTGGCGCAGTATCGTGAACTGGCGGCGTTCTCGCAGTTTGCGTCCGATCTGGATGAAGCGACCCGTAAACAGCTGAGCCACGGTCAGAAAGTGACCGAGCTGCTGAAACAGAAACAGTATGCCCCTATGTCTGTTGCACAACAGGGCCTGGTGCTGTTCGCAGCTGAGCGCGGTTACCTCGAAGATGTGGAACTGGCGAAAATCGGTAGCTTCGAAGCCGCTCTGTTGGCTTTCGCTGACCGTGATCACGCTCCGCTGATGCAAGAGATCAACCAGTCCGGTGGCTATAACGACGAAATCGAAGGCAAGCTGAAAGGCCTCCTCGATTCCTTCAAAGCAACCCAATCCTGGTAACGTCTGGCGGCTTGTCTTAGGGCAGGCCGCAAGGCATTGAGGAGAAGCTCATGGCCGGCGCAAAAGAGATACGTAGTAAGATCGCAAGCGTCCAGAACACGCAGAAGATCACTAAAGCGATGGAGATGGTCGCCGCTTCCAAAATGCGTAAATCGCAGGATCGCATGGCGTCCAGCCGTCCTTATGCAGATACCATGCGCAAAGTGATTGGTCACCTTGCAAACGGTAATCTGGAATATAAGCACCCCTATCTGGAAGAACGCGACGTTAAACGCGTGGGCTACCTGGTGGTGTCGACCGACCGTGGTCTGTGCGGTGGTTTGAACATTAACCTGTTCAAAAAACTGCTGGCGGATATGAAAGCGTGGTCCGATAAAGGCGTTCAGAGCGAACTCGCGATGATCGGCTCTAAAGGCGTCTCTTTCTTTAATTCCGTAGGTGGCAACGTTGTCGCTCAGGTGACTGGTATGGGTGATAACCCATCCTTGTCAGAGCTGATCGGCCCGGTAAAAGTAATGTTGCAAGCCTACGACGAAGGTCGTCTCGACAAGCTTTATATTGTTAGCAACAAATTTATCAACACCATGTCTCAGGTACCGACCATCACTCAGCTGCTGCCGTTACCGGCTGCAGAAGATGAAGAGTTGAAGCGTAAATCCTGGGATTATCTGTATGAACCTGATCCAAAAGCGCTGCTGGATACTCTCCTGCGTCGTTATGTTGAATCTCAGGTTTACCAGGGTGTTGTGGAAAACCTGGCCAGCGAGCAGGCCGCACGTATGGTGGCGATGAAAGCCGCGACCGACAATGGCGGCAGCCTGATTAAAGAGCTGCAGTTGGTATACAACAAAGCTCGTCAGGCCAGCATTACTCAGGAACTCACCGAAATCGTCGGTGGTGCATCCGCGGTATAACCAGGTTAATTCGTAGAGGATTCATGATGGCTACTGGAAAAATTGTCCAGGTAATCGGCGCCGTAGTTGACGTCGAATTCCCTCAGGATGCCGTACCGCGCGTGTACGATGCTCTTGAGGTTAAAAATGGTAACGAGACGCTGGTGCTGGAAGTTCAGCAGCAGCTCGGCGGCGGTATCGTACGTACCATCGCCATGGGTTCTTCTGACGGTCTGCGTCGTGGTCTGGAAGTTAATGACCTTGCGCACCCGATCGAAGTCCCGGTAGGTAAAGCTACACTGGGTCGTATCATGAACGTGCTCGGTCAGCCGATCGACATGAAAGGCGACATCGGTGAAGAAGAGCGTTGGGCGATTCACCGCGCGGCACCTTCCTATGAAGAGCTCTCCAGCTCTCAGGAACTGCTGGAAACCGGCATCAAAGTTATCGACCTGATGTGTCCGTTCGCCAAGGGCGGTAAAGTCGGTCTGTTTGGTGGTGCGGGCGTAGGTAAAACCGTAAACATGATGGAGCTGATCCGTAACATCGCGATCGAGCACTCCGGTTACTCTGTTTTTGCGGGCGTGGGTGAACGTACTCGTGAGGGTAACGACTTCTACCATGAAATGACCGACTCCAACGTTCTGGATAAAGTATCCCTGGTTTACGGCCAGATGAACGAGCCGCCGGGAAACCGTCTGCGCGTTGCGCTGACCGGCCTGACCATGGCTGAGAAGTTCCGTGACGAAGGTCGTGACGTTCTGTTGTTCGTCGACAACATCTACCGTTATACCCTTGCCGGTACTGAAGTATCCGCACTGCTGGGCCGTATGCCGTCAGCGGTAGGTTACCAGCCGACGCTGGCGGAAGAGATGGGTGTTCTGCAGGAACGTATCACCTCTACCAAAACCGGTTCTATCACCTCCGTTCAGGCGGTATACGTACCTGCGGATGACTTGACTGACCCGTCACCAGCCACGACCTTTGCGCACCTTGACGCAACCGTGGTACTGAGCCGTCAGATCGCGTCTCTGGGTATCTACCCGGCCGTTGACCCGCTGGATTCCACCAGCCGTCAGCTGGATCCGCTGGTTGTTGGTCAGGAACACTACGACACCGCGCGTGGCGTACAGTCTCTGCTGCAACGTTATCAGGAACTGAAAGACATCATCGCCATCCTCGGTATGGATGAGCTGTCTGAAGAAGACAAACTGGTGGTAGCTCGCGCACGTAAGATCCAGCGCTTCCTGTCCCAGCCGTTCTTCGTAGCGGAAGTATTTACCGGTTCTCCGGGCAAATACGTCTCCCTGAAAGACACCATCCGTGGCTTTAAAGGCATTATGGAAGGCGAATACGATCACCTGCCGGAGCAGGCGTTCTACATGGTTGGTTCCATCGAAGAAGCAGTGGAAAAAGCCAAAAAACTTTAACGCCTTAATCGGAGGGTGATATGGCAATGACTTACCACCTGGACGTCGTCAGCGCAGAGCAACAAATGTTCTCTGGTCTGGTCGAAAAAATCCAGGTAACGGGGAGTGAAGGTGAACTGGGTATTTTCCCGGGTCACGCACCGCTGCTCACCGCCATTAAGCCTGGTATGATCCGCATCGTAAAACAGTTCGGTCATGAAGAGTTTATCTATCTGTCCGGCGGCATTCTTGAAGTGCAACCGAGCAGCGTGACCGTTCTGGCTGATACCGCTATTCGTGGCCAGGATCTCGACGAAGCGCGAGCCCTGGAATCGAAGCGTAAAGCAGAAGAGCACATTAATAGCTCTCACGGTGACGTGGATTACGCTCAGGCGTCTGCGGAGCTGGCGAAAGCCATCGCGAAACTGCGTGTTATCGAGTTGACCAAAAAAGCGATGTAACACCGGCTTGAACGTTAAAAAGCCAGTCTGGTTTCCAGGCTGGCTTTTTTTATGGCTGCGTTCCAGTAAATATGAAACTGAAAATGTGTTTTATTATTTTGTGATGCATATCACAAAAATGTTGAACGGTTAAAAAATGAGGCGTAGACTCTTTTTTGTGAAGTTCATCACAGAAAATAACCTTCAGTCAAAGCAGGAAACCATTATGAAACTGATCAACAAAATCATCGCTCTCTTCAGCAACATGAACATCTCTTTCGGTACGTTCAATCATTAATTGCTGATATGCCGAGTGGCGCCACGCTTACCGTTGTGTGATAAGCGAGCGCCATCTGGCTACATCTTCAGTTCCGCCAGCACCGCCCCACTATCCAGCACTTTCCCCTTGTTGTTCACGCTCTGCCCTTTCTCAATAAAATAATTCGTCTCATCAATATTTCCGACCACCGCATCGTCATAGCGGCCCGGCGCACTGCGCACTGATTTGTTGTGGGTAAATTTCCCCTGAGTGGAAGTATCACCATAGGGGCTTGGGCGAAAAATAAAGTTAAAGCGTTGATTATCCGCAGCGATATTGTTCTCTACCACCAGCGCACCAGGATTAAAATTGTCGGTGAAACCGTCCAGATGGTTAGCAATCGCTTTACTGTTCCGCACCTGATGCGCCACTGGCTGCCCTTCTCCCCCCAGTTTGAAACCGTTGCTGGTATTGTTGCTGGCAATAGAATTCTCTATCACCACAACACCGTTGCCGCCGTCCTCAATCTTATTAAACAAATCAAAGCCGTCATCAATATTGTCATGGGAGTAGCATCTCTCCAGGCGGTTACCGTCACCGACGCGCATCTTCACCGCGAAGCCGTCAGCGTTGATTTTACCCGGATCTTCATTCCCCCAGGATTCAGCATCGATCACGCGGTTATGGCTCGCCCACAGTGCGCGGCCAATGTTTTCCGGTGAGGAGATCTGAATGCCGGTATCGTCATTACGCCAGGCTACCACTTTTTCGATCACGTTATGGCTACCCTGCACGCGCAGGCTCTTGTCGGTAACGCCAATACCTTTGATATGCCAGTAACTGGCATCAACCAGTAAACCGTGGATCACCGCTTTGCCATCGGCTTGCAGCGTTTTTGGTTTATCACGCGAGCCGCTGGCGGTGAGCGGGATCTCTGCCCGGGCATAATCTCCGGCTTTCAGGTTAATTGTCCCGCCTGGCGGCAACAGAGATATAGCGGTTGGCAAATCCAGTGGTGATGCAGCGGTACCTTCACCATCCACTTTACCATCGGCTGCGGCATACAGAGTAGAAGCCATGGTTCCGGCAACCCTTTCGACAGCGAACGTCTGCGAAATGGGCGTTATCTCTTTACCGCTTGTTGGTGTAAAGGTCAGTGCAAAGGTGTTTTCTGCCGCCAGGTGAGTTGGCAGGGTATACATTTCACCCGCTTTCACCGGTTTTTCATTACCGATCACCACTTCGTTCTGCCGCACGCTAAACAAGCCATCATAATTAGCGCGTGCCTGCACCGTGTAGGCTTCGCCAATGCTCTGGGCGGGAGAGGCTATTTGTACGACAACCGGCAACGGCTTAGCCTGCCAGGGCTTAGAATCAATAGTCTGGGCTTTGCTGGTGGTTAATGTGGCATCGCTGACCACAATTTTGGCGTTACGCGAGGCAAAAAACCCCACGTAATAGTGGTCTTTATTTTGCACCGAAATCAAATCGGCGCGCGGTACGCTGCGGCTGACCCATTTATCACTCCCCTGCGGCGCCCATGCGCTGATAAAACCGTCGTTGGTACGTTCTAGTTTCAGGCGAAAGGTTGGCGTCTGGCGAAGATCAATCTCTTCCTGATAACTCTGTTTCGAGATAGTGGCACCGGCATTCCCCCACGGCTGGCTAATCCCCTCGCGGGTAATCGCTTGCATCTTCACGCGGAAATTATCTTTTTTATCCTGCGTCATAATGGCGTTCATCACCATATTTGATGCCGCCGGAAACTCTTCATAACCCTCTTTCAGCGGCTGCTGGCGCGGAGTACCAATCATATCTCGTACCAGCAAACCTGCACCTTCCTGCGCGGCGGGTTTTGCTCCGTTTTCAGGACCGAACTGTTCAACGGTAATGGTTGCCTGTAAGACAAAATTTTCGTTACCAGGAAGTCGGGTATAAAAAAACGTCAGGCCGTCGTGAGAATTGGCAATTTTGCCGCCACGGCTTTCAATAGTGATCGGATTTGTTAACGTTGCTTCATCCGCAACAGAGAGCTTTTTACCGGCGATGGTGACATCATTGACGCCTATTTTTTCCGGTAACACATTCGATGAGAAATTCATGTCGGTAGATTGCCCAAAAGCAATTGCTTTCCAGACAGGGGCTGTTGCAGCCAACGCAGGAACGGAAATAAGTGAACTGCAAATCGTGAGGGCCAGAGGTATTTTATAATTCATTTTATTCTCCTGATTGATAATTGCCTGCCATTATCATCAAGATGAAACGGTGTTTCTTTTTTGTACGTCACACTCTTTGATAATTAAAACGCCGTTTTGTTTCTGTGCGATCTTTATTCAGGATGAGAATAATGGCTAACTCATTGTATGAATTAGCACCAGCGGGAAATGGCGCTATTTTTCAGCGGCAAACTGATTTACTCTGCGCACCAAATAGTCTTCAAATGGCCTGAAATAGCGGAACTTGAGCGTTTCGTCGGCAATCCATTTCATGCTACAAAATATGTAGAATTTTCAACACGAAAGAGGTTTACTTCTTTCCCAAAATAGAGTCAGGACGCAAATGTTGAACACAAAAATGAGTGTGGTGATCCTTGCTGCGGGCAAAGGTACACGCATGTATTCCGATCTTCCCAAAGTGCTGCATCCGCTTGCAGGGAAAGCGATGGTTCAGCATGTCATTGATACCGCAACTGTTCTTGGCGCGAACCACGTCCATCTGGTCTATGGTCACGGTGGCGATCTGCTCAAACAACGCCTTTCTGACGATAAACTCAATTGGGTTCTGCAAGCTGAACAGCTGGGTACTGGCCATGCGATGCAACAGGCTGCACCGTTCTTTGCGGATGACGAAGATATTCTCATGCTCTATGGTGATGTGCCGCTGATTTCGGTGGAAACACTGGAACGTCTGCGTGCTGCAAAACCGCAAGGTGGGATCGGTTTGTTAACTGTGGTTCTGGATGACCCTACTGGATATGGCCGCATCACGCGCGAAAACGGCGTTGTGACTGGTATTGTTGAGCAGAAAGATGCCAGTGAAGAGCAGCGTAAGATTAACGAAATCAATACCGGTATTTTGATCGCCAATGGCAGCGATATGAAACGCTGGCTTGGTAAACTCACCAACAATAATGCCCAGGGTGAATACTACATCACCGATATCATTGCTCTGGCTTATCAGGAAGGGCGTGAAATCGTCGCTGTGCACCCGCAGCGTCTGAGCGAAGTGGAAGGCGTTAACAATCGTCTTCAGTTGTCACGCCTGGAACGCGCTTATCAGTCTGAGCAAGCCGAAAAATTGCTGCTGGCAGGTGTTATGCTGCGCGATCCTGCGCGTTTCGATCTGCGCGGTACGCTGGAGCACGGGCGGGATGTCGAGATCGATGCTAACGTCATCATTGAAGGTCACGTTAAGCTTGGCGATCGCGTGAAAATTGGCGCCGGTTGCGTTCTGAAAAACAGCGAAATTGGCGACGATTGTGAAATCAGCCCGTATAGCGTTGTGGAAGATGCTCGTCTGGAAGCGGAATGTACCATCGGGCCTTTTGCGCGTTTGCGCCCGGGCGCTGAACTGTTGGCTGGCGCGCATGTCGGCAACTTTGTGGAAATGAAAAAAGCGCGTCTGGGGAAAGGTTCGAAAGCGGGCCATCTGACTTATCTGGGCGATGCAGAAATTGGCGACAACGTAAATGTCGGTGCAGGCGTTATTACCTGTAACTATGATGGCGCGAACAAGCATAAAACTATTATTGGTGATGATGTCTTCGTTGGTTCTGACACGCAACTGGTGGCACCTGTCACAATCGGTAAAGGTGCGACGATTGCCGCCGGTACCACGGTGACGCGCAACGTTAACGAAAATGAACTGGTTTTAAGCCGCGTGCCGCAGGTCCAAAAACAGGGCTGGCAGCGTCCGGTGAAGAAGAAGTAATGATTTCAGGGATGAGGGGAAAGATAATTCCCCCGCCCGCATGCAGTACCTATAAAAATAACCCCACTCTCTACAAGGCTCGGGGAGTCCGATAATCGGACACTTACACTCAATAATTCGCGTTGTACAAAGGCAGCGTCGAAGAATGACGTGTAAACAGGTTGACCGACAACAAAAGGCACAATGCCAAAATCGGAATCAAAAAATATGTGTGGAATTGTTGGCGCAGTCGCGCAACGTGATGTAGCTGAAATCCTTCTCGAAGGCCTTCGTCGTCTGGAATACCGTGGTTATGACTCTGCTGGTCTGGCGGTGGTTGATGCACAAGGTCATATGACCCGTCTGCGCCGTCTTGGTAAAGTGCAGATGCTCTCTCAGGCGGCGGAAGAACACCCGCTGCATGGTGGCACCGGTATTGCTCATACGCGTTGGGCAACGCATGGTGAACCGTCAGAAGGCAACGCGCATCCGCATGTTTCTGACCATATTGTGGTGGTGCATAACGGTATTATCGAAAACCACGAGCCGCTGCGTGAAGAGTTAAAAGCACGCGGTTATGTGTTTGTTTCTGAAACGGATACCGAAGTTATCGCGCACTTGGTGCACTGGGAACTGGAGCAGGGCGGCACGCTGCGTGAAGCTGTACTGCGTACTATTCCTCAGTTACGCGGGGCATATGGCACTGTCATCATGGATACGCGCGATCCGGGTACGTTGCTGGCAGCGCGCTCTGGCAGTCCGCTGGTTATTGGCCTGGGCATGGGTGAAAACTTTATTGCATCCGATCAGCTGGCCTTGCTGCCGGTTACCCGCCGCTTTATCTTCCTTGAAGAGGGCGATATTGCTGAAGTGACTCGCCGTAGCGTGACTGTTTTCGATAAATCTGGCGCGCAGGTTAAACGCCCTGATATCGAATCTAATCTGCAATACGACGCTGGCGATAAAGGTATTTACCGCCACTACATGCAAAAAGAGATCTACGAGCAGCCGAACGCCATCAAAAACACCCTGACTGGCCGTATCAGCCATGGTGAAGTTGATCTGAGCGAACTGGGGCCGAATGCTAACGAACTGCTGTCGAAAGTTGAACATATTCAGATCGTTGCCTGCGGTACGTCTTATAACTCCGGTATGGTTTCCCGCTACTGGTTTGAAGCGCTGGCGGGTGTTCCGTGCAATGTCGAAATCGCTTCTGAGTTCCGCTATCGCAAATCTGCGGTGCGTCGTAATAGCCTGATGATCACCCTGTCGCAGTCTGGCGAAACGGCGGATACGCTGGCGGCACTGCGCTTGTCAAAAGAGCTGGGTTATCTGGGTTCGCTGGCTATTTGTAACGTTCCGGGTTCCTCGCTGGTGCGCGAATCCGACCTGGCGATGATGACCAAAGCCGGTACGGAAATCGGCGTTGCATCAACCAAAGCGTTTACCACTCAGCTCACTGTGTTGCTGATGCTGGTGGCGAAACTGAGCCGCCTGAAAGGGCTGGATGCGGCTATTGAGCACGATATCGTTCATGGTTTGCAGGCGCTGCCGAGCCGCATTGAGCAGATGCTGTCGCAGGATAAACGCATTGAAGCACTGGCAGAAGATTTCTCCGATAAGCATCATGCGCTGTTCCTTGGCCGCGGCGATCAGTATCCGATCGCACTGGAAGGTGCGCTGAAGCTGAAAGAGATCTCCTATATTCATGCCGAAGCCTATGCCGCAGGTGAACTGAAACATGGCCCATTGGCGCTGATTGATGCCGATATGCCAGTGATTGTTGTTGCGCCAAACAACGAACTGCTGGAAAAACTTAAATCCAACATCGAAGAAGTTCGCGCCCGTGGCGGCGTGCTGTATGTCTTTGCCGATCAGGATGCCGGTTTCACCAGCAACGACAATATGCACATTATCGATATGCCGCATGTAGAAGAGGTGATCGCGCCAATCTTCTATACCGTGCCGCTGCAACTGCTGGCTTACCATGTTGCGTTGATCAAAGGCACCGACGTGGATCAGCCGCGTAACCTGGCGAAATCGGTTACTGTGGAATAAGGTCTTAAGCTTGTCATAGTGTAGAGAGAGGTTGCCTGATGGCAGCCTCTTTTTTTAAGGATAGCCATGAGTTTGTTGGAAAAAATGGCAGGCGCAAGATTGCTTGCACTCATCAATTATTGCCGGAGTGTTGATGCGGGAATAGCGGGTCGCAAGCTGGCACAGTTGAAGCTGGCGGCGGAGGCATTTAAAGGGATGCCAAAGGCTTATCCTGCAGGCAGAGGCGGGATGACATTTTATGGCAGCGTAACGGTGGTGTTTTATGCCTTGTTACTAAGCTATGTTTGCCTTGCGCTGACGGTGAAAACCGCCATTGGTGGCCTGGGTTTCATCGCAGGTGTAGCGGTATTTTTAGTCCTGGTCGTGGCGCTCATCGGCGTAGAAAAAGGGCGCACGCTCTCCTTAAAATTATTCCTGGCTGTCTGGTTGCTGTTATGTGTTTGCAACGTGCCAGTGGCAGGATGGCTTCTCATTGCTCCGTTTTCCGCACTGTCTCTGGTTTTTTGGGGGAGTAGTATGGTTCTTTTATGGCTGACGCGGAAAGTGATGAATGGGCCGGAACTCACGAAATTAGTGCAGTGGCGTGTATCGCTAAAAATAGCCCAATTCCGGCGTCAGGCGCTGACGCAATCCAGGCGTAAATAAAGTGATAAGCGGTGGCTTTTTCTCGCGTTTTGTTAGGACTTCTTGTCAGATTCAGCTACGTTTTTAATGTCATAAAACTAAAATCTTGCTGACATTTTATCGTCATCAACTTTTTTATCTCGCTGATAAATCATCCTGAATTCGTTAAATGTGGCCGTAATCCGTTGCTGTCATCAAACAGTAACAATCTTTGCATATAACTGTCATCAAAGTGTCCTATTTTGCTCATCGTAGCCACTAAACAACGATTTACGATTCTTGCAGGAGACATTATGAACGTTATGCGTACCACTGTCGCAACTGTTGTCGCCGCGACCTTTTCTCTGAGTGCATATGCTGTAAACGCAGCTGCCAGCCTGACAGGCGCGGGCGCAACTTTCCCGGCGCCGGTGTATGCCAAGTGGGCTGATACCTACCAGAAAGAAACAGGTAACAAGATTAACTACCAGGGTATCGGTTCGTCTGGTGGCGTTAAACAAATTACTGCTAAAACTGTTGATTTCGGTGCGTCCGATGCCCCGCTGGCTGACGACAAACTGGCTCAGGAAGGCCTGTTCCAGTTCCCGACTGTGATCGGCGGTATCGTGCTGGCAATCAACGTCCCGGGTGTTAAATCCGGTGAACTGGTGCTGGACGGCAAGACCCTGGGTGATATCTACCTGGGTAATATCAAAAAATGGGATGACGCGGCTATTGCCAAACTCAATCCAGGCCTGAAACTGCCTTCACAGAACATCGCTGTGGTTCGCCGCGCTGATGGTTCCGGTACCTCCTTCGTTTTCACCAGCTACCTGGCGAAAGTGAACGAAGAGTGGAAATCTAAAGTCGGTTCTGGCTCTACCGTTAACTGGCCGACCGGTCTGGGCGGTAAAGGTAACGACGGTATCGCCGCGTTCGTTCAGCGTCTGCCGGGCTCTATCGGTTACGTTGAATATGCTTACGCTAAGCAGAACAACCTGACCTACACCAAGCTGCTCTCTGCCGATGGTAAAGCGGTTAGCCCGACGGAAACCAGTTTTTCCAACGCGGCTAAAGATATCGACTGGAGCAAGTCTTTCGCCCAGGACCTGACTAACCAGAAAGGTGCGGACGTGTGGCCAATCACTTCCACCACGTTCATTCTGGTACATAAAGAGCAGGCTAAACCTGAGCAAGGCGCGGAAGTGCTGAAATTCTTTGACTGGGCCTACAAAAAAGGCGGCAAACAAGCTAACGACCTCGACTACGCAACCCTGCCGGATAGCGTTGTTGAACAAGTTCGCGCTGCCTGGAAAGCCAACGTGAAAGACAGCAGCGGTAAAGCACTGTATTAAGCACACGTTTTGAAGAACATGGCGGATGGCGCTTACACCATCCGCCTTACAGATCTTCTGTAGGCCGGCAAGCGCAAGTGCCTGCGGGCAAATTCGTAAGACGTTAAACTGAAGAGTAATTTATGGCTGCAACCAAGCCGGCATTTAATCCCCCGGGTAAAAAAGGCGACATGTTATTCAGCGCACTGGTAAGACTGGCTGCGCTGATTGTGTTATTGCTGCTCAGCGGCATTATCGTGTCCCTGATTTTCTCCTCATGGCCAAGCATTCAGAAGTTTGGTTTTTCTTTCCTGTGGACCAAAGAGTGGGATGCGCCGAATGACGTCTACGGGGCGCTGGTACCGATTTACGGCACCATTGTTACCTCGGTCATCGCGCTACTTATCGCGGTTCCGGTGAGTTTTGGTATCGCGCTGTTTCTGACGGAGCTGTCGCCAAACTGGCTGAAACGCCCGCTGGGTATTGCTATTGAACTGCTGGCGGCGATCCCGAGTATTGTGTACGGCATGTGGGGGCTGTTTATTTTTGCTCCGCTGTTCGCGACTTACTTTCAGGAGCCGGTGGGCAATGTCCTTTCTAATATTCCATTTGTCGGCGCGCTGTTTTCCGGCCCCGCATTTGGTATCGGCATTCTGGCCGCCGGGGTGATCCTCGCCATTATGATCATTCCGTACATTGCGGCGGTAATGCGCGATGTATTCGAACAAACACCGGTGATGATGAAAGAGTCGGCCTACGGCATTGGCTGCACCACCTGGGAGGTTATCTGGCGTATCGTGTTGCCATTTACCAAAAACGGGGTGATTGGCGGCGTAATGCTGGGGCTGGGGCGCGCACTGGGTGAAACCATGGCGGTGACCTTTATCATCGGTAACACCTACCAGCTCGACAGTGCTTCACTGTTTATGCCTGGTAACAGTATTACCTCTGCGCTGGCGAATGAGTTTGCCGAAGCCGAATCGGGCTTGCATGTCGCGGCATTGATGGAATTAGGGCTTATCCTGTTCGTGATCACCTTTATCGTATTGGCCATTTCTAAATTTATGATCATGCGCCTGGCGAAAAACGAGGGGGCACGCTAATGGCTACGCTTGAAATGCAAAGTACAGCGCAACTGGCTGAATCGCGTCGCAAAATGCAGGCGCGCCGCCGTCTGAAAAACCGCATTGCCCTGACATTGTCGATGGCGACGATGGCCTTTGGTCTGTTCTGGTTGATTTGGATCCTGCTGTCGACGGTTACCCGCGGTTTTGATGGTATGTCGCTGGCGATGTTTACCGAAATGACGCCGCCGCCAAATACGGCGGGCGGTGGTCTGGCTAACGCTCTGGCGGGCAGCGGTCTGTTAATTCTCTGGGCGACGGTTGTCGGTACACCACTGGGCATTATGGCCGGGATTTATCTGGCGGAGTATGGCCGTAAATCACTGTTGGCTGAAATTATTCGGTTTATCAACGACATCCTGCTTTCAGCGCCTTCTATCGTGGTTGGCCTGTTCGTTTACACCATCGTTGTCGCGCAGATGCAGCACTTCTCCGGTTGGGCCGGTGTGATTGCGCTGGCGCTGTTACAGGTGCCGATTGTCATCCGTACTACGGAAAACATGCTGAAACTGGTGCCGGACAGCCTGCGCGAAGCGGCTTACGCGTTGGGAACGCCGAAATGGAAGATGATTTCCGCCATTACCCTGAAAGCCTCGGTTTCCGGGATTATGACCGGCGTGCTGCTGGCTGTTGCGCGTATTGCGGGTGAAACGGCACCGCTGCTGTTTACCGCGCTCTCCAACCAGTTCTGGAGCACCGATATGATGCAGCCTATCGCTAACTTGCCGGTGACGATTTTCAAATTCGCTATGAGCCCGTTTGCCGAGTGGCAGCAGCTGGCCTGGGCCGGGGTGCTGATCATCACTCTCTGCGTACTGTTGTTAAATATTCTGGCGCGCGTCATTTTCGCGAAGAGTAAACACGGTTAATTTTTGCGACGCGGCGAAAGCGGCGTCGAGTTGAGGAAAGAGATAAATGAGTATGGTTGAAACGACGCCGGGCAAGATTCAGGTTCGCGATTTGAACTTCTATTACGGCAAATTCCATGCACTGAAAAACATCAGCCTGGATATTGCCAAAAATCAGGTGACGGCGTTTATCGGGCCGTCGGGCTGCGGTAAGTCCACGCTGCTGCGTACGTTTAATAAAATGTTTGAACTCTATCCTGAGCAGCGCGCGGAAGGCGAGATCCTGCTGGATGGCGACAATATTCTGACTAACACGCAGGATATTGCGCTGCTGCGCGCGAAAGTAGGGATGGTGTTTCAAAAGCCAACGCCGTTCCCGATGTCGATTTACGACAATATCGCTTTCGGTGTGCGCCTGTTTGAGAAGCTTTCACGCCCGGATATGGACGAGCGTGTGCAGTGGGCTTTGACTAAGGCCGCATTATGGAACGAAACCAAGGATAAACTGCACCAGAGCGGGTACTCTCTCTCCGGTGGCCAGCAACAGCGTCTGTGCATTGCCCGCGGGATCGCGATCCGCCCGGAAGTGCTGTTGCTTGATGAACCCTGTTCAGCGCTCGACCCGATCTCAACCGGTCGTATCGAAGAGCTGATTACGGAACTGAAACAGGATTACACCGTTGTTATCGTAACGCACAACATGCAGCAGGCGGCGCGCTGTTCCGATCACACGGCATTTATGTACCTCGGTGAGTTGATTGAGTTCAGCAATACAGATGATCTGTTCACGAAGCCGAAGAAGAAGCAAACGGAAGACTACATTACCGGGCGCTATGGTTGATTTGCCGAGCCGTAAAGGTCTCAGCAACCCTGTTACAACGTGAAATCTGTCGGGCATTTGGAGTGCACCATGGACAATCTCAACCTTAACAAACACATTTCCGGGCAGTTCAACGCTGAGCTGGAAAGCATTCGCACTCAGGTAATGACCATGGGTGGAATGGTGGAGCAGCAGCTTTCTGATGCGATCACCGCCATGCACAACCAGGACAGCGAGCTGGCTAAGCGCGTTGTTGAGGGTGACAAGCAGGTCAATATGATGGAAGTTGCCATCGATGAAGCCTGTGTGCGCATTATTGCTAAGCGTCAGCCGACGGCGAGCGATTTACGCCTGGTGATGGCGATCATCAAAACCATCGCTGAGCTGGAACGTATTGGCGACGTGGCGGATAAAATCTGCCGTACCGCGCTGGAAAAGTTCTCCCAGCAACATCAGCCGCTGCTGGTAAGCCTTGAATCGCTGGGCCGCCACACCGTGCAGATGCTGCATGACGTGCTGGACGCTTTCGCCCGTATGGATCTGGACGAAGCGGTGCGTATCTACCGCGAAGATAAAAAAGTGGATCAGGAATATGAAGGCATTGTGCGTCAGTTAATGACCTACATGATGGAAGATTCCCGCACCATTCCGAGTGTGCTGACCGCGCTGTTCTGCGCCCGTTCCATCGAGCGTATCGGCGACCGTTGCCAGAATATCTGTGAATACATCTTCTACTTCGTGAAGGGGCAGGATTTCCGTCACGTTGGCGGCGATGAACTGGATAAGCTGCTGGCGGGAAAAGATCCCAAAGAGTGATGCGAAAACCCCCTCAGCCACGAGGGGGTTTTTTTCAGGCCGATTTTGCCAGCAGCTTTCTTGCCAGCCTATCGATATCCTCATACTGCCAGAGTTTGTCACGCCACGTTTGCGGAATGCCGTTTACCCCGTAGAACGCGCCAGCCAGTTGTCCGGCAATGGCGGCGGTAGTATCCGCATCATCGCCGAGGTTGGTGGCCAGCAGGATGGTTTCTTCAAAGTCGTTACCTTTGGCGAAACACCACAGCGCCGCTTCCAGGCTCTGCACGCAGTAACCGGTACCAAAAATCTCCGCCCGGTTTTTTTGCAGATAGCAACCCTCAGCGATGTGGCGCAGGTTTTCCTGCTCCGGCAACTGCGCGATATCGGTCAGCGTTTCCTGCTTACTTTTGCCCTGTAAGGCATTCATAAGCTGTTGCGCGAACAGACGGCAGCTGGCGAGTGCTTCCGGCGCTGCGTGCGTCGTGCGTGAAGAGGCTTGTGCATATTCCAGCACTTGCGCTTGATCCGGAAAGAACCACAGCACCACAGGCGCCAGACGCATCAGTGAGCCGTTGCCGGCCGTTCGCGGGTTGCTGGAACCGGCAAACGGCTCGCCATCATTGGCGAACTTCTGCAGCGCGCTGGCAACGGTCATGCCGATATCAAAACAGTGACCTGTAGAGCTTAAATAGCCCCACTTCCACCAGTTCAGATAACGGTTCATCTGATCCTTTGCGTCAAACCCGTTACAGGTGACCAGGCTTTCTGCAAGGCACAGCGCCATTGAGGTATCGTCAGTCCACTGCCCGGCCTGTAAATGAAACGGGCCGCCGCCTTCCATCCCTTTCACGGGTGGAAAGGAGTCCTTCGCGCTGAACTCCACCGTGGTACCAACTGCATCACCTGCGGCCAGTCCGAGCAGGCAACCCTGGTAACGTGCAAGTAATTCAGGCATCTGTTGTGCTCCTGTCGTTTTCCATCAGGATAAATCGGCCCACAAGCGAAGTTTCCCGCAATGCAGGCAACGGAAGAGATAACCCTGGCAATCACCGCCGTCGAGCAGGTATTCGGGGAGCTTCTCGTAATCAATGCCGAAAGCATCGCAGTCGGCCCGCAGATCGGCAAATTGGTCCAGCTTGTCGGCAATCTCTTTCCAGCCAACGTAACCCTCGAAGGCGCAAAAATCATTACAGTGCGCCAGCCAGAACTCCTGCTGCCAGCCACAATATCCCGGCGTTCTTTCGGTTAATTCAATCACGCTGGCTTCCGGCCAGGGATTTTTAAAGCCGGTAAATTCGCCTTCGTCGTCGAACTCGCTTTCTATACCCTCCAGGGAGGATTCATCCTGAAAGCTGCCGCCAAATTTCTCTGCGGCCGCACCGTCTGCAATACACCATGGGCAGAGATAATCGACATCTTGCTGGGTATAGAACGGATTGGTGTAGTAGACATTGGTCGGCTGCTGACAGCAGGCGCAGGTGACCGTTTTGTCTTCAGAGAACACCCCGGTTTCCAGAGGCTGCGGGTGATATTTAAATACCGGTAGAGGGCGATGTGTCTGGGCCATAAAAACATCCTGTTTAGTGGTTTAGATTAACGCGTAACATGCCACCCGCGAGCGCGCCACAGCTCTGGCAATTGCGCCAGGTCAGTGAACATAGTCACTTTTGGGTGGTCGATGGGTTTGTTATGCGGATCGGCGCAGAAGTAAAATACTTCCATCCCTGCCGCGATACCAGATTGCGCCCCGGCGGTGGAATCATCCACCAGAATACAGTTTGCCGGATCGACATTAAGCGCTTTAGCTGCATGGTACATTATCGCCGGATCGGGCTTCCAGCGTTGGATGTCATAGCCGCTAAACAGTTTTTCAGGAAAGTGATGTAGCATTCCAAGTTTGCCCAAAGAGTGTTGCATTTTGCTGACGGGGCCATTAGACACGACGCACATCGGAATCGCTACCGCGTCCAGCAATGCATTCGCTCCGGCAATCACTTCCAGCTCGCTGTCAAACAGACGCGCTACTTCCGCGCGATACACCGGCTCCAGCGCGCTTTTATCCAGCGGTTTACCGTACTCCTCGCCGATAACATCGATGATTTCATACAGTTTCATGCCTTTAAATCGTTTAAAAACCTCGTTCAGATCGAGCGAAATACCAAACGCTTCAAACATATGCACGTAGGCGCGGGAACAAATTACTTCACTGTCGACCAGGGTGCCGTCACAGTCGAAAAATACCGCTTCAATGTGGGACATGCCGTTTCCTGTTTTATTGCAAGTTTAACGTTTACTTAACGCAGATTACGGGACGCAATCGTTGCCGTATAAGCAAATTCAATGAAAAAAAGTGTGTGATAACCGTCAACATTGTCTCATTTTGGTATAGGATAGCGACGAATTTTCCCTCCTATTCCGGAAATTGATAATGAGCCAACAACACACTACCCAGGCTTCAGGCCAGGGGTTGCTTGACCGCGTGTTTAAACTGCGCGAGCACGGCACTTCGGCACGCACTGAGGTGATCGCCGGTTTCACGACGTTTTTGACGATGGTGTATATCGTTTTTGTTAACCCCCAGATTCTGGGCGTCGCCGGAATGGATACCAGCGCAGTATTTGTGACAACCTGCCTGATTGCTGCTTTTGGCAGCATTCTGATGGGGCTGGTGGCGAATTTGCCGGTCGCACTGGCGCCGGCCATGGGCCTGAATGCTTTCTTTGCGTTCGTGGTCGTTGGCGCGATGGGCCTCTCCTGGCAGATTGGCATGGGCGCAATTTTCTGGGGCGCGGTCGGTTTGCTGCTGCTGACTATTTTCCGCGTTCGTTACTGGATGATTGCCAATATCCCGGTGAGCCTGCGTGTTGGTATTACCAGCGGTATCGGTTTGTTTATTGGCATGATGGGGCTGAAAAACGCCGGTGTTATCGTCGCCAACAAAGAGACGCTGGTGAGCATTGGCAACCTGACGTCTCACAGTGTTCTGCTGGGTGTGCTCGGTTTCTTTATCATCGCGATTCTGGCGTCGCGCAACATTCACGCCGCGGTGCTGATCTCTATCGTTGTGACAACGCTGCTGGGCTGGCTGATGGGTGATGTGCAGTACCACGGCATCGTTTCCGCGCCGCCGAGCGTGGCGTCCGTTGTCGGCAACGTTGATCTGGCCGGTTCGTTTAATATCGGTCTGGCGGGTGTGATTTTCTCGTTTATGCTGGTTAACCTGTTCGACTCTTCCGGTACGCTGATTGGCGTGACGGATAAAGCCGGGCTGGTGGATGAGAGCGGCAAATTCCCGCGCATGAAGCAGGCGCTGTTCGTTGACAGTATCTCTTCAGTGACAGGTTCGTTTATCGGCACCTCTTCCGTGACGGCTTATATCGAATCGTCTTCGGGTGTCTCTGTCGGTGGGCGTACCGGCCTGACCGCAGTGGTGGTTGGTCTGCTGTTCTTGCTGGTTATCTTCCTGTCGCCGCTGGCGGGCATGGTTCCGGCTTATGCCGCTGCGGGTGCGCTGATTTACGTTGGTGTGCTGATGACATCCAGCCTGGCGCGCGTGAAATGGGAAGATATGACAGAAGCCGTGCCTGCATTCATCACTGCCGTGATGATGCCGTTTAGCTTCTCAATTACTGAAGGTATTGCGCTCGGCTTTATCTCTTACTGTGTGATGAAGATCGGCACTGGTCGTCTGCGCGATCTGAGCCCGTGTGTTCTGGTGGTTGCGGTGTTGTTCCTGCTGAAAATCATCTTTATTGACGCGCATTAATCTTTCTCCCTCTCCCGCAAGGGAGAGGGATTTACCATTACCGCTTAACGCGCTGAATATAATCACCAAACGCCGTTAGCTGCCCGGTCAAATGGTCGAGCGTACTTTGATCAACCACTTCTCCTGTTTGCTGATCCACCTTGTTCTGGATCACGCCGCCCATAAACTCCGGCTTGTTCATTACCATCGCATCCAGGAATACCAGGATCTGGCGTAAGTGATACTGGCAGCGAGCACCACCAATCGCGCCCATTGAACTGGTCTGGATCAACACTGGTTTTCCTGCCAGCGGTTGCTCAGGCAGACGCGATAACCAGTCGATGGCGTTCTTCAGGCCGCCAGGAACGGAGTAGTTATACTCAGGCGTCACAATGACCACGCCGTCCGCAGCGCGGATTTGTGCCGCGATCGCTTCCACACTTTGCGGGAAACCTTCTTCTTGCTGAATATCAGCGACATACAGCGGAATATCAGCAATAGAAGGCAGCGGCGTTACTTCCATTCCTGCCGGAGCGAGTTTCGGTAACGTGCGTGCAACCATGGCATTGAATGAGCCTCTGCGCAGGCTTCCGAGAAGTGTCACAACCTTAAGTTCAGCAGACATAATGACTCCTGTGTAGGGATCAATTAAGGATCAGCGCTTTTTCCGCAGGCAGGCTGGTGAATCGCATTAAGCGGGATGCGGGATCGTTAGCGCGCGTTTGCACATCAGAAAGATAACGCCACCCTTTTTGACTGTCGAATTCCCAGATCTTCAGGCTTTCGATTGCCGGGCTCACGGCGACCGACCAAATCAATACATCTTCCGCGTCACACATCACTTCCACCTGCGACAGTTGCGCAGTGCGAAGACGCCCGGAGCCTGGCAACAACTGTAGCTGGCCCGGCTCATCCTGCATCTGGTGCAGCAATTTCATTACGCTCTGGCGAATGGTCAAAAGCTGGGTTTGCGCTTCGTTAGCATCGTTTTGGTTGTTGATCCACAACTGTTCATTATTGGTGAACGTGTGTTTATGGCCGTGCGGGCTATGAAAACTCCGCGTTGCGCGCTGTAACTCCATATCCAGCCCGCATTCGCCTTCGGTGGTGATAGCCACACCGACCATGTTCCCGGCATATGCCAGTGAGAAATGCGGCAGGCTGCTGTCGACAAACCTCGGTCTTCCGCTTGGCTCAACATCTATTTCCGGCAGTTCACTCGCGCCGTACAGCATAAACAGCATTTCGGCGAGTAACGCGCGGGAAGCGAGAAAGCGTGAGCGGCGGTGTTCAGGAAGCTGGCGCGCCGTATCGTGGCAGGTTAGTGGTAATCGGGTAGAGATGAGATGCCCTTCTGACAGAATCCCTCTAGCAAAGTGCGTCGCCATTTTTCTCTCCGTGATAATGGTCTGAGTTGATCGAATCGATAATCAATATTATCGCCCATACTGCATAGGTTTTAATGCGGAAATTCGCATCTGAAAAGTCCTAACGGGGATATTTACACTTTCTTTCGCTGATCCGAAACACTTTAGGAAAATCCACCGTAGTAACACAAACGGCCGTTAAAACGGCCGCCATGTCATTACTTACCAATACAGAAACTTGAGAAAATGCGCCCCAGCAAGTCGTCCGAGGTAAACTCGCCGGTGATTTCACTTAAGTTCTGCTGTGCCAGGCGTAGCTCTTCGGCAAGTAATTCACCTGCCCATGCACCTAACAGCTGTGCTTTGCCCTGTTGCAGATGCTCTGCGGCCGTTTCCAGCGCTTGTAAATGACGACGACGCGCCAGGAAGCCGCCCTCCATGTTGGTGTCAAAACCCATGCTCTGTTTAAGATGCTGGCGTAACACCTCCACACCTTCACTGGTTCGCGCTGAAAGGCGAACCAGTGAGTGATTATTCACTTCACTGATGCCAGGCTGTTCTCCGGTCACGTCCGCTTTATTGCGTACCACGGTAATCGGTAGTTTTGCTGGCAAACGGGCAATAAAATCGGGCCAGATCGCCGCCGGGTCAACGGCATCGGTAGTGGTGCCATCCACCATAAACAGCACTCGGTCGGCTTGTTCGATCTCCTGCCAGGCGCGTTCGATGCCAATGCGTTCCACTTCGTCGCTGGCTTCGCGCAATCCGGCGGTATCGATAATATGCAGCGGCATACCATCGATATGAATATGTTCGCGCAGTACGTCGCGAGTGGTGCCGGCGATATCGGTGACGATTGCCGCTTCGCGCCCGGCCAGTGCATTCAGCAGGCTCGATTTTCCGGCATTTGGGCGTCCGGCAATAACGACCTTCATCCCTTCGCGCAGCAGGCTGCCCTGGCGCGCTTCGGCGCGTACGGCGTCCAGATCGGCGATAACGTTATTCAGTTGCGCTTCGATTTTGCCGTCGGAGAGGAAATCGATCTCCTCATCCGGAAAGTCAATTGCCGCTTCGACGTAGATGCGCAGGTGAGTAAGTGCTTCCACCAGGTGATTCACGCGGGCGGAAAACGCGCCCTGCAATGAGTTAACCGCCGAACGTGCCGCCTGCTCAGAACTGGCATCAATCAGGTCGGCAATTGCCTCAGCTTGCGCCAGGTCGAGCTTGTCGTTAAGGAATGCGCGCTCAGAGAACTCGCCAGGATTGGCGATACGCAGTCCTGGCAGCGTCAGGATGCGTTTTAACAGCAGATCGAGGATCACCGGGCCGCCGTGGCCTTGCAGCTCCAGCACGTCTTCACCGGTGAAAGAATTCGGGCCGGGGAACCACAGCGCAATGCCCTGGTCCAGTGCGGTGCCGTCGACATCCATAAACGGCAGATAGTCGGCATAACGCGGTTTCGGTAGCTTGCCCAGCACCGCCTGCGCTACATCGCGTGCTTTGCTGCCTGAAATACGCAGGATGCCCACGCCACCGCGTCCCGGTGGGGTTGCCTGGGCGACAATCGTGTCGTTGTGGTTCATGGTTTATTTTCCGAAATCTCAAAATAAGAAAGGCGGTCAGTTGACCGCCTTCCGTAGAGCTATGACTTACTGTCAGGAGCTTTTCTTCTCGCGGCTATGCAAACCACGTTTCTCCAGACCACGGTAAATCAGCTGCTGCTGAATAATGGTCACCAGGTTGCTGACGATATAGTACAGCACCAGACCTGACGGGAACCACAGGAAGAACACCGTGAAGATGACCGGCATAAAGGTCATGATCTTCTGCTGCATCGGGTCGGTCACGGTGGTCGGCGACATCTTCTGAATGAAGAACATCGTTACGCCCATCAGGATCGGCAGGATGTAGTACGGGTCTTGCGCGGACAAGTCGTGGATCCACAGGGCGAACGGCGCGTGGCGCAGCTCAACGGAACCCATCAGCATGTAGTACAGCGCGAGGAAGATTGGCATCTGAATCAGCAGCGGGAAACAGCCACCCAGTGGGTTCACTTTCTCCGCTTTGTACATCGCCATCATTTCCTGGCTCATACGCTGTTTGTCATCGCCTAAACGCTCACGCATCGCCTGAATTTTCGGCTGCAGCATGCGCATTTTCGCCATGGAGGTGTACTGCGCTTTCGTCAGCGGGTACATGATGCCACGTACGATAAAGGTGATGGCGATGATGGCGAAGCCCCAGTTGCCGAGGAAGCTATGGATCCATTTCAGCAGTTTGAACAGCGGCTGAGAGATGAACCATAACCAGCCGTAATCCACGGTCAGATCCAGGTGCGGTGCCGCAGCAGCCATTTTGTCCTGAATCTCCGGGCCAACCCACAGGGTGCTGTTTAGCGCGGTAGTCTGACCAGGCTGAACAATAACCGGCTGGGATTTATAGCCGATAGCGGCCACGCCATTACCCAGATTGCTGGTGTAGAAGTTATTGGCACTGTTGCTGCTCGGGATCCACGCCGTAGCGAAATACTGTTGCAGCATCGCAACCCAGCCGCCATTGGAGCTGACGTTCAGGTTTTCGTTATCGGCGATGGTGTCGAATTTGTATTTCTCATACTTCGCGTCTGGCGTCGAGTAAGCCGCACCGCGGAAAGTATGCAACGCAAAGTTGCTGCTGCCGGTATCACGGTGAGTCGGTAAATTGATGGATTGCTTCAACTGACCGAAGGCGGCCACTTCCAGCGGTTTTTCGCTGGCGTTCTGCACGTTATAGCCGACGTTCACCGTGTATTCACCGCGTTTCAGGGTGAAGACTTTGGTGAAGGTGTTGCCAGCCGCATCGGTATAGGTCAGCGGGATAGCCAGCTCGTTCTGGCCATCAGCCAGCACAAACGCATCTTTTTCCACGTTATACAGCGGACGTGGGCCGTTCGCCGGGTTATCCGGGCCATCACGACCTGTCAGTCCACTCTGCGCCTGATAGATAAACTGCGGGGTGGTTTCCAACAGCTGGAACGGCTCGCTGGAACCCAGCTCTTTCGGGTAAGCCGGAAGCAGTGCCTGCTCAACATCACCACCACGGGTGTTGATGGTCAGCTCGAGCACATCGGTTTTAACCGTAATCAGTTTCCCCTGGCCACTGGCCGGAACGCCCTGGTCGGCTGCGTTACCCGCTGCGGTGGTCGTAGTCTGCGTGGTCTGCTGCTGCGCCGGAGGAGGATTTTTATCCTTCTCCCACGTTTGCCAGATCATGAAAGACACGAACAACAAAGCGATGATAAAAAGATTGCGTTGCGAATCCATCGTTAGTGTTCTCTGGTTTTAGAAGGTCCTGGCGGGACGGGATCGTCTCCACCCGGGTGTAAAGGGTGGCATTTTAATACGCGTTTCACTGTCAACCAACTGCCTTTTATCACTCCAAACCTGCGCAATGCCTCAATTCCATAGTGAGAGCAGGTTGGGGTGAAACGGCAGTGCGGCCCGAGTAGCGGACTAATCAGGCGTTGATAGACCCGAATGAGGGCTATCAGGACCCTTGAGCCAGGCGACAATGGCGGCGCCATAATTTTTCCAACGCTTCCGAGAGAGCACGGTTATCGAGGTCGGCAACCCCTTTCTTGGCCACCACCACAAAATCCATTGCCGGCAGTTCATGCTGGCGTAAACGGAAACTTTCACGCGTCAGACGTTTAATCCGATTGCGTTCATGGGCGCGTTTGACGTTTTTTTTGGCGACGGTAAGACCGATACGGGGATGCCCCAGCGAATTCAGGCGGCCGAGGATGGTGATTTGCGGCGTGCCAGCCCGTTGTGGCTGCTGGAAGACGAAAGTGAAATGAGTGGGAGTTAACAAACGTAACTCCCTGGGAAAAGCGAGCTTAACCACTCAGGGGTTAGCTTTATTACTTGGAAACGGTCAGACGTGCGCGGCCTTTAGCGCGACGACGAGCCAGAACCTGGCGACCATTTTTAGTAGCCATACGAGCACGGAAGCCGTGAGAACGGTTGCGCTTCAGTACAGACGGTTGAAAAGTGCGTTTCATGGCGGTTTCTACCTAAACTTGAATAAATTCACTGACTTTTGCGTATGCCTGAACGGATATCGAACGACTGGCGCGCAAGCCATGGGTAATTAAAGAGGCCGGATTGTAATAATTGTACACTCCGGAGTCAATTCTCTTTCCTTATTGCGCTCCTATTTTTGCACAGATCCGCACAAAAAATAAGCAGCATTCGACGCCCAACAAGAGCAACACGCGCCGGGGGCAGAATTATACGGAGCCAACAGCAAAGCGCAAGGATCCTCCAGGATCTTCATTAGATCGTTTAAGCAATAAATCGGCGTTACTCATTAAATTTTCCAATATGCGGCGTAAATCGTCTCGCACGTCTGGTTGGATCGTTTACACTTACCCGATTCCGAATCGCCCTGTGGATAAATAGTGAAGAATCTGTGAGAAACACAAGATCTCTGCCGCGGTTTACGCTATGATCCGCGGTCCCGATCGCGATCCAGGATCGTGAGCAGGGCAAAAAACCGTAAATAGCGGTTCGCACGTCACCCGGTTGGGTCTTATCGACGTGTGTCAAAAAACATTAATGTTTCTGTCTTTACTATTTATCGATTTTCGTTCGAGTGGAGTCCGCCGTGTCACTTTCGCTTTGGCAGCAGTGTCTTGCCCGATTGCAGGATGAGTTACCAGCCACAGAATTTAGTATGTGGATACGCCCATTGCAGGCGGAACTGAGCGATAACACGCTGGCTTTGTATGCGCCAAACCGTTTTGTCCTCGACTGGGTTAGGGACAAATACCTTAATAATATCAACGGGCTGCTGAATGACTTCTGCGGCACGGATGTTCCGCAGCTGCGTTTTGAAGTGGGCACCCGCCCGGTTAGCCAGACCCTGAAAGAACCTGCTATTGTCGCTGCGCCCGCGCAGGCGGCGCAAGTAGTTGTGCAGCGTGCGGCACCGGCAGCTCGCCCTGGCTGGGATAATGTCCCGGCACCTGCGGAACCGACCTACCGCTCAAACGTTAACGTGAAACATACCTTTGATAACTTCGTTGAAGGTAAGTCTAACCAGCTTGCTCGTGCGGCGGCTCGTCAGGTAGCGGACAACCCCGGCGGTGCGTATAACCCATTGTTTTTATATGGTGGAACCGGTCTCGGTAAAACGCATTTGTTGCATGCGGTGGGTAACGGCATTGTGGCGCGAAAGCCCAACGCTAAAGTGGTGTATATGCACTCCGAGCGTTTTGTCCAGGACATGGTAAAAGCCCTGCAAAACAATGCGATCGAAGAGTTTAAACGCTACTACCGCTCCGTTGACGCCCTGCTGATCGACGATATTCAATTCTTTGCCAATAAAGAACGATCCCAGGAAGAGTTTTTCCACACCTTTAACGCCTTACTTGAAGGCAATCAGCAGATCATTTTGACGTCGGATCGTTATCCAAAAGAGATCAACGGCGTTGAGGATCGTCTGAAATCCCGCTTCGGCTGGGGGTTAACGGTGGCGATCGAGCCGCCGGAGCTGGAAACTCGCGTCGCGATCCTGATGAAAAAGGCCGACGAAAACGATATTCGTCTGCCGGGTGAAGTGGCCTTCTTTATTGCTAAGCGCCTGCGCTCTAACGTGCGTGAGCTGGAAGGGGCGCTGAACCGCGTTATCGCCAACGCCAACTTTACTGGCCGCGCGATTACTATCGATTTTGTCCGTGAGGCGCTGCGCGATTTGCTGGCGTTGCAGGAAAAACTGGTCACCATCGACAATATTCAGAAGACGGTGGCGGAGTATTACAAGATCAAGGTAGCGGATCTGCTGTCGAAGCGTCGATCCCGTTCGGTAGCCCGCCCGCGTCAGATGGCGATGGCGCTGGCAAAGGAGCTGACCAACCACAGTCTGCCGGAAATCGGCGATGCATTTGGTGGTCGCGACCATACTACCGTGCTGCACGCCTGCCGTAAGATTGAGCAGTTGCGTGAAGAAAGCCATGATATCAAAGAAGATTTTTCCAATTTAATCAGAACATTATCTTCGTGACGCTATGAAATTTACCGTTGAACGTGAACACTTATTAAAGCCGCTGCAACAGGTTAGCGGCCCGCTGGGCGGACGTCCGACGTTGCCTATTCTCGGTAATCTGCTGCTTCAGGTTACTGAAGGCGCGTTGTCGCTGACCGGCACCGATCTCGAAATGGAGATGGTGGCGCGTCTTGCATTAGTCCAGCCGCATGAACAGGGAGCGACCACCGTACCGGCGCGTAAATTCTTCGACATCTGTCGCGGTCTGCCGGAAGGCGCTGAAATCGCTGTGCAGCTGGAAGGCGAGCGTATGTTGATCCGTTCCGGGCGCAGCCGTTTCTCTCTTTCCACTCTGCCTGCTGCTGATTTCCCGAATCTGGACGACTGGCAAAGCGAAGTGGAGTTCACGCTTCCGCAGGCCACCATGAAACGCCTGATCGAAGCGACGCAGTTTTCGATGGCGCATCAGGATGTGCGTTACTACTTAAACGGCATGCTGTTTGAAACCGAAGGCGAAGAGCTGCGTACGGTTGCGACTGATGGTCACCGTCTGGCAGTCTGCTCAATGCCGATTGGTCAGGTGCTGCCGAATCATTCGGTGATCGTGCCGCGTAAAGGGGTGATTGAGCTGATGCGTATGCTCGACGGCGGTGATACGCCGCTGCGCGTGCAGATTGGCAGCAATAACATCCGTGCGCACGTTGGCGATTTCATTTTTACCTCCAAGCTGGTTGATGGCCGTTTCCCGGATTATCGCCGCGTATTGCCGAAAAACCCGGACAAGACCCTCGAAGCGGGTTGCGATTCGCTGAAACAAGCATTTGCCCGCGCGGCGATCCTCTCTAACGAGAAATTCCGCGGCGTGCGTCTGTATGTCAGTGAGAATCAGATCAAAATCACCGCCAACAACCCGGAGCAGGAAGAAGCGGAAGAGTTTCTCGACGTCACCTACGGCGGGAGCGAAATGGAAATCGGCTTTAACGTCAGCTACGTGCTGGACGTACTGAATGCGCTGAAATGCGAAAATGTGCGCATTCTGCTGACCGATTCGGTTTCGAGTGTGCAGATTGAGGATGCGGCGAGTCAAAGCGCAGCCTATGTTGTCATGCCCATGCGTTTGTAGTGATTAAAAGGGGCTGGTTTACTTGCCATTTCGCCTTCCGGCAGTGCTCGAAATGCTCACGTACTTCGTGTACGCTCCGCTTTCTGTGCGCTGACGGTAGACGAACTGGCTGCGACACTCACGCCCTTGGACTGATGCTCTGAACTATGTCACTGACCCGCCTTCTTATTAAAGACTTCCGTAACATCGAGAATGCGGATCTCGCGCTCTCCCCTGGCTTTAATTTCCTGGTCGGTGCGAACGGCAGCGGCAAAACCAGCGTGCTGGAAGCGATCTATACGCTCGGTCATGGGCGGGCGTTTCGCAGTTTGCAAATCGGCCGTGTGATCCGTCATGAGCAGGAATCTTTTGTTCTGCACGGGCGTTTACAGGGCGAAGAGCGGGAAACGGCGATTGGCCTGACCAAAGACAAGCTCGGCGACAGCAAAGTGCGCATTGACGGCACCGACGGGCATAAAGTCGCGGAGCTGGCGCTGCTGATGCCGATGCAGCTGATCACGCCGGAGGGGTTTACTTTACTCAACGGCGGCCCCAAATACCGAAGAGCGTTCCTCGACTGGGGATGCTTTCACAACGAAACCGGTTTTTTCACCGCCTGGAGCAATCTCAAACGTCTGCTGAAACAGCGTAACGCCGCGTTGCGCCAGGTGAGCCACTACGCGCAGCTTCGTCCGTGGGACAAAGAACTTATCCCGCTGGCTGAGCAAATCAGTCGCTGGCGTGCGGAGTACAGCACCGCTATCGCTGAAGATATGGCGGATACCTGCCAACAATTTTTGCCGGAGTTTTCCCTGACGTTCTCTTTTCAGCGCGGCTGGGAGAAAGAGACGGACTACGGCGACGTGCTGGAGCGCAATTTTGAGCGCGACCGCATGCTGACCTACACCGCGCACGGCCCGCACAAGGCGGATTTCCGCATTCGTGCGGACGGCGCGCCGGTAGAAGACACGCTGTCGCGCGGGCAGCTAAAACTCCTGATGTGCGCGCTGCGTCTGGCGCAGGGCGAGTTTTTAACGCGCGAGAGCGGACGACGCTGTTTATACCTGATAGATGATTTTGCCTCAGAACTTGATGACGCGAAGCGCGGGCTGTTAGCCAGCCGCTTAAAAGCTACGCAGTCGCAGGTTTTCGTCAGCGCTATCAGCGCTGATCACGTGATGGACATGTCGGACAAAAATTCGAAGATGTTCACCGTGGAAAAGGGTAAAATAACGGATTAACCCAAGATTAAATGAGCGAGAAACGTTGATGTCGAATTCTTATGACTCCTCCAGTATCAAAGTCCTGAAAGGGCTGGATGCGGTGCGTAAGCGCCCGGGTATGTATATCGGCGATACGGATGACGGCACCGGTCTGCACCACATGGTATTCGAGGTGGTAGATAACGCTATCGACGAAGCGCTCGCAGGGTACTGTAAAGACATTATCGTCACGATTCATAGCGATAACTCTGTCTCCGTACAGGATGATGGCCGTGGTATTCCGACCGGTATTCACCCGGAAGAGGGGGTTTCCGCGGCGGAAGTGATCATGACCGTTCTGCACGCAGGCGGTAAGTTTGACGATAACTCCTATAAAGTTTCCGGCGGCCTGCACGGCGTGGGTGTTTCCGTGGTTAACGCCCTGTCGCAGAAACTAGAGCTGGTTATCCAGCGCGATAACAAAGTTCACCGCCAGATTTATGAGCACGGCGTTCCGCAGGCACCGCTGGCGGTTACCGGTGACACCGAAAAAACCGGGACGATGGTGCGTTTCTGGCCGAGCTATGAAACTTTCACCAACGTTACCGAATTCGAATATGAGATTCTGGCGAAGCGCCTGCGTGAGCTGTCATTCCTGAACTCTGGTGTGTCTATCCGCCTGCGTGACAAGCGCGATGGCAAAGAAGATCACTTCCACTATGAAGGCGGCATTAAGGCGTTTGTTGAATACCTCAACAAGAACAAAACGCCGATCCACCCGAATATCTTCTATTTCTCCACCGAAAAAGACGGTATCGGCGTCGAAGTTGCGCTGCAGTGGAACGATGGTTTCCAGGAAAACATCTACTGCTTTACTAACAACATTCCGCAACGCGATGGCGGTACTCACCTTGCAGGTTTCCGTGCGGCGATGACCCGTACGCTGAACGCCTACATGGATAAAGAGGGCTACAGCAAGAAAGCCAAAGTCAGCGCTACCGGCGATGATGCCCGTGAAGGCCTGATTGCGGTCGTCTCTGTAAAAGTGCCGGACCCGAAATTCTCCTCGCAGACCAAAGATAAACTGGTCTCTTCTGAGGTGAAATCGGCGGTAGAACAGCAGATGAACGAACTACTCAGTGAATATCTGCTGGAAAACCCGTCCGACGCGAAAATCGTGGTCGGTAAAATTATCGATGCGGCGCGTGCGCGTGAAGCGGCGCGTAAAGCGCGTGAAATGACCCGCCGTAAAGGCGCGCTGGATCTTGCCGGTCTGCCGGGCAAACTGGCGGATTGCCAGGAGCGTGACCCGGCGCTGTCCGAACTCTACCTGGTGGAAGGGGACTCCGCGGGCGGTTCTGCGAAGCAGGGCCGTAACCGTAAAAACCAGGCGATTCTGCCGCTGAAAGGCAAAATCCTGAACGTTGAGAAAGCGCGTTTCGACAAGATGCTCTCTTCGCAGGAAGTGGCGACGCTTATCACGGCGCTGGGCTGTGGCATCGGCCGCGATGAGTACAATCCGGATAAATTGCGTTATCACAGCATCATTATCATGACCGATGCGGACGTCGATGGTTCGCACATCCGTACCCTGCTGCTGACCTTCTTCTACCGTCAGATGCCGGAAATCGTTGAGCGCGGCCATGTCTACATTGCGCAGCCGCCGCTGTACAAAGTGAAAAAAGGCAAGCAGGAGCAGTACATCAAAGATGATGAAGCGATGGATCAGTACCAGATCGCAATCGCCCTTGATGGTGCCACCCTGCACACCAACGCCAGCGCACCTGCGTTAGCCGGTGAGCCGCTGGAAAAACTGGTCGCTGAATACAACGCGGTGCAGAAAATGATTGGTCGCATGGAGCGCCGTTTCCCGCGCGCGCTGCTGAAAGAGCTGGTGTATCAGCCGACGCTGGCCGAAGCCGACCTTTCCGACGAACAGAAAGTGACTCGCTGGGTTAATGCCCTGGTCACTGAGCTGAACGAAAAAGAGCAGCACGGTAGCCAGTGGAAGTACGATGTGCGTGTTAATAGCGAGCTGAACCACTTCGAGCCGATTATTCGCGTGCGTACTCACGGCGTCGACACGGATTATCCGCTGGATAATGAGTTTATTATCGGTGGCGAATACCGTCGTCTCTGCGCGTTGGGCGAAAAGCTTCGTGGTCTGATTGAAGAAGACGCCTTTATCGAACGTGGCGAGCGCCGTCAGCCGGTTGCCAGCTTCGAGCAGGCGCTGGACTGGCTGGTGAAAGAGTCCCGCCGTGGTCTCGCTATCCAGCGTTATAAAGGTCTGGGTGAAATGAACCCGGATCAGCTGTGGGAAACCACTATGGATCCGGACAGCCGCCGTATGCTGCGCGTGACCGTCAAAGATGCGATTGCCGCAGACCAGCTGTTCACCACGTTGATGGGCGATGCGGTTGAACCGCGCCGCGCCTTTATCGAAGAAAACGCCCTGAAAGCGGCGAATATCGATATCTGATCCGCTGTTTCCCCTCTCCATCCGGAGAGGGGAAAATCTAAAAGAGGCACTTCCCGCCCCGTTTCCATCCCCCTTTTCCCTTTTTATCCGTGCTGTTTTTTGAGCGGAATCGCGTTAGCATGAGCCTGGAAATATCTCATCAGGGGATCTCATGGCTATCAAACTTATTGCAATCGATATGGACGGCACGCTGCTGCTGCCGGACCACACCATCTCTCCCGCGGTTAAAAACGCGATCGCCGCTGCGCGCGAACACGGTATTAACGTGGTGCTGACCACTGGCCGGCCATATGCGGGCGTACACAGCTACATGAAAGAGCTGCATATGGAACGGGAAGGCGATTATTGCATTACCTATAACGGCGCACTGGTACAGAATGCCAGCGATGGCAGCACCGTCGCGCAAACTGCGCTGAGCTATGATGATTATCGCTATCTGGAAAAACTCTCCCGTGAAGTGGGTTCCCACTTTCACGCGCTGGATCGCAATACGCTCTACACCGCTAACCGTGACATCAGCTACTACACCGTGCATGAATCTTACGTCGCCACCATTCCGCTGGTGTTCTGCGAAGCCGAGAAAATGGATCCGACAATCCAGTTGCTGAAAGTGATGATGATTGATGAGCCAACCATTCTTGATCAGGCCATTGCCCGTATTCCGCAGGAAGTGAAAGAGAAATATACCGTGCTGAAGAGCGCACCGTATTTCCTTGAAATCCTTGATAAACGCGTCAACAAAGGCACCGGCGTCAAATCGCTGGCCGATGCGCTGAATATCAAACAAGAGGAGATCATGGCGATTGGCGATCAGGAAAATGACATCGCGATGATTGAATATGCCGGCGTGGGCGTGGCGATGGATAACGCCATCCCGGCGGTGAAAGAGGCGGCGAATTTCGTCACTAAATCGAACCTGGAAGACGGCGTTGCCTACGCGATCGAGAAATTTGCGCTGAACTAAGCCGTAACATGCGCAAGGGCGCTACGCCCTTGCCGCTGTTGTTGGTTTTTCTGCGGTCAGCGGGATATGCGCAACGCCGCTTTTCATGATCCATTTGCGTAACCACGGTGTGGTAAGAATGCGATTTTTAATGATTTTTCCCAGCAGTTTTATGCGTAATCGCCGCGTTTTTTGACGATAGACGTTATTCGCATTATCCGGCGCATTGCAAAGCACGCCGCTGAGTATTTCGGCGCTATCCAGCGCGTAACTGATGCCTTCGAGCGAGCTGGCGCTGATAAAACCGGCCGCTTCACCAATCAAAAATGCATTATCTTCCCCACAAACAAAATCGCCCCAGCGCGACGGGCACAGAACGGTACATTTTTCGCTTTTCACCACCTCGCCGAAGCGAAAATTGAACGTCTCAAGCCGCGTTTTCAGCGCCTCAAAATTTTCACGGCTGTTTTTCAACACAAACGCACCGCCAAAAATAAAGTAGCCCTCTTTACTGATGCTCCATGCATAACAATCGGTGGTCGCGTTATCGAAAACGCAGGAATAGAACGGCTGCGGGTGCTGGTCTTTAAACCATTGTTGCAGCGCGACATATTTACGAATGTCATGCGCAGGGTAAATAACCCGCCGCACCATTGAGTTTGCGCCGTCTGCGCCCACCAGATAACGGCATGTCACAGTGGATTCCGCGCCTTCGGCGTAAAATGTCAGATGCCAGAGATCGTTTTCGCGCCAGATTTTTCGGCACAGCGCATCGTGGTAAACATTGACCGAGGGGGGAATCAACGATTTCATCCACAAATCAAACGCATGGCGATCGATATTCAGGTAACTGCGCTGGTAGTTGCGCGTAAGGCCACTTTGCACATCGACCGTACGCACGCTAAAAATCTGCGGATCGGCCATCACCTGCACCGGAAGCGTAATACCTGCACGGATAAACGCCCGCTGCGCATCGGGTGCCAGCAGCCCACCGCACGGTTTTTTAAAGCCGCTATTGCCCTGCTGCTGCTTTTTATCCAGCGCGATAACGCTCAGGTTCCCGGCTAACTGCCGCGCCAGTGCCGCACCTGCTGGCCCCAGCCCGATTATTGCCACGTCAAAATGCTGCATCATTTCCTCCTGTGTTAAGGGAGGAAGGCTATACCGAGTCTGTGAAGTGACCGTGAAGTGCAGAGTAGGCGAATCCCGCCCATTGCTATACCCTGAAGCGACATTATGGCTTCAGGGTCTTTTCATGAAACAGCTCACCTTTGCTCCGCACAATCATCAACTTACCAATATCAACACCTGGACAGCGGACAGCCAGTGGCTGGTATTTGATGTTCGGCCCTCTGGCGCATCGTTTACTGGTAAAACCATTGAACGGGTCAATGTGCGCAACGGTGACGTTGAGGTGCTGTATACCGCAACACACGGTGCGCATGTCGGGGTGGTGACGGTGAACCCTCGGGCGCAAGAGTATGTCTTTATCCACGGTCCGGAAAACCCGGACGCCAGCTGGCAGTATGATTTTCACCATCGGCGCGGCGTGGCGTTGGCAAATGGTATCGTCCGTAACCTTGATGCGCTGGACATTACCGCGCCTTACACGCCCGGTGCATTACGCGGCGGCACACATGTGCATGTGTTCAGCCCGAATGGTGAGTTTGTGAGCTTCACGTATAACGACCATGTATTGCACGAGCGCGATCCGGCTCTGGATTTACGCAATGTCGGTGTCGCGGTGCCGTTTGGCCCGGTTACGCCGCCTTGCACGCATCCACGCGAATATGGTGGAAGCCACTGGAGTGTTTTGGTTAGCCGCACGACGCCCGTGCCACAGCCGGGTAGCGATGAGATCAACCGCGCGTATGAAGAGGGGTGGGTGGGCAATCAGCGGCTGGCGTTTATCGGCGATACCTTGTCGCACAGCGGTGAAAAAGTGCCGGAGTTGTTTATTGTTGCGCTTCCCGGCAATGAACAGGGCTGGAAAACGCCGGGCGATGCGCCATTAGCGGGCAGCGAACAAACCCTGCCCGCGCCGCCAAAAGGTGTGATGCAAAAACGCCTGACGTTTACCCATCACCGCCGCTACCCAGGATTAGTGAATGTGCCGCGTCACTGGGTGCGCAGCAATCCGCAAGCCACGGCAATCGCGTTTCTGATGCGCGACGACGATGGCATTGTGCAATTGTGGCTGATAAGCCCGGACGGCGGCGAACCGCGCCAGTTAACGCATACAACTCACGGAATTCAGTCAGCTTTTAACTGGCATCCTTCCGGCAAAGCGCTGGGATTTGTGCTGGAAAACCGTATTGCGATGTGCGACGCACAGCATGGCGATATCACCTTTTTGAGCACCGATCATGCAAACCCGCCGTCGGCAGATGCGGTCGTGTTTTCACCGGATGGTAAGCAGATTGCCTGGATGGAAGAGGTGGACGGTTTCCGCCAGCTATGGATGACGGAAACCGGCAGGTAATTTAATGTGCCGGCATGGGCGCGGGGGGGATCACCGAATCGGTCGCCAGCGAGGCTTTCTCGCTTTGTTCCACCCGCGATTTGAGAGAACTATCGCGGCGGAAAAGATCCCACGGCAGCAATAGCGTATCCAGGATGGCGGTAAAGGGCATATCCAGCACCACCAGTGATTTCGTGCCTATGCCGGTGTCATCATCAGACAGCATCGCCGAACTGGCGCGTGTGCCGGGGTACGTCCCCTCTTTGCCGCCAGTATGCGACATCACGCTTGAACACCCCGACAACACCATCCCGCTGAGCAATGCAGAAACTATAAGAATCGTTTTCATTTTCGATTTGTCATCGTTGTTTATCGTTTGAATGCTATCCAGGGGGTTATAGCCTCCCGAACGAGAAAGCGACAGCATTCGAGCTCCGCTCTGTGGCGGCATTCGCACTTTAACTTTTTGTGCTGCTACCCCAGTCTATGCGTTGTGCCAGAAAGTGCAAAAAAAAGTCCGAATTGCGGGCTTGAAAACCTCTCCTTCAACCACATTTTAGGAATGTAGCCCGGGAACATGCCGGAAGGGTGTTCGGCTACGTTAGTTGCCTGTCCATGGTGGAAGGCATAAAAATCTCGCTGATTTCAGGAGCTTTAACTATGCGTAACTTCGATCTTTCCCCGCTTTATCGTTCAGCCATTGGTTTTGACCGTCTGTTTAACCTGCTGGAAAACAATCAGAACCAGAGCAATGGCGGTTACCCTCCGTACAACGTCGAGTTAGTGGATGAAAACCACTATCGCATCGCTATTGCTGTGGCCGGTTTCGCGGAAAGCGAGCTGGAAATCACCGCGCAGGACAACCTGCTGGTGGTGAAAGGTGCCCATACCGACGAACAAAAAGAGCGCACTTACCTCTATCAGGGCATCGCCGAACGTAACTTCGAGCGTAAATTCCAGCTGGCGGAAAATATCCACGTGAAGGGCGCCAATCTGGTCAACGGCCTGCTGTATGTCGATTTAGAACGCGTGATCCCGGAAGAGAAAAAACCGCGTCGTATCGAAATTAACTAATTATCCAGGGTCGCGGCTGGCGGCCCGTCCCAGACATGCTCGCCGACAGGGAGCATATGTGAGCTTACGCGCTCGCAGGTATTCACTCGCTTCTTAGAAGGAGAAACACAATGCGTAACTACGATTTATCCCCGCTGCTGCGTCAATGGATCGGTTTTGACAAACTGGCCAACGCCCTGCAAAGCACCAGTGAGCAACAGGCGTTTCCGCCCTACAACATTGAGAAGGGCGACGACAATCACTACCGCATTACTCTCGCGCTGGCTGGTTTCCGCCAGGAAGAGCTGGATATCCAGCTGGAAAACGGGCGCTTAACCGTTAAAGGTACGCCGGAAAAACCGGCCAACGAGCCGAAATGGCTGCATCAGGGGCTGGTGATCCAGCCGTTTAGCCTGAGCTTTACGCTGGCCGACTATATGGAGGTCTCCGGTGCGACCTTCACCAACGGCCTGCTGCATATCGATCTGCTGCGTAACGTGCCGGAAAGCGCCGCGCCTCAGCGCATTGCCATCAGCAATCGCCCGGCGTTAAACAGCTAACGGTCAGTAACGAAAAGGCTCCGCATGCGGGGCCTTTTTTGTTTATGCCCGCACGCCCTGCAAGAAGCGGTGGCGCCAGGGTTTCAGCACAAAAAATGCCAACAGCGCACAGAGAATATCCAGCGTAATGGCGCAGCCAAATACCAGATCCCAGCTACCGGTTTGCTGATACAGCAGCGCCGCCAGCGGGCCGCCGAAAATCGAACCAATCCCCTGAGAAATATAGAGCCAGCCGTAATTCGCGGTGGCATGCTGCGTACCGAAGGTGTCGGTGAGCGTGGCGGGAAACAGGGAGAAAATCTCGCCCCAGCCGAAAAATACCACCCCGGAAAGCAGAACAAACAGCAGCGGATCGTCTTTGCATAACAGCCACAGCGCCATTGCGCAGCCTTCCAGGCCAAAAGCGATAAACATCATGTTTTCCCGGCCAATCCGGTCAGAAATATAACCGCACACCGGGCGCGTCAGCCCATTCATAAAACGGTCAATGGTCATTGCCAGCGGCAGCGCCGCCATCCCCATTACCGTTACGGCAGTGATGCCGAAATCCTCAGCGAAAATGGCCATCTGCGACGTCACCATCAGCCCTGAGGTAGACATCATGGTCATCATCGCAAACATCAACCAGAACAGCGGTTTTCGCAGCATCTCTTTCGGCGCGACGCTTTTATCGCTCATCTTCAGGTTGCTGGTAATTTCTTCTGTTCGAATGCTGTGCGGCGCCCGTAGCCCCTGGCTGGCGATAAACCCGATGACCGCCATCAGCAGGCCAAATTGCCACAGCGTATTCTCCAGCCCTTTGGCAGCCAGCGATTGTGTCACCGGGAAAGTTGTCAGGATCGCGCCCATACCGTAGCCCGCCGCCACCATCCCTGTGGCAAATCCGCGTTTTTCCGGGAACCATCGCACCATCAGGCCAACCACGCCGATATAAACAATGCCGGTGCCAAGACCGCCCAGTACGCCGTAATAGAGATAGAGTTCAGTCAGGCTGCTGATGGTGGCGGTCAGCATCCAGCTTACGCCGCTCAACACCGTGCCGATGGCAATCAGCCGCCGCGGGCCAAACTTATCAATTAACCGCCCCTGAAAGGGGGAGAAGAAGGTTTGCAGAATAATCAGCAGCGAAAAAGTGAGCTGGATTTCCGCCAGGGGCACGTGCAATTTTTCCATAAACGGTCGCGTCAGTAGCGCCCAGACATACTGCGGGCTGGAAATAGAAACCATGCACACCAGGCCCAGCGCCAGTTGCATCCACTTTTTCGGGCTTGCTACCACCACGTTGGTCAATGTTGTATTTGTCATTCTGCCACCCTGTTGTTAACAAAAGTGGTCTTTTGCATTAACTATGCCATAACCTATTGTTGCGGCTGGGATTGCATCGATGCTTAGCAGGCATAGGGTTTGAATCAATCCTGAAGCGGTCAGACAGGCGAACAGCACTGCTTTGATTCGGGGCAACCGTCGTTTGCTGGTGCACTTTTCGCCACATCACGAAGCAGAGAAAATCCCTGCACTTTGTGCAGCATCACCCATACAGTTATTACAGCTTCTGCCAATATTCCTGTAGTCATCATGTACAGGGAAACGATCATGAGTGATATCGCATTAACCGTAAGCGTTCTGGCACTCGTTGCTGTCGTCGGGTTATGGATAGGCAACCTGAAGATTCGTGGCGTCGGGTTTGGCATTGGTGGTGTGCTGTTCGGTGGGATAATCGTCGGCCACTTTGTTGATCAACTGGGCATTCCATTGAGTAGCCCAATGTTGTTATTCGTGCAGGAGTTCGGCCTGATCCTGTTTGTGTATACCATCGGCATTCAGGTCGGTCCCGGGTTCTTCGCCTCGTTACGCGTCTCCGGCCTGCGGCTGAATCTGTTCGCTATTCTGATAGTGCTTCTCGGCGGCCTTGTCACCGCCATTCTGTATAAGCTGTTCGCCATTCCGTTGCCGGTGGTGCTGGGGATTTTCTCCGGCGCGGTAACCAACACGCCAGCACTTGGCGCGGGGCAACAAATCCTGCGTGATTTGGGTATTGCAGGCCCGGTGCTGGATCAGATGGGCATGAGCTACGCGATGGCCTATCCGTTCGGTATCTGCGGTATTTTGCTCAGCATGTGGTTATTGCGTGTGCTGTTTCGCGTCAATGTGGATGAGGAAGCGCGTAAGCACGACGCCACGCTCAGTAACGGCACATCGCTGATTCGCACCATCAATATTCGCGTCGAAAACCCGAATCTCAACAAGATGGCGATTCAGGACGTGCCGATCCTCAACAGCGATAAAATCATCTGCTCGCGCTTAAAACGCGGTGAGTTGTTGATGGTGCCCGCGCCCGGTACGCTGATTGAAGCCGGCGATTTGTTGCATCTGGTGGGATTACCTAAAGATCTGCACAACGCTCAACTGGTTATCGGCCAGGAAGTTGATGTCTCGTTATCCACGCGCGGTACGGATTTGCGAGTGGAGCGCGTGGTGGTGACCAACGAAAAAGTGCTGGGGAAAAAGATTCGCGACCTGCACTTTAAAGAGCGCTATGACGTGGTGATTTCACGGCTTAACCGCGCCGGGGTTGAACTGGTGGCGAGCAACGACGCCAGCCTGCAATTCGGCGATATTCTTAATCTGGTCGGGCGACCATCGGCGATTGAAGCCGTCGCCAATGAAGTGGGGAATGCGCAACATAAACTGCAACAGGTGCAGATGCTGCCAGTGTTTATCGGTATTGGTCTCGGCGTATTGTTAGGGTCGATCCCGCTGTTTATTCCCGGTTTTCCTGCGGCGCTAAAATTAGGTCTGGCCGGTGGGCCGCTGATTATGGCGCTGATCCTTGGGCGCATTGGTACCATTGGCAAGTTGTACTGGTTTATGCCGCCCAGCGCCAACCTGGCGCTGCGGGAACTGGGTATCGTGCTGTTTCTGGCGGTGGTCGGGCTGAAATCCGGCGGGGATTTTATCGCCACGCTGACTCACGGCGATGGGGTGAAATGGATGTGTTACGGCATTTTCATTACTGCCGTTCCGCTGATAACCGTCGGCTTGCTGGCGCGGATGGTGGCGAAGATGAACTATCTGACCTTATGCGGCATGTTAGCCGGGTCGATGACCGATCCGCCCGCGCTGGCCTTTGCTAACGCGTTGCACCCCACCAGCGGCGCGGCGGCGCTCGCCTATGCCACCGTCTATCCGCTGGTGATGTTTTTGCGCATTATCACGCCGCAATTACTGGCGGTGATCTTCTGGGGAATGGGCTAATGGCGTTTCCGGGTGGATACGCCGCAAATGGTAATCCACCTGGTAATCGCGGGTGTTACGGAACATCACCGAGTAGTTAAGGAACTCGCCGCTGTCGCTGTAGGAAAGGGAGGTGATGCGCAGCAGCGGCGTTTGCTCCTGGATGTTCAATATTTGCGCCAGTTGCTTATCTGCCAGCACCGGCGTCAGGCTTTCGTAGTTGCCGCTAATTGTTATTCCGCACTCCTTTTCGATGTAATCGAACTTTGACCCTTCAAGGTGCGCCAGCGAGAGCGTACGGAACAGTTTCACCGGCATATAGCTATCTTCCAGCATCAGCGGTTTGCCTTCGACATAACGCACGCGGCGCGAGAAGTAGATGCGCTCATTGATTTGGATGCGCAACTGGCTGGCTATCGCCGGTGGCGCAGGCATCACTTCAAACAGCAGCACTTTGCTGTGTACCTCTTTCCCTTGCTGGCGCAGCACTTCTACCAGCCCCGTCAGGTTGGTAGTTTCATGATGTACATCTTTGCGCGCCACAAAGGTTCCGCTGCCGTGACGGCGCACCACCAGCCCCCACACCACCAGCAGATCAACCGCTTTGCGAATGGTCATTCGCGCCACGCCAAACTCCTGCGCCAGCGTTTTTTCACCCGGTAAGGGACTACCGACGTTGTAATCCGAGGAATTCAGCCGCAGACGTAGCCGCTCGGCTATCGATTTGTAGATCACCTGTATACCTCTTTACACCCCATGTCAGGAATATACGCACCCTACATGTCTATTTTTAACTCAAAAAGTAGACCTGAAGGAGTGAAATAAAACCATGAAAGGGATCACGGAACGCAGCGGCGCGTCCTGCCGGCAGGAAGGTGAATTCTTATGCTCATTTCAGGCCACTAAAACAAAACAAGGCCTCTCCCCTACAGGTTGTTTCATGAGGATTTAACTATGCTCAGTCAAATACAACGTTTCGGCGGCGCAATGTTTACCCCAGTGCTGCTTTTTCCCTTCGCGGGCATGGTGGTGGGTATCGCCATTATGCTGCGCAATCCGCTTTTCGTCGGTGAAGCATTAACCGCACCCGATAACCTTTTCGCGCAGATTGTGCACATTATCGAAGAAGGCGGCTGGACCGTGTTTCGTAATATGCCGCTGCTGTTTGCCGTTGGTTTACCGATTGGCCTGGCAAAACAAGCGCAGGGACGTGCCTGCCTCGCGGTACTGATCAGCTTTTTAACCTGGAACTACTTTATTAACGCGATGGGAATGACCTGGGGTCACTTCTTTGGCGTGGATTTCTCCGCAGAGCCGACGGCCGGTAGCGGTCTGACACTGATCGCCGGGATTAAAACGCTCGATACCAGCATTATTGGCGCGATCGTGATTTCCGGCATTGTGACCGCCATCCATAACCGTTTTTTTGAAAAGCCGTTACCGGTCTTTCTGGGGATTTTTCAGGGCACGTCGTTTGTGGTGATTATCGCCTTTCTGGTGATGATCCCCTGCGCGTGGTTAACCCTGCTCGGCTGGCCGAAAGTGCAGTTGGGCATTGAATCCTTACAGGCTTTTTTACGCTCTGCCGGTGCGCTGGGCGTATGGGTGTATACCTTCCTCGAACGCATTCTGATCCCGACCGGGTTGCACCATTTTGTCTATGGTCCGTTTATCTTCGGCCCGGCGGCAGTGGAAGGTGGCATCCAGGTTTACTGGGCGCAGCACTTACAAGAATTCAGCCAGAGCACCGAGCCGCTGAAAGCTCTGTTCCCGGAAGGCGGATTTGCGCTGCACGGTAACTCGAAAGTCTTCGGTTCTGTCGGTATCGCGCTGGCATTGTGGTACACCGCCGCGCCGGAAAACCGCGTCAAAGTTGCCGGTCTGCTGATCCCCGCCACGCTCACTGCTGTACTGGTAGGGATCACCGAACCGCTGGAATTTACCTTCCTGTTTATCTCGCCGCTGCTGTTCGCTATTCACGCGGTACTCGCCGCCTCCATGGCGACGGTGATGTACAGCTTTGGCGTAGTCGGCAATATGGGGGGCGGGCTGCTTGACCAGTTCCTGCCGCAAAACTGGATCCCGATGTTCCATAACCATGCGGCGATGGTATTCACCCAAATCGCTATTGGCCTGTGCTTTACCGCGCTCTACTTCGTGGTTTTCCGCACATTGATTGTGCGCTTTAACCTGAAAACCCCAGGCCGGGAAGAGAGCGAAATCAAACTCTACAGCAAAGCCGATTACAAAGCCGCGCGCGGGCAAACCACGGCAGCGGCAGCGAATACCCAGCTCGGCCAGGCAGCTGGTTTCCTGCAGGCACTGGGTGGCAGCGCAAATATTGAAAGCGTGAATAACTGTGCCACCCGGCTGCGTATCGCGCTGGTCGATATGGCGAAAACACAAAGCGATGACGTCTTTAAAGCGCTTGGCGCGCACGGCGTGGTCCGGCGCGGCAACGCCATCCAGGTGATTGTCGGGCTGCATGTCCCGCAAGTACGCGACCAAATCGAATCGTTAATGAAAACCCCTTTATCCCCTGAACCATCTACCATGACAGAGGCTGTATCATGAAAAAATTCTCCGTTGTTATTGCCGGTGGCGGCAGCACCTTTACGCCGGGTATCGTTTTAATGCTGCTGGCTAATCGCGATCGCTTTCCGCTGCGGGCGCTGAAGTTTTATGACAACGATGGCGCGCGCCAGGAAACCATCGCCGAGGCCTGCAAAATCATCCTGCGGGAGCAGGCACCGGATATTGAATTCAGTTACACCACCGATCCAAAAACCGCCTTTAGCGATGTCGATTTTGTGATGGCGCATATCCGCGTAGGCAAATATCCGATGCGTGAACAGGATGAAAAAATCCCGTTGCGCCACGGCGTTGTCGGCCAGGAAACCTGTGGCCCAGGCGGTATTGCCTACGGTATGCGCTCGATTGGTGGCGTACTGGAGCTGGTGGACTATATGGAAAAATACTCCCCGAATGCCTGGATGCTGAACTACTCCAACCCGGCGGCAATCGTGGCGGAAGCGACGCGCCGCCTGCGTCCGCAGGCAAAAATCCTTAATATCTGCGATATGCCCATCGGCATTGAAGGGCGCATGGCGCAGATTGTGGGCCTGCAAGATCGTAAACAGATGCGGGTGCGCTATTACGGGCTGAACCACTTTGGCTGGTGGACATCGATTGAAGATTTGGACGGCAACGATTTAATGCCGAAATTACGCGAATATGTGGCGAAAAATGGCTATGTTCCTCCGGCGAAAGATGAGCACACCGAAGCAAGCTGGAACGATACCTTCGCCAAAGCGAAAGATGTGCAGGCGCTTGACCCGGATACGATGCCGAACACCTATCTGAAGTATTACTTGTTCCCGGATTATGTGGTGGCGCACTCCAATCCTGAGCGTACCCGCGCTAATGAAGTGATGGATCACCGTGAAAAACAGGTGTTTGGTTCCTGTCGCGCCATTATCGAAGCGGGAAAATCATCGGCAGGTGAGCTGGAAATCGACGAACATGCGTCGTACATCGTCGATCTGGCAACCGCCATCGCCTTTAACACCCAGGAACGGATGCTGCTGATTGTGCCGAACAACGGCGCGATCCATAACTTTGATGCTGACGCGATGGTGGAGATCCCTTGCCTGGTGGGTAAAAACGGCCCGCAACCGCTCACGGTTGGCGATATCCCCCATTTCCAGAAGGGGCTGATGAGCCAGCAGGTTGCCGTGGAAAAACTGGTAGTCGATGCCTGGGAACAGCGCTCTTATCAGAAGTTGTGGCAGGCGATAACCTTGTCCAAAACAGTTCCGAGCGCTTCTGTCGCCAAAGCCATTCTGGATGATTTAGTCGAAGCCAATAAAGCGTTCTGGCCTGAGTTGCATTAATCCCCGCGACCGGCATCGTCAGGATGCCGGTCCAAATATGAAACGTGTCGAAAAAATTCACCGTATCCGCTACTTTGTTGACCAGTACACCAACAAGGAGCCCTGATGAAAATTTCCCGCGTTGGCCAGGCGCCGGACTATCGTTTCTCGCTGGCGAACGAACGTACTTTTCTTGCGTGGATCCGCACGGCGCTTGGTTTTCTGGCGGCCGGTGTGGGTCTGGATCAGTTAGCGCCGGAATTTGCCACGCCGCTGATTCGCGAAGTGCTGGCGTTGCTGCTGTGTCTCTTCGCAGGCGGGCTGGCGTTGTATGGCTATCTGCGCTGGCTGGGCAATGAAAAAGCGATGCGCCTGAAAGAGGATTTGCCTTACACCCGTGCCCTGCTGGTGATAAGCGTTATTCTGCTGGCGGTTGCGCTGGTGGTGATGGTGCTGGTGTTCTATGGCGGATAACCGCAAAGCGCGCCGCGAAGCGGACCCCGGCCTGCAGCCGGAACGCACGTCGCTGGCGTGGCTGCGCACATTGTTCGGCTACGGTGCGTTGATGGCGCTGGCGGTCAGGCATAACTGGCAGCATTCGGGGCTGCCGTTTTGGATCTCGCTGGGAGTGCTGCTGTGCGTGGCGCTTCTGCTCTGGCGCTACACACATAAACGTATCTTAATGGATGTGAATAAAAGTGATTTCGTCTTATCCGGCGCGGTTCGTGACAAATTGTTGATCTCCCTCGCGGTGCTTTCCCTCGCATTACTGTTTGCTGTAACGCATATCCGACAATTACTCCTGATTTTCTGAGGAACACCGCATGCCAGGCTGCCACGTTATGGCCAGGCCCGCCCGTTGTCGCCGCTGTACTGACATGGGAACACAGCCGCAAAAGAGAATGGATGATGCCGCTTTGCGGACGTTTATTCGCCAGCAGATCGCTACCCACTCCGCTGCTAGTGTGCCTTTTGCCTGGCAAGAGGGCGGTTTGGATTTTTTCCGCCGCATCGTTGCGCTGCAAAAGCGGTACGCTAAAAAACGTATCGAAAACACCTTCCATACGGACGGCAGTTCGCTTGATGATGAGTTGTGCCGTTTCTTTCACGAGCACGGCTGGCGGGTGAGTCTCTCTATGAACGTCCCTGCCGTGGCGCAAGATATCCGTCACGTTAACCGCAGCGATCAGTCCTCACACCAGCACGCGCTAAATGCTGTTCAATGGCTGGCGAAACATAGCGTGGCATTCAGTGTTAACTGTGTCGTCAACCACCGCAACAGCCAGCAGCCGCTGCATCTGTACCTTTCTCTGCGTGCTCTCGGCACGCCCTTTGTGCACTTTGTTCCGCTGGTGGAGCAAGATCCGCAGGGACATTTAACGCCGGAATCAGTGAGCGCAGCGGCGTGGGGCCATTTTCTGACCACCGTATTTGACTACTGGGTGCGTGAAGATATTGGTCGGGTTTATATCCCGCTCTTTGACGAAACACTCGATGTCTGGAGCGGCTATCCGTTACACCTGTGTTCCTGTAGCGAAACCCGCGATCGCACGTTTGCGCCGCATGCGAACGGCGATACCGCGTCGGTTTACTCCGATAACCATTTGGGCAATCCGATTATCACGGTGAATGCCAGCGATGACGCAGCGACGGGCGAGCCGCATCAAACCAGTCTGCTTAGCGAGGCGTGTCGCCGCTGCGATATGCTGCCATTTTGCCAGGGCGATTGCCCGAAACATCGCGTTGTACAGGGCAAAAGCGCGCTGTGTGACGGCTATTACCACTTCTTTAGCTATTCCGGGCCTTATATGCGGGTGATGCGTGACCTGCGCAAACAGCGGCACTCCCCGATGTCGTTATGCGCCTTTTTGCAGCATTGCTAAATTAGCGCGCTTTCGCCAGATAGCGCGCCATCTCCTCTGCGGGCACCATGCCGCCGCCTGTTGCCCACACCAGGTGGGTGGCCTGCGCCAGTTGCGTCTGGCTAAAGCCGTGAAGCTGATGGTAATCGCGCTCTTCACTGATCTGTTTCGGACCCGGCATGCCCGCCAGCGCCGACGGTTCCAGCAAAATGTTCTCTTCCTGCGCCAGTAATCCCAGCAGGTTATAAAGCGTCTGGTCATCGACGGTATAAAAACCGTCCAGCAGGCGTTCCATCGCGCGGCCAACAAAACCCGACGCGCGCCCGACGGCCAGCCCATCGGCGGCGGTCTGGTTATCAATGCCTAAATCCTGCACCGCAATGCCATCATGCAGGCCGGTGTACACGCCAAGCAGCATGCACGGTGAATGCGTCGGTTCGGCAAATATACAGTGGACATCATCGCCAAACGCCAGCTTCAGGCCGAACGCCACACCGCCAGGGCCGCCGCCAACGCCGCAAGGGAGATAGACAAACAGCGGATGGTCTTTATCGACCACTTTACCGATACGGGCGAACTGCTCTTTTAGCCGTTGCCCGGCGACCGCATACCCGAGGAACAGCGTGCGGGAGTTTTCATCATCAATAAAAAAGCAGTTCGCGTCCGCCTGCGCCGCGCGGCGGCCTTGCTCAACGGCAACACCGTAATCTTCGGCATACTCCACCACGTTCACCCCGTGGCTGCGCAGCAGCGCTTTTTTCCAGGCGCGGGCATCGGCAGACATATGTACTGTTACGCGAAAACCGAGGCGCGCACTGATAATGCCAATCGACAGCCCGAGGTTACCGGTCGAACCGACGGCGATACTGTACTGGCTAAAAAAGCGGGTGAATTCAGGCGAGAGCAGGCGGCTGTAATCGTCTTGCGGCGTCAGCAACCCGGCGGCGAAAGCCAGTTTTTCTGCGTGGGTCAGCACCTCATAAATGCCGCCGCGCGCTTTGATTGAGCCAGAAATCGGCAAGTGGCTGTCTTTTTTCAGCCACAGCTCACCGGTGATGCTTTGCCCCAGACGGCGCTGCATTGCCGGGATCGGCACTACGTCGGATTCAATGATGCCGCCGCTGGCCGCGGTTTCTGGAAACGCCCGCGCAATAAAAGGCGCAAAGCGTGTCAGGCGGGCGTGCGCATCGCTCACATCTTGCGGTGTCAGACCAACATGCGGCAAAGCCTCGGCAACCGAGGTAGTATTAGGGTTAAACCAGTGCGTTTCTTGCAAATCAATCAGGCGTTGCACTAGCGGGTCGTGCTGGATGAGCTTCTGGAGGTCGGCGTTTTTCATCGGTTCTTCATCATCGAAAGCGGATGGTTAAAGAAAACAGGAATACGCCGTCGGTGCAAGTGTGCAGACGTGGTGAGAATTTATTACGTTTTGCCGCTACACGTTGTGGCGTAAAGCATGCTAAATACATGTATTCGCCCCCAATTTTCACAAGGTTAACTGTGTTAAAGCCACTGATTGCTGTTGCTATGCTGCTGGCGGGAACCTCTGCGTTTGCCGCTGATACTCCGCTGACAGCGGCGCATTACGCGCAGCAGCTGGGTGTGGGGATGGATGTCGACTGGGCGCGTACCGACAGGGGAATCCGTGAGTTTGACCCGCTGGTAGTGCGTGATTTCTACGAGGCGGGCATCCGCCATGTGCGTATTCGCGTTGCTGATAATATGACCGAAGCACGCCTGATCCATCTGCGAAAACTGGTGGAAGCCTGTGAAGCGTATGGCGTCATTCCGATTATTGCTTATCAGGCCGATAGCTTTAAAGCCGATCCCGACGCAAAAAACGAAGCGCAACTGGTGGTGTGGTGGAAAACCGTCGGCACCTTTTTTGGCACTGACCACCCGACGCTCGGTTTTGATGTAATTTATGAACCGGCCGATAAACTTAACCACGATCTTTCTGCGCTAAATCGCGCCTATGAAAATGTCGTCAGAACGCTGCATGATATCGATCCGCAGCGCATGATTTTTATCGCGCCGCGGATGCGTGCCGCACCTGAAGATCTGCCCTCGCTGAAGCTGCCGCCGCATAGTCAGAACTTCCTGCTCGCCGAATGGCACATCTTTCCCTGGGGGCCGCTAAAAGCGAATGGCAAATACCCGTGGACATCCGGCACGGCGGCGGAGAAAGCCGTCATTCGCGCCCGCATCAACACCGCTGTGCGCTGGCAGCAGAAAACGGGCCATGCCAGTTGGGTTGGCGGTTGGGCAGTCGGCGAGTCAATGAAAAGCGCGCCAACCGAGTCGCAGCTGGCGTTTGCCCGTTTTATGGCTTGCGAACTGAACAAGGTGAAAATCCCGTACGCCATTAACACCGATACGCAATTTTATGACGGTGAAGAGGGCGCATGGCGACCCGCGCCGGAGCCGTTACTGAAGGTGATGATCGCGCCAGATTGTTGCAAGCCCGACGCGAAGTCGGGCCATCATGAGATTAAATCGCCGGTTCGTGGCGAGCAAAACGCGACGCCAACGGCAGCCAGCACAGCAGGATCAAAAGCCCGGCCAGCGTCATCAGCATCCCAAGGCTAAACTGGCTGTTCTGCGGTAGTTGTGACGAAAGCCACGCCAGCCCGCCGGAACCGATATTCTGCAAGCCACCGACCAGCGCCCCCGCCGTTCCGGCGAGAAACGGGAACGGCTCCATCGCACCGCTGGTTGCCAGCGGGAACAACATCCCGGCACCAAAGAAGAACAGCGCAGCGGGAACCACCAGCGTCCAGATGTTCATCACGCCCAGCAAACCGGGGATCCACATCAGAATACCGGCCGCCAGGCAGCTAATCACCGACTGCCACATTAACGTGGTGAAGCGCTTATTCTGCCGTCCGGCAAACCATGCGCCGAAAAACGCTGCCGGAATTGGCAGGATAAACAGCACACTGACCGTCATGCTGTTGAGGCCAAGCACGCCACCCATCAATACGCCGGAACAGGCTTCAAACACCGCAATTCCCGCCAGACCGCCAATCAACATCAGCAGATAGCAGTTAAACGCGCCGCTGCCGAACAGCGTTTTATAGCTGGCGATAAGCCGGATGCGCGGCGCGTCCGTTGGGCGGGTTTCCGGCATCCAGCGCGCCATGCTGTAGGTGACGAAGGCACACAGCGCCAGCAGGAAAATAAAGCAGGCGCGCCAGTTCACCAGCGTGTTCAGCACGCCGCCAATCAGCGGAGCCAGTAACGGGCTGACCAGAATCCCCATGTTCAGCAGGCTGTTGGCGTGGCGCAGCTCTGTACCCGCGTAAAGATCACGCGGCAGGGTTCGCGCCATCACGCCGCCGACGCCGGTACCAATGCCCTGCAAGGCGCTGGCCAGAATTAACACCGCCAGGCTGTGTGTGGAGATAGCAATCAGCGTCGCCAGCATAAAAATGCTCATCCCGGCGAGGATCACCGGCCGACGTCCAATTCTGTCCGCCAGTGGGCCATAAAAAAGCTGCGAGACGCCATAGGTCAGCAAATAGGCGGCCATGACGCTCTGCACCGCGCCTTCACGCACATTAAGATCTCGCGCCATATCAGCGATGGCTGGTATGTAGATTGTCTGTGCCATCTGCCCGACAGCGACCAGCAGTACCAGCATCAACAACAAATTGACGTTTCTTTGCCTTTTCATCTCGATGATTACTTTAAGAAAATGAGGAAATAAAGAATATATGGCTGCAATTCAGCCTTTATGCGGGAGAAATCTAGCACAGTCAGATGACAGAACCACTATGCGGCACAGCAATGGCAATGCTGCGCCAGGCAGGTTTTGTAAACGATTTTCGGCAACTTTTGTTGCCAGTTTGTCTTATGAAAGACGCAGTAAAATTGCCCCGACGGCGATACCGCAGGCCGCGACGATTCGCAGTCCGGCGACCTTCTCATTCAGCAACAAAAAAGCCAGCAGGGCGCCGAAGAGAATCGAGGTTTCACGCAGTGCCGCCACCACCGCCAGCGGCGCTTGTGTCATGGCCCACAGCGCCAGCCCATAGGAACCCATCGTGCCGATACCGCCGGGCAATCCCTTTTTCCAGTTTACCGCCAGATAACGTGTCACCTCTTGTCGGCGCGCCAGCATCGCCCACAGCAGCAGGCAGAAGCCATTCATAAAGAATGTCCACAGTGTGTAGCCGAGCGCCGAACCGGCGAGGCGCACACCGGTGCCATCCACCAGCGTGTAACCGGCGATAAAGCAGGAGTTGAGTAACGCCAGCCAGATACCTTTACGCGACTGACTGCGGCCATTGAACGCCATGCCGAGAATCGACAGACAGATCACCGCAATCCCACCCCAAGCCACACTGGAGAGCGAATCGCCAAGCCACAGCACGCTGATTATCGCCACCAGCAGCGGCGCGGTGCCGCGCATCAGCGGGTAGGTCTGGCTCATATCCGCCACCTGATAGGTTTTGGCGACCAGCACCGTGTAGATCACCTGTAAGGCGCAACTGGCAATGAGATAAGGCGCGCTGGCGAGAGTCGGCTGCGGAGAAAAAGGTAGTAAAACCAGCGCGATTAATGCGGCGGAACCGCTGACGGCAATGGCCGAATAGAGCTTGTCGCTGCCCGCTTTCACTATCGCGTTCCAGCTGGCATGCAGCAGCGCGGCGAACAGCAGGATGCAAAACACAGAGAGGGTCATAGCGGCACACGTGGGTGGAATGTCACCAAAATGTAACACGATGAGCGCAATGGAAGCCAGCTAGCCAGACCTTCGCAAATGGCGCGTTATGCCCATAAAACGTCCCGCGAAAAGTGAACAGTTTTATTAAAAAGCGCCACCAATAAATCGTAGCAACCCCAAAGTCACTACTCATCAATAAGGAGAAAACGTTATGGCCGGAGGAGCTTCAATGGGAGCGTCTTTAGCTTCCATGGGACAACTGGATATGGTTTCCGCTGCAACAACCATGATGAACGCCCAGGCGCAGTCAGCCAAAATGATCACCGATACCATTAACGGTATTACCAGTTCGTTGATCGATTCATCAACGAAAGCGCAAAACTCAATGCAGCAGGCGGGTAAAGCCATTCAATATTAAATGGCATCTCTACAATAGCGCTGTGCGATAAAGGAGTATTCTATGTGTTTTATTACCAGAGCAGCTTTAAATATGGTGAGCAACCCACAGGTTGTTTTTCAGCAAAACAACAACGTGTTAACGCGCTGTGGTTCTGCCCCTAAACCGCCTGAAAATAATAATACCTGCTGTAAACCTGACGATGGCAAAAACTGTAATAAACCCAATAACGACTGGAATCACTGCAATAAACCCAACAACAACTGGAATAATTGTCATAAGCCAAATAATAACTGGGATGGTGGCCACCGCCCTGATAATAACTGGAATAGTTGCAATCGACCTGGCAATAATGGGAATAACTGCTCCGGTGCAAATAATCACCATCGGCCGGGCAATGACCGAAATGATTGCATTACCGATACGAAATCTATCCTGCGTCAGTTATCTGATATGTTAGAAAAGCTCTCCAGACAGGCGGGACGGGATTTAAAAGCGGCTTCCGGTAGCAATAATCCTTATGATCTGCTGAAAGCCAACCGTTCGATGTCAAACTATTATTTAAATAATCAGTTTGTCTCGAAAATGATCAGCAAAATGACCAACAGCGTGGAGCGAATGACAAACCTCCAGTAACGATAAAAACCCATTATGTTAATAAGAGCAATTAACGCCATCGCCCTGTTACTCATGGTTACCTTCCTCTGCGGGTGCCAGGGTGAACTGGCGTTATATCAGGGGCTTGCTGAGCCAGCGGCTAACGCCATCGTTGCCGAACTCAAGGACAAAGGTATTGACGCCGCGAAGCAGTCGGATAAAACGGGTTATTCCGTTTCGATAGCCATGTCCGATCTTCCTGAAGCTGTGAAAATATTACATTCCGCAGGATTGCCCTCCCAGAGCTATGTTAGCCTGGGAGATGTTTTTCGAAAGGAAGGGATGATTTCTTCACCGCTTGAAGAACGCGTTCGTTATATTTATGCCCTGTCTCAGGAACTCGAGTTTACGTTATCACAAATAGATGGCGTCATTATGGCCAGAGTGCATATTGTCCTGCCGGAACGTATCTCAGCGGGTGAGCCAATACAACCCGCCTCAGCAGCGGTGTTTATTAAATATAATCGGGATATTGATGTGGAAAAATTACAGCCTGTTATTAGGCGGATGGCGCTGAGCAGTATTCCGGGAATGGTTGATGCCGATGATAAAAAATTGTCTATTTCTTTTATTCCTACCACAGAATATAAAACGCAAGATGTTGCGCCGGAAAATAAAAAACCAAACACCATGATATTATATCTTCTGGGTTGCCTCTGTTTACTTGCGTCGTTTTATTTCTTTATACAGAAAAAATAAAACCAATTTTATTAAAGGGATTTTCATGCTGCGATGGATTCACTGGTGGCGCGATGGCTGGCGTCATAAACGTCATCACAGTTGGCCGTTGCCGGAAGAGTTGCACCTTATTCATGCGGTTATCGCTCATGCTGAAGCACATCAAAGACACTGGATTGATAGCCTTTTTGGCGTCAAACCTGCGGCCATTCCTGAGCCAACAGAGGCGGTTATTAACGTCATTGAGCTATTACAACACCAGCGCGTTTTATTATTTGAAGCCCTTTTTTGTGTCTGCGTGGATCATCCACAATCGGTCTATCGTGTTATGTCTTCAGGTGCTTTGCAATGGTGTCGCCGGTTGGCTATGGGGTTAAAACCGGGGCTGTGGACGCCGCCTCTCTCTCCCGATCCGGACATTACCGGAATCATCCTGCTTCGCAGTTGGGTGGGTGAGCCTGTCTGGTCGCGAATGCGTTTTTCTCTGCCGAAAGAAAAAGTCGAAGAGGTCGAGCGCCAGCCAGTCATCCCTGTCACAGCGCATAAACTCTCCATGCTGTGGATGGCGGTTATCGCCTGGATACAGCGCGAACGCCCACGGGAAAACGGCCATGTTAACGGTGCATAAAATTAATCTGCTCGCCGGGGCTTCTGTTGTGCAACAACCGGTGCTGCGTAGGGAAGAGATAGCGAACTTTTTTGTCGCGCAGCAGGCGTGCGACATTGCCAATCTGCGCGCCAGAGAGACGATAAAACATGCGCAATTAGCGGCAGAGCGGATTCGCCATCAGGCGTATGAAGAGGTGTCGAAGACGCTATGGAAACAGGCACAGGTGTTACTGAATGACTGGCAAAAAGAGCGGGAAGAGATGCGTAAACAGACGGTCGGGTGTGCAAAACAGTTGCTTACCCAGGCGCTGCGCCTCGCATTTGACAAAGAGCCCGCAAAGGCACGTATACAAGCACTTCTCAAACAGTTGCAAAAGCATCCTGAAGTTAATCGCGCGGCAATGTTAATGGTTAATCCACGGCAATATGAGCAGGCCGAACAATTTTTAAATGCGCACGGCGATACGCCCTGGACGCTGGTAAGTGATCCCCGGCAGGCCAAAGACGAATTGTGCCTGAAAAGCCCTCACGGGAAATATACGATCGGTTGGCAGACCTTCACCGACAGTTTCCTTTCTGCCATAACGGAAAGCGCGGCGACCACCAGGGGAGCAAATGAAACCGAACGGGGAGAGTAAAGTCATTGCGGCGCCATGACGTGGCGGTAATGGCGCCGTTTCTTTGCGGGGGTTAATAGATTTTGGTTATTTTATCCGGCGTGACCTGGTCGTTGGCCAGATGCACCTCATCGAATGACCAGGCGTAATCGCCAAACCTTTCCAGCTGATTGACGCTGCGCAGACCAGCGACATATCCTGGCTGCATGGTGTTTGCTAGCTCCATATATTGTTCATTGTGTTCAATATTTTCCCGAAGTGAGACACCGGGTATGCCCTGCGCATCAATTTCATACAGATGAAAACCATTGTTCAGCTCGCCCCGACCAAAACGTTCTGCTCCCTCCCGGGTTCGTGCAACGAATACCACCGGGCCGGACATCATCTTCTCAACACCGGCAAAGTAATTTCCGTCCCTGAAACCAACATTCTGCGGATCGCCACGCCGGTCGACCCGATCTGCCTGCTCAACACGGTACAATTTATTAAAATCCCTTCTCTCAATGTAGCCGCGATCGTTCAGATAGCTTCCTGGTGGCAGTTGAACGTTATCTGCCCAGGGGTTGAAATTAATCGCATCGTCGGCGTAAGGCGTGTACCCGGCGCCGGAGGTTGCGACGGATGATGGGGTGCTCCTCCCTGAACTGTTTCCTGATCGCATTTCGGTGGCCGATAACTCACTTTCCGCGCCTGGTGTTAACGGCCTGGAAAGGGGTGAACTTCGGTTTTCTGAGCCAAACAGGGAAGCGCCTGGCGTGCGCGGGAGGCCTGTTGCGGAATAACCTTCTGACATGGCTGGTGAGAAGGGGGTAACAGGTGTTGGCGCACGGCTGCTCGCCGGTGTGAATATGGGCGTGCCGGGCGTGGGTGGCAGGCTGTTTTCCGGCGATCGGCCATCCGGTAAGCGGCGGGGCAGGCTCAGATCAAGAGGGTGTTCCGTTTCTGCTGTGTCGAGTGCTGTCGAAGGGCCTGGCTGTGAATCAACGTCCATCGGCGCTGGACGCGATAGTGATGCTGGCCGGGAGATACTGAGGTCGAGCGGCTGTTCGGGAAGATCCGCACGAGGATTACTATACATTTTGCCTGCTGGCGCATTCAATGGCTGGCCGGCTTGCGGCTGTACCCCGCCGGGTAACGCGCTGCGCTGCCACTCGCCGTTGCCCGACTGCACCGTCAGCACCGGCTGTCGGGTCTGCGGGTCGATAATGCGCGCCCGCCCTTCGCCTGGGCGGAAATCCTGCCCGACTTCGTACACCCTGCTGTCACCTGTTCCATCGCGGTAGCGCAGCAGCCAGCGGTCATTTCCGGCCGCGTCCTTCACCTGATGAATGCCACCGGCGCTGGCGCGGCTCCCGTTGAGCAACGCCTCGCCATCCTTCACCGCGTACTGGCTGATATCACCCGCCAGCGAAGGACGCAGCCGGTTCACCGCCGCCGTTCCGGTTTCTCCGGCCGCTGCCGCCGTGGTTTCCCCTGCCAGTGCTCCCTTAGCGGCTCCGGCGGCGGCTGCCCTGGCTTCACCGGCCACTGCCATCTCTGTACCGGTTGCGCCAGCCATTGCCGCACCGGCTTCCCCGGCAGCCGCCTGCTCAGGGGCGTTGCGCAGCGTGGCCAGCGCGCTCCGGCCTTCCGTGGTCACCGCTTTTTCAGTGAAAAACTCCGCCATGGCGCCCGCTTCTGCGACAATGCCGTCGAGCATCAGCAGCGCGCCGATATCTTTCATCACCAGTTCAGTGTTAGTGGGTTCATTCTGTTCGGTGCGCAGCGGCTGCCCGGCAAAATGGCGCAGCGACTGCACTTTATCGCGGTCGCTGTACTGCGCCAGCGGTTTGCCTTCCAGACCCGGAACGTCGTCGTGGGTGTTGGTTTTGTACTGTGCGCCGGTATTGATCTGCTGGTCGAAAAAATCCCGCGCCGCCGCCGCCAGCAGGGACGGTGTACGCGTGTTGCCCTGCGCGTCATAGTGCGTCTGCGGGAAGGCGGCATACTGTTCGCGCACTTTGTCCAGCAGCGCTGTCGTCTGGGTATGCCCGTTATCGGGCAGGCTGGCCGGATCGTGAATGCCCGCCGCCGACAGGCCGTAAGCGAGGAGGGATTTTCTTGCCTCGTAGGGCGCGCCGTAGGAGGCGGTAAAGCCGGATTCGCCAGTCTGCCCTTCGCGCTGGCGGATCATCTGCCCGGCAATCTGTTTCTCAATGGAGGGATACCCTTTGCCGCGCGGGTCGGGAGTAAAGATCAGCGAGCGGGCATCGGGGCGGACAGGGCGGTCATCATTGTTGTTTTGCGGGCCGGTATATAACGAGCCGGTGGGGATTTCACGTTTGTTTTTGGCGGAGGTTTCCTCGCGGATAAACGGCTGGGGAAAAACAGGAACGGATACAGAATCGATTTTCATAACCACCTCTTTTGCACAAATAAAAAAGATGTCGTACTTCAGGCCGTCAAATTAATGACGGAGACCTACTTTTTTCAGGAATGGTACTTCGACGGCGGGTAATTCAATATTTCCGGAAAAAATATTCTTAATATCATGCCTGAAAGGGTGTTCTGCATCTTTCAATCTGACAATAGTGATGGGATCGCGTGATGCATTTCCTTCGATGGCGTGAATCTCTTTAACTTTTAACGGCGTGTTAGGGTTAACTAAAATATGGTCCGGGAGCATTCCTCCGGCAGCCATTTTTTTCGGCGTGGTATGATCTAAAATAAAAAGCACCTTGTCAGTAGATTGCTTTTCAAATTGTCCAGTCCAGGTCTCAAGCCAGTTTATTGAGTTCTGCGGTAATGCGGATGCGGACATAAATCCGGCGTCGGTCACCACATCGTTGACTTTTATTTTATTACCGTACGTCCCCGCGGGCACTGTCGCCGCCCGATATGCCGGTGCATTATAATCCGTCAGTTTAGCTACGGCTGCTTTTAATTCTGTTGCCAGTGTTTCCCCTTCGGCTGAAGGGCTAATATGCCGCAGATGATTATTTATTGTGCGGTAAGTGCCATCTCCCCCTTCTATATATTCCGCAAGAATAGCTGATTCCTGCCTGTTTTTTACCGAATTCAAATCCAGCAGGATTTTTTCATCGGTTGCTTTCTCTTTTGCTGTTCTGGCCCGATATTGCCCCTCATCAGGCCTCATATAAAGTTCGCGAAGCTCTTCGCTGACCGGGGAAAATTTTTCCTGGCGGGCAGAGGAAAGCGTACTGCTGCCGGATGTTCCGGCGGTCGCAGCAAGGCTGGTTTGCGGTTCGGTGTTGGTGCGCGGCTGGACCCCGCCGGGCAATGCGCTGCGCTGCCACTCGCCGTTGCCCGACTGCACTGTCAGCACCGGCTGGCGGGTCTGCGGGTCGATAATGCGCGCCCGCCCTTCGCCTGGGCGGAAATCCTGCCCGACTTCGTACACCCTGCTGTCACCTGTTCCATCGCGGTAGCGCAGCAGCCAGCGGTCATTTCCTGCCGCATCCTTCACCTGATGAATGCCCCCGGCGCTGGCGCGGCTCCCGTTGAGCAGCGCCTCGCCATCCTTCACCGCATACTGGCTGATATCACCCGCCAGCGAAGGACGCAGCCGGTTTACTGCCGCCGTTCCGGTTTCTCCGGCCGCTGCGCTCTCTGCCGCCGTGGTTTCCCCTGCCAGTGCTCCCTTAGCGGCTCCGGCGGCGGCTGCCCTGGCTTCACCGGCCACTGCCATCTCTGTACCGGTTGCGCCGGCCATTGCCGCACCGGCTTCCCCGGCAGCCGCCTGCTCAGGGGCGTTGCGCAGCGTGGCCAGCGCGCTCCGGCCTTCCGTGGTCATCGCTTTTTCAGTGAAAAACTCCGCCATGGCGCCCGCTTCTGCAGCAATGCCGTCGAGCATCAGCAGCGCGCCGATATCTTTCATCACCAGCTCAGTGTTAGTGGGTTCATTCTGTTCGGTGCGCAGCGGCTGTCCGGCAAAATGGCGCAGCGACTGCACTTTATCGCGGTCGCTGTACTGCGCCAGCGGTTTGCCTTCCAGGCCCGGAACATCGTCGTGGGTGTTGGTTTTGTACTGTGCGCCGGTATTGATCTGCTGGTCGAAAAAATCCCGCGCCGCCGCCACCAGCAGGGAAGGCGTGCGTGTGTGGCCCTGCGCGTCATAATGCGCCAGCGGAGAGGCGGCATACTGCCCGCGCACTTCGTCCAGCAGCGCTGTCGTCTGGGTATGCCCGCTATCGGGCAGGCTGGCCGGATCGTGAACGCCCGCCGCCGACAGGCCGTAAGCGAGGAGGGATTTTCTTGCCTCGTAGGGCGCGCCGTAGGAGGCGGTAAAGCCGGATTCGCCGGTCTGCCCTTCGCGCTGGCGGATCATCTGCCCGGCAATCTGTTTCTCAATGGAGGGATATCCTTCGCCGCGCGGGTCGGGAGTAAAGATCAGCGAGCGGGCATCGGGGCGGACAGGGCGGTCGTCGTTATTGTTTTGCGGGCCGGTATATAACGAGCCGGTGGGAATATCCCGGCGGTCCCGTTTCGCAATACCAGGATCTTGTCTGTTTTCCAGCGGCGTATTAATAATGGCAGGGGTTAATGGGTTAATTTTCATTGTAGGGCTCCTTCACGATCTTTGAGCGAGGTTATTTCTGTGCTTCGTTCTTTCTGGCGATATAAACTTCGATATAAGCACCAGGTGATATAGGTGCGTTGGGGTAAGGGACGATCATGAGATTTTCATCGTTATCACAATCGGTATCATGAAATACAATCGACTGCTGACCTGCGTTTTTTATTAATGATGAAGAGATAGTATATTCCTGCGTTGCCAGCGATTTAACGTTTCCAGCCAGCACGGTCAGTGGCCAGTGAATATCGCACACATCTTCGATGGTTATATCATCGATAGCTGGCGATGTAGCGGGTGAAATAGTGCCACTGGATAACCTGGTAATATCATCGAAGATCTGCTTATACATTTTTTTGGAAAACGAACCGCCATATTCTGATGTGGTTTTCTTTGCGCTGGCTTTTCCTTTACTCGCATCTTTTTGAATTATCTTCGGCGTAATGATAATAAACCGTTGCCGATTTTCACTTTCCCGTAAGTTGAAGGTGGTGTTCTTTTTTTCATGGACCGATAAACCGCCAATAATTAACGAATCACCCTCATCGACTGTTACCAGCGTGCTGAGATTGCCCGTCTTGTTATTATCTTCAGGCGCTGGCGTTGTCCCTTTGTTATACATATTGACTTTAATCTGCAACGCTTGCTGTTTGTCACTGGCGATAACACGGGGCGTGATTTGCAACACCGTACCGTTGGACGCAGTAGAGAGCGGATCATCTTTTGTTGCTGGTCGGTTTTGATTACTAAAATTAAAGACTGCGGGAAAATTCTCCATTGTTATCAGTGAAGGGCGAGCGGTTAACGACGCGCCGCCTTGTTCGACAATCCTTTGAATTTCAGCCTGAAATTTTTTCATCTCCTGGGCGTTAAGAACAGATTTGTTGCCGTTAATAACCTCATCGTAAACGCTGCCTCGGCGGCTTAAACGTTTTTCCTGCATGCCGGTGTTAAGAACCTGGCGGTTATCCACGTCGATAACGAGGGTATCGATGGCGACCGATCTCAGCGGAACATCGAGCTTTTCAATGAGCTGCGCATACTCACTCCTTTTGGCGGGGTTGTCCTGAATGAGGATGGCATTGCTGCGTGTACTGACCACGATTTTCGGTTTGTCATCGCTGGATGCAGGCAGTGCAGGTGCCAGTGAAATGCGGTCAGTCAGCGCTGAAAACGAAGCGCCTAAGCGGTTATTAAATGGATTTTTGCTTTCACCCGCCTCAAGCGCAGCCGGGTAATTGTAGCGCTGAAGCTGGGGCGAGGATTTGTTTGCATCTAATAGCTCCGATAATATTGTGCCAACCCCCGGAATGGTGATCAGTTCATTTTGATATTCAACCCGGATATCGGCCGCTTCAGCGAAACGCAAAGGAAAGAACATGGTTTCAAATGCGCCCCCTTTGTTTTTACTGGCATCAGGCTGTTCGGCAAACATTTTTATGAGGTTCACATATTCGGTTGGGCCACTTACCAATATTTCAGCGCTCTCCGGCAGTTCTCCCCAGCCAAATCGCTTATCCAGCAGACCTATATCCGTTAACGCCTTTTTAAGACTATCAATCGACTCGCCAGACACTTTAATCTTTAGCGAGTGCTGATCTGTTTTACTGCTAACGTATAATTTATCCTCGAAAATAAACCACTGTAAATTATATTCAAGCGCCAGGCGTTCAATAAACTGCTGAGCCGTATTAGCGCGTAGTTTATTCTTTACCGCTGCCGAAATTTTTGGATCTATAACCAGGCGTAGCGAAAATGCATGAGCAAAATCCTCCAGCACTTTATTTAACGGCGCTGGGGTGTTTTGATACGAGAATTCACTACTGTTTAATATGGCGGGCACAGCCGCCACGGCGTGTTGATGTATAAAAGCTGTTAATAATATCAGGGTTAGTGTTGCGCAGCGTTTAAATAATCTGGCGCAATGCGAAAGAGGTGAATAAAAAATACGCCAGTAGCATTTCATACATGTCACCTGTTAGCTTATCGACCATCGTTAATAATTGAGCGAGCCAGGTTGTGATTGAGCGTCACTTCCTGGTTTGCAGCCCAGGTGGCAGAAGAATATTGTTTCATATGTTGATGAAACGTGAGCCAGTCGCCCATCGACATACCGTTCATATTTTTGGCAGAGGTCTGAAAATCACTGCTGGCTTGTTTTAATTTACTATCTAACTGGCTACGCACAGAATCCATTTTTAGCATATCGATTATCCCTGTTTTATTTATAAAGACGCAGATCCGGCCGGAAACCAAACAGCATGACGCTGGCGCGTTGTTCACCGAAACGGGCAATTCTGGGTAAGAAAGCCCATTGTTCTCCGCCGAGATATTTGGCAATTCGTTGGCTGGCAAGGTTAGACGCCATAATCCAGGCGACCATGGTTTCAAACCCATATTCACGGCCAAGCAGCAGCGCCGCCAGCCCAAGATGCACGCCAAGCCCGCTGCCGCAGCGATCCGCGCGCACATATAAGGCAATTTCCCCGGTTTGCCGGCAAGCTAACGTTCCCCAGCTAAAGCGGTTGATTGACAGCCAGGCGATGATTTCCCCTTCGCGCTCCAGTACGTACACCGGCAATTTATCTTGTTGATAAAGCTCGATATAAAACCCCAGTTCTTTCTCGGTGATCGGCCTTGTTACGGGAGAATTCGCACCGGTATTCGCTGTCTCATTAAAAATCATGGTCATGGCTTCAATATCGCTTTTTTGCGCCACCCTGAGCCCGCGGGGCAGCCGTTTTAAGATTCGCTCATCTAATTTCATTTCCATTAATTACCCTTCTTCCTGATTATTTTTCAGTATTTTTCGAACTCTGGAGAGCCTGGAACGTATTGTTCCAATCGGAATACCTAATTGCTCGGCGGCGTCGTTATAACTGGTGTCTGAATCCATAATATGGTAGATGACGCTTTGCATTTTGAGCGGCAATTTATCGACCATGGCAATGGTTTCAGAAAGTTGTATTTTATGTTCGTTAATATAGTCAGGATTGAATATCTGATCGGAAATTAAAAAATTAACATCATCCAGCGCCACCATCTCAGGTTTATTAAATGTCTTTTTAAAATGATTTCGCACCAGGTTAGACGCAATGCCAAATAACCAGGTTTCTTTACTGGACGCACCAATAAACTTATGTTGATTGCGAAATGCTTCAAGGTAAGTCATTTGTACCAGATCATCTACATCACTTTGATTGTAAACCCGACGGCTGATGAATTTCCTGAGTCTGGTGGTAGTGTTTGCGACTAACTCATCTATATCGAATGCGTTTTTATCCGCTGATTCATTATTAACATTGATGGGTAACTTCCCCATAAAAATTCCCTTTGTATTATCCAGTTATTCCTTGCTCACTTATGAGTGGCAATGAAGTGAAAATCTGCCTGGTTAATTTGCAGAATATTTCAGGTACGTCTTCAGAGTGGTGGTCTGCTTTTATGTGCGCGGGTGGAGGGAAAATGCACGCTCTACAACACGTGATACGCTTTTAGGTATTTTCTTTTGCGCGCATTACTGTGTTGAGAACACTAATGTAAAGGTGTTGTCTTTTGATTGATTTGAAAAATGTCGATTGTCGACGCGTTAGCTAATACAGAGATGATTATCGATGGTTAATAAAACTTACTTATTCGATCAATGCGAAAATATGTGGCGTTCATGAGACTTTTTTTTACGAAACTGGCCGTTCGAATGGTTAACCAGACTGAACTCATTGGTGCGGTTATTGTCATGACGATTGTCTTTATGATGGTTTTGCCGCTGCCGGTTTTTATTATTGATACCGCACTCTCATTGAATATCTGTATTGCCACCTTACTGGCCATCCAGGCGTTATTTATGCAGCACCCGCTGGCATTTTCTACGTTTCCGGCAGTTTTACTGCTGACAACCATGTTCCGCCTCGCGTTATCCGTTGCCACGACGCGCATGATTTTATTGCAGCATGATGCGGGTCATGTTGTTGAAACTTTTGGTAACTTTGTCGCGGGCGGTAACCTGGCTGTAGGGTTGGTTATCTTTTTGATCCTGACGCTGGTTAACTTTCTGGTCATTACAAAGGGGGCTGAACGCGTCGCGGAGGTTTCCGCCCGTTTTAATCTGGATGCGATGCCGGGTAAACAGATGGCCATTGATAGCGATTTACGCTCGGGCCTGATTGATACGGCAGACGCGAGGGTGCGCCGCGAGCAACTGACCAAAGAGAGCCAGCTTTTTGGCGCCATGGACGGGGCGATGAAATTCGTCAAAGGTGACGCCATTTCCGGAATTATCATCGTTTTTATTAACTTAATCGGCGGTTTTTCCGTCGGCATTTTGCAGCACGGCATGCCCGCCGCCGACGCCATGCATATCTACTCGATTCTCAGCATTGGTGATGGCCTGGTGGCGCAGATCCCGGCGCTGCTGATCTCGCTTGCGGCGGGCATTATTATTACGCGTGTTAATTCCGATAACGCGGCTTCCAGCGTCAATATTGGCGGTGAGATCATCTGGCAATTAACGCGCCACCCCAAAGCCTGGATCTATTGCGGCATCATTATGGCACTGTTTGCGGTGGTGCCTGGCATGCCAGCAATGCTTTTCTCTACCCTCAGTTTGCTCTGCCTGACGTTAGCCTTCCTGCTTACCCGACAGGAAAAGCCCAGGCTGGAAATGGCGGGGCAACCTACTCCATCGATTGTCGGCGCTGAGCCTGATAATTCAACAGAATTAATGGGTTATGAAAATGTTCGCCGCTTTTTCCCGCTGCGCGCCTACCTGCTGCAATTTCATCCACAGCATCAGCAACAACCGGGGTTTGAACAACTACTCCAGCGCATCTATGCCCTACGCAACGACACTGTTTTTGAATATGGCCTCACGCTGCCCTCTTTCGAGCTTGAGGGTAATGCGCAACTGGCGCCCGATGAGTTTCGTTTCTGCGTGTATGAAGTGCCGGTTATTCGCGCAACGTATGATCCTGGTAAGTGTGCCGTCAACGCCAGACTGGTCGCAGAAGATGATGGTACGCCCGGGCTTGAAGAGCGCGAAGAGCAAGGCTTGCGATGGTTTGACGTTGACGATCACCGCTTATCACAGTACGAGACCGAAAAACGCACTTCTGGCGATCTGATCCTCGCCAGAATGCGGCGGGCCATTCTGTCAACGGGGTGGAAATTTGTCGGCTTACAAGAGAGCAAAGCGCTGATTGACTGGCTACGAAGCGAACAGCCTGAGCTGGCCGATGAACTCGAAAGGTGCTTGCCCATCGCGTGGTTTTCGGCGGTTTTGCAGCGGCTGGCCGCAGAACGTATCACCCTGCGACCGCTGCGCCTGATTGCCGAAACATTGATTAAACATAGCCGCCATGAATCCAACCTGATGGTGTTAACCGAGCTGGTTCGCCACGCGCTGAGAGAGCAGATTTGTTACCAGTACAGCCAACATGAAACGCTGAATAGCTGGTTACTGGCACCCGCCACGGAAGCGGTGTTCCGCCAGGCATTAAAAGCGGCGGGCGCGCAGCCGATGACGCTCTCTTCGGTGATGCATGAAGCGTTACTTGCCCGTTTAGCGCAGTGCTTTCCCACTGATGAAGGCACCCCCAGTGTGCTGCTTGTCGAGCCTGAATTGCGCGGCCCGCTTTCTGGTCTGCTACGGGAGTCGTTCACGCTTGTTCCGGTACTCGCCTTTTCGGAGCTTATTCCATCGATAAAAGTCCAGATCCAAGGGCGGATCGATCTTGAAGCAGAAACCCACGAACCCGCAGAACATGCAGCAGATTGAGGAAAAACATCGTGCTCTATGAACTGAGAGTGCTTAGCGGCCTGAATAGCGGCGCACTGTTACCCTTGACCGGTACGCAGTGGTTGATTGGATCATCGCCCGATGCGGACATGGTGTTATACGACGCGGCGATTGCGCAAAACCATTGCCGGCTGCATGCGACGGATAACGGCTGGCAAGTGGAAGCCCTGCAAGGCGCGGTGCTGACGAATGAAGGTCGTCGCGTTGAACACATCGATAACCTCGAACCCGGTACGCCCTTCTCGCTGGCGGGGATTTGGTTATGTGTGGCGCAGTCAGACACGCCGTGGGAAACGGAAAGCGCTCCCGCTGCGCAAGCCGACAGCCAGCCGGGTTCGCATGCGCCGGTGGCTGAAAGACCGCGTGGTCGACTGAATAAAGCCGTGGCTGCGGTTTGTTTAATCCTCGCGATAGCCGCGTTCGGGCTGGGCGGTTTTTCTGGCAAAGACGCGCGGCCGACGGCGATTTCTGCGCCGGTGCCGAAGCCGCAGAAAACGTTTCTTGAAACTGCCGCGCAAACCCGCGAAATGTTGGCTTCACTGCTTCAGCAGGCCGGTTTAGGGCAACGCGTCGATCTGGAGATAACCGGCAATGACGACATTGTTTTGCATCTGGTCGGCGATGATAAGTTACAGGCTGAAACGCAGGCGCTACTGCAACATTTTGCCCAGCGTTACCAGAGTGCTGCGCAAATCTCAGTGGATATTGTCCAGCCGCCGCCACCGCTGCCTTTTCGCATTGCCCTTGTGGTAAAGGGTGAATCCCCGTATATCGTGACCGACAACGGGCTGCGGGTGTTTATCAATGATGAGATTAGTGGCATCAAACTTCTCGCCATTAACGAAGAAAAGCTGATCTTTCAGGGTAAAACGCGGTTTGAGGTGCCCTGGTGAGCGACGGCTGGCAAGAGGAACTTGCCCGCTGGCAGCAGGCCACACAACGCCAGCTTGAGCAGACAGAGCCGGTAAACGTTATCGGCTCGGTAACCGGGATTAGCGGCATCGTTTTACAGTGTTATCTTCCGGGCGCGCGCTTAGGAGACTTATGCCTTTTGCCGCGCACGTCGGGCGACCCGATTATGGCTGAAGTAATTGGCTTTGATTCGCAAGAGGTTTCACTTGCCGCCCTGGATACGCTGGAAGGCATTAAGCCCGGTTCAGAGATCCATCCTTTAGGTTTGCCCCACAGCATACAGGTCTCGCCAGCGCTGAAAGGGTGCGTATTCGATGGGTTTGGTCGTGCTCTTGGCGGGCAGGGTCAGGCCGCTTTTGTCGACACCTTAACCGCGCGATCTGTACCGGTGATGCATAACGCCACGCCGGCGACCGATCGCCTGTGTATTGAGACGCCGCTCTACACCGGGCTCAGCAGTATCGACGGTTTGCTGACGCTGGGTGCAGGCCAGCGGGCGGGGATTTTTGCCGGGGCGGGATGCGGTAAAACAACGCTGCTGGCGGAGCTGGTGCGAAATATACCGTGCGACACCATCGTGTTTTGCCTGACGGGTGAGCGCGGGCGCGAGCTGCGTGAGTTTATGGACAGGGAGCTGGATGAAGCGCTACGTCAGCGCACCGTGCTCGTGTGCGCCACCTCGGATCGCAGCAGCATGGAGCGTGTGCGCGCTGCGTTTACGGCCACCGCCATCGCCGAAGGGTTTCGCCAGCAAGGGGAATCGACTTTGCTCATTGTTGATTCGCTGACCCGTCTTGCCCGCGCACAGCGCGAAATCGGGCTTGCCAACGGCGAACCGCCGGGGCGCAATGGCTTTCCTCCTTCGGTTTACAACCTGCTCTCGCGGCTGGTTGAACGCAGCGGACGTACCCGGCAGGGCACTATCACCGCGCTGTATTCGGTACTGGTAGAACAAGATTCGATGCACGACCCGATTGCTGACGAAGTGCGCTCTTTAGTAGACGGGCATATTATCCTTTCGCGCAAACTGGCCGATCAGGGACATTATCCCGCCATTGATGTGGCAGCCAGCCTGAGTCGGGTGATGAATAATATTACGGGAACTGAACAGCAAACTATTGCCACACATATAAGGCAATTAATGACGGCCTATGCCGATATTGAAATGTTAATTCGTCTGGGAGAATACCAGACCGGCAGCGATCCCTTTACCGATTACGCGGTCGCGGTTAAACCGGCACTGGATAATGTTCTCAAACAATCATTACGCGCGCCGCGAGCGCCTGAAATAACCTTAAATCAATTACGGGAGATCGTGGCGAATGCTCCGGGTCCGCAAGGTGTTTTATAACGCAGAGGATGAAAACACTGCAGATGAATCGCTAAGATTAACTTCGCTGCTGCGCCAGTTATTATCGCTTTATCATTACCGGACGGTAAAAACGGAACTGGCGTGGTTAAAGCAACAACGCGAAATGGTAAAAATGGCGCAACAACTTGACGCGCTTAATCGGCATTTACAACATATCGCCCACTATAATCGTGATTACTTTTCCGCGATGAGCGACCGTAATACACAGCGCGCGTTATCGTTAATGGATATGCGAAAGTGGCTTGAAAAAGAACAAGGAATGGTGCAGCAACAGCAGGACGCCATATTGCGGATTAAGCAGCAAGAAACAGATTATCTGCGCCAGTGCGATGATGTCGCTGCGCACTTTCAGCAGGTTATCGGAAAAAGAAAACGGCAGGAAAAGTTTCGTTTTATCCTTGAACAACTGCATGCCATTTAGTGTTAGGCAAAGAGCCATTATTGATGAATAAAGCTGCGTTGTTATTTCCTCCTGTCAGTAAAGATGAGGTCATCGCCCGGCAATATCTGGATCGACAACCGATATTGAATTTTCAATGTAACGGCCAGCAAGGGCAGTTACGACTCTTTCCGTTGCAGGCGGGAGAACGATTGCCGGATAAACCGATATGTTTTGCCAGTCAATACGGGAAATTACGACTTTATAATGCGGAGCCTTTGTTGAGCCTGTTATCGCTTTGTCCGTTATTAGCTGAAAATAATAATACCTCGACGCAGTGGTACTGGGATGTGTATAACGCCGCGCTCAGTCAGGAAATTAAAAATATAGTCGGTTACTTGCAGCCTGCTGAGGAAAGCCATGAACCGGAAATTTATTGTTGGATTGAAATAAAAAATAGCGAGCAATATGAAAGAGGATTAATGGCGCTGTCGCCGTTAACATTAATTCGCCTGCTTCAGCATTCGGCATGGCACTTTTCCCCGACGCGACAAAATAAGCAGTTTTTACTCTCTTTCCCGTTGATCCTGGCCTCAACGGAGCTTGCGGCAGACGCGTTACGGCATTTCCGCGTTGGCGACATTGTGCTGCCAGAAAATCGGCTTTTTAACCCGGCAGGAGCAGGGCAACTGCAAATCGGCACACAGTGTTTCTCTTTACAGCAATGCGCCCCGCTGGCGCATAGATTTACGATTGTTTCCCATAAGGAGATAGAAATGGAATTCACCCCTGTTGATACGGCACTCCCGCAGTCGGGCGCGACGCTTCCCCCGCTGCCTTTATCGCGCGAGATCCAGGCACAGCCCCATGAAATGCCGGATCTTTCCTCTGTTCCTCTGAGGATAACGCTGCGTGCGGGAACGCTCACGTTGACGCTCGACGCGCTGCAGTCGCTGCGGGCGGGTTCGATACTGACATTCACGGATTTTACCCCCGGTCAGGCGGCCATTTATTATGGCGAGCGCCCGCTGGCGCAGGGCACTTTGGTGGATGTTGAAGGTGTGCTGGGGCTGCAAATTACCCGCATGGAGCATTTCTGATGGATATTCAGCAGATCAATCCCGCGGCGCTGGCACTGTTTATCGCGGCGCTGACGTTGTTGCCTTTGCTGATGATTATCTCCACCTCGTTTCTTAAAATTTCCGTTGTTTTGCTGATTGTACGCAACGCGTTGGGCATACAGCAGGTGCCTGGCAATATGGTGATCTACAGCATTTCGCTTGCCGCAACGCTGTTTATTATGGGGCCGGTGTTTAATGATATGACCCAGCGCGTGCGACAAATCTCACCGGATAAAATCGATGTCGCCGCGATTTATGCTCACTACCCGACGGTAATTGCGCCGCTGCAAAGCTTTTTACAGCGCAATATTGATACAGATACCCATGTTCGTTTAACGGAAGCGGCAAAAAAACTGTGGAAAGATCAGGCGAACAATCCCATAACGCGCGATAACCCTGTGCTGATATTAAGCGCATTTGTCCTTTCAGAATTACAGTCCGGTTTTAAAATTGGTTTTTTAATTTATATTCCCTTTTTAGTGATAGACCTCGTTGTATCGACAGTGCTGATGGCATTGGGAATGCAAATGGTGGCACCGATGTTTATTGCAATTCCGCTTAAATTATTGCTTTTTGTTTTGATTGAGGGGTGGAGTCGTTTACTTGAAGGGTTATTTTACAGCTACATTTAGCGATGAGAATAAATATGTATATTGTCGAGTTGCTCAAGCAGGGATTAATACTGGCGATGATGATATCGGTTCCGCCAGTAGTGACCGCTGTGGTGGCGGGTATTATCATTGCGCTGCTGCAATCGGTGATGCAATTACAGGATGCAACATTACCTTTTGCGTTGAAAATGGTGGCTGTTGGCGTCATTCTGGCTTTTTTTGGCCACTGGATGCTGCAAAAAACAGTGCAATTGAGTATTAACTGTTTTGACTTAATCAGCCAGATAAGAGCCTGGCAATGACGTTTGTCTCTTTCGACTGGTTAGGTGAGGCGTTAATGGCTCTGGTGAGTGCCTGTGCGCGTATTTACCCCTGCATGGCGATTATTATTGCTTTTTCTTTCCGGGAGATCAGAGGCGCGGTGCTCTACAGTATCGCGCTGGTGTTTACTTTGCTTCCCGCTACCACCTTTTATGCGCAACCCGATTTTGGCAATATCAAAGGCATCATGTTTATTATCATGATGATAAAAGAGTCACTGCTGGGTATTTTTTTAGGCTTTCTGTTGGTTGTACCTTTCTGGTTATTCGAAAGCGTCGGGGTTCTGTTTGATAATCAGAGCGGCGGACAAATGGGTGAGCAAATTAACCCGGCGATAACTAACAGCGGATCATTTTTTGGTTATGTTTTTAAGAGCGTTTTTTTATTGATATTTATTCATTTTCACGGTTTCGCTTATCTTATTGATATTCTCTGGCGCAGCTACACCTTTTGGCCGATCGATAAACTTTTCTTCACTGACACAGCAGTAACCTTTAAACAGTGGTTATCTTTTCTCGCAGACATATTCTCTTTTATTGTTATTTACAGCGCGCCTTTTGCTGTGCTGATGCTGATGATCGAATTTAGCGTGGCGATACTGAGCCTTTACAGCCCGAAAATGCAAGTCACCAGCGTGACCATCCCGTTAAAAATTATTATCGGTTTGTCCTTCCTGGTGATGTATATCCCGAAATTACTGCATCTTGCTGAACAGCAATTATTGCAGCCTGAGCGCGTCGTCCCGATGATTTCTTCCACGCTTAATCTGACGGCGGATTAAGCGATGGCGGAAAAAAACGAGCAACCCACGCCGAAAAAAATCCGCGATGAGCGTAAGAAAGGGAATGTTTTTAAAAATGAAGGGGTGCCACTGCTGTTGCTGATCACGCTGGCGATGGAGTTTATTTTTATCATGATGGAGCGCGGTTTCGATCGTCTGCAACAGCTCTTCATTGTGGCGCTGAGCTTCATTACGCTGCCGTTTATTACAGCGGCAAAGCGGTTAACGCAGTTGCTGGCAGTCGAATTGAGTATTTTCCTGGCGCCTGTTCTGGGCGTGGCGATAGCGGCAAGGTTATTAGGAAACTGGCTGCAATTTGGCTTTCTCATCGCGCCTGAATCGGCGATGCCAAAATTTGAACGCCTAAACCCGCTACAAAAAATTCAGCAAATGTTCTCCTCCAGAGAGCTCGCAGAGTTGGTAAGCAGCCTGCTGAAATTCTTAACTATCGTCTATGCCAGCTACAGTGCGGTTTATCCGCATATCAACGAAATCGTCTTTCTGGCGGCAAGCCCGCTGATGCGCGTAGCGCAGGTGCTTCGTAACCTTGTTAGCGACATCTTTCATCACATGTTGATCCTGCTCGCTGTCTGGACGGCGCTCGATTTCGGCCTGCAAAAATATCTGTTTATCAAGACGCAAAGGATGAGCCTTGAGGAGGTGCGCCGGGAAAACAAAGATACCGAAGGCGATCCGCATATTAAATCGTACCGCAGAAGCCTGATGATGAGCCCGCCGCCGGTGCCCGTCGATGTGCCGCAGCCCGGGGAGGTGTTAAAGCTGGCGGATGTGGTGCTGAATGATGCCGCATCTCGGGTGGTTCTTCTGCGTTACGAACAGCAAAACATCGCGCTACCGCATATTCTTTTTAAACAGCAGGGCAAAGACGCGGTATCCGGGCTTCTTGATCGCGCCCGCGCGTTGAACATTCCGGTTATCGACGCGCCGCAGCTGGTTCATCTGCTGATGCAATACGAGATTGGGCAGGCTATTCCACGCCAGGCGATTGCCCACACGGCGCATATTTACAACCAGCTACAGCAAATGAAAAAGCGCGAGCCAGAGACAGCGTGAGAGGTGTAAAAGAGGGGCGGTTTCCCGCCCCTCTTTGGTGCGACTTGAACCTGAATTACCGCAAAAACTTCAGGACAGCTTCAAGCAGTTGCAACAAGGCAACAATGAGTTTCAGGATCAGTATAAACATCTCCATTCCGCCCATACGCTTCTCCTCTGGTCAAGGAGCACCGGCTGACGTACCTTTCCGCTACCTGTTGCCAGCCTTGTTGTTGGCGTAACGCAGTGTGCTCTTGAGGGGTTAAGGCACTGACGGCACCACCCGTTTCAGCCAGGAATTCTTGCGCCGTTGAACGCGGCCCCTCACGCTGGTTCGCAAGGTCATTATATATTAATACTGTTTATATATACAGTATTTATTGGCGGAATTTTCGACATTGATCCATACTCAATGCGGGAAAAAACGCCTGAAAATTGCGCATCCGCAGGATTCGTCGTATAGTTGCGTGGTTGACGTAACGCAGTGTGTTTTGCGGCCACCAACCGCGAAAATGCTGACAAAAACCTCGCTCCGGCGAGGTTTTTTGTTTTCAGACGCCAGGCAAATAAACGTGATCGGCTGCGCAGTTTTCTGCGGGTGCGTAAAAAGCAGTTGTCGGCGAATGATTCCTGTGCTTGTATAAATCTCGTTAATAACACAACACACAGGCCCCTAATGAACGCTTCCACCAATCCGATGAACCTACTAAAAACCGCGCATAACGCCGCGGTGGTCGTCGTGCGTGTGGTGGTGGTCGTCGGCAATGCGCCGTAGGGTCCGGAACAACACACGATTCCAAAACCCCGCCGGCGCAAACCGGGCGGGGTTTTTCGTTTAAGCCTCTCCTGGAAAGCCGGCTCAGAAGAAAAGGACTGGAGCATGGCAAGTTCGGGCAGCACATCGCAATCCACGCGCTATACAGGCGCGCAGCTGATTGTTCATTTACTGGAACGTCAGGGCATCACCACCGTGACCGGCATCCCCGGCGGCACCGTTTTGCCGTTATACGACGCGCTAAGCCAAAGTAAACAGATTCGCCATGTGCTGGCGCGTCACGAGCAGGGCGCGGGTTTTATCGCGCAGGGCATGGCGCGTACGCAGGGCAAACCGGCGGTTTGTCTGGCGTGTAGCGGGCCAGGGGCGACCAACCTGGTGACCGCCATTGCCGACGCGCGTCTCGATTCGATCCCGCTGATTTGCATCACCGGCCAGGTTCCGGCCTCGATGATTGGCACCGATGCGTTCCAGGAAGTGGACACTTACGGCATCTCTATCCCCATCACAAAACACAACTACCTGGTTCGCGACATCAGCGAACTGCCGCAGGTGATTTGCGATGCGTTTCGCATTGCGCAGTCCGGTCGCCCCGGCCCGGTGTGGATAGATATTCCTAAAGATGTGCAGACGGCGGAAATTACCCTCAGCGAGCTGCCGGAACCGGGTCATAAAGCGCCAGCGCCCGCCTGGAACGCTCAGGATGTTCACGCCGCCGCAGAGATGATCAATGCCGCCGAGCGCCCGGTGCTGTATCTGGGCGGTGGGGTGATTAACGCGCCGCAGCAAATTCGTCACCTGGCGGAAAAAGCCAATATGCCCACCACCATGACGTTAATGGCGCTCGGCATGTTGCCAAAACAGCACCCGCTGTCGCTCGGGATGCTGGGAATGCACGGTGCCCGCAGCACCAACTACATTTTGCAGGAAGCGGATCTGCTGGTGGTGCTTGGCGCACGTTTTGATGACCGGGCGATTGGCAAAACTGAACAGTTCTGCCCGAATGCCAAAATTATTCATGTGGATATCGATCGCGCGGAGCTGGGCAAAGTGAAGCAGGCGCATGTGGCAATCCAGGGCGACGTTGGTGACGTGCTCGATGCGCTGATCCCGCAAGTCGAAGCCCATTCCCGCCACGCCTGGCGCAACACCGTGGAACAGCTGCAAAAAGAGTTTCCCGGCGCGATCCCGCAAGCGGGCGACCCGCTTACCCATTACGGTTTGATCAATGCGGTCGCTGCCTGCGTGGATGACAGTGCGATTATCACCACCGATGTTGGTCAGCATCAGATGTGGACGGCGCAGGCTTACCCGCTGAACCGCCCGCGCCAGTGGCTGACTTCCGGCGGGCTGGGCACCATGGGCTTTGGCCTGCCTGCGGCGATTGGCGCGGCGCTGGCAAACCCGGAGCGTAAGATCATCTGCTTTTCCGGTGATGGTAGCCTGATGATGAACATCCAGGAGATGGCCACCGCCGCGGAAAATAATCTCGATGTGAAAATTATCCTGATGAATAACGAAGCGCTGGGGCTGGTGCATCAGCAACAGAGCCTGTTCTACAAGTCCGGCGTGTTTGCCGCAACGTATCCCGGCATGATCAACTTTATGCAGATTGCCGCTGGTTTTGGCCTGCATACCTGCGATTTAAACGCCGAGTCCAACCCGCAGGCTGCGTTGCAGGAGGTTATCTCTCGTCCGGGCCCGGCGCTGGTGCATGTGCGTATCGACCCGCAAGAAAAAGTTTACCCGATGGTGCCGCCGGGCGCGGCGAATACAGAAATGGTGGGGGAATAAGCCATGCAAACAACTGATAATGTCATTCTCGAACTCACCGTGCGCAACCATCCGGGCGTGATGACGCATGTCTGTGGGCTGTTTGCCCGCCGCGCGTTCAACGTGGAAGGCATTCTTTGTCTACCGCTACAAAGCGGCGAGCAGAGCCGCATCTGGCTCCAGGTGGCGAACGACCAGCGGCTGGAACAGATGATAAGCCAGATCGATAAGCTGGAAGATGTGGTGCAAATTATCCGCCACCAGACCGATCCAGGCGTATTCAACAAACTCGGTCTGTTCTTTGAGTAATCGCCGCGCTTAACGCTGGCTGATGTCGAACAGCAGGTTGCGTAGCCACTGATGCGCCGGATCGCGGTGGCTGCGTTCGTGCCAGGCCAGGGTTTTGGTAAACCCCGGTATCGGCAAGGGCGCTTCACGCATACACATGCCCGGTGTCAGGCTGGCGAGGCGCTGCGGCACCACGGCAATCATATCGCTGACGGTTAACATCTCTGGCAGGATGAGGAAGTTATTCACCGACACGCCCACGCGGCGGCTTTTACCGATTGCGGCCAGCGCGTTATCCGCCACGCCGCGAAAACGTTCGCCATCCCACGATACCAGCGCGTGCTCCAGCGCGCAGAAACGTTCAAGCGTCAGCGTGTCTTGCGCCGCATCCGGGTGGTCGGCGCGCATCATGCAGACAAAACGTTCCTCAAATAGCGCCCGGCTGTGCAGTGCTTCCGGCGTGCTGTGCGGTGTCATTAACGCTGCATCCACTTCGCCGCGCTCAAGCTGGCTTACCAGCCGCTGCGGCTCCACGGGTTCAACGCGGATGCGGATCCCCGGCGCGTGCTTTTTCAGCTCAGCAATAAACGGCACGATCACCACTTTCAGCGCGTAGTCGGTTGCCGCCAGCGTCCAGATAAATGTGGCGCTGAGCGGGTCAAAGGCGGTGGGTTTCAGCAAGCGGTCGATATCGGCAAGGATCTGTTTAACCGGTGCCGCCAGGGCCTGCGCACGCGGCGTGGGCACCATGCCATGCGGCGCGCGGATAAACAGCGGGTCGGCAAAATAATCACGCAGGCGCGTCAACATGCCGCTCACCGCCGGTTGCGTCAGAGAAAGGCGGGCGGCAGCGCGGGTGACATGGCGTTCATCAAGCAAGGCATCGAGCGTTTTCAACAGGTTAAGATCGAGGTTTCTGATATCGTTATTCATGATGATGACCAGCCAGAGCGATAATAAAGATTATCGCATTTACGGCTGTCCGTAGCGGGTAATTTCCCCGTATGATGAGCCTCTTTTGCGCTTCGGGAGCGGTTATGATTTGGTTGATGTTGGCAACGCTGGTGGTGGTTTTTGTGATTGGTTTCAGAGTATTAACTTCTGATTCTCGCCGCGCGATTCGCCGCCTCACCGACCGACTCAACATTCAGCCCGTGCCGGTGGAATCAATGATTGACCAGATGGGCAAAAGCGCCGGTAACGAATATTTAAGCTACCTGACGCGCCCGGACGAAGCGCACCTGCAAAACGCTGCCCAGGTGTTACTGATCTGGCAGGTGTCTATTGTCGATAGCAGCGAGCAGAACCTGGTTTACTGGCACCGGTTGTTGCAAAAAGCGCGGCTGGCAACACCTGTCACCGATGCGCAAATCCGCCTGGCGCAAGGGTTTCTGCGCGAACTGGAACCGGACAGAGCCGATCTCAATAATTTCCAGATGCGCTATAACGCGCTGTTTATGCCCGAAGAGGGCGTTCACTGGCTGCACTGATATCACGCAGCGTGATGATACTCATCAAAGATAGTCATTAGATTTATAACACCGCGCGGCGCAAAGTGGCCTCGTTCATCCATGACGAGGTACACCATGACGCAATCTCTGACGCAAAGCGCCATTGTCTGGCCGCAGGATTACCTGCCAGGCACCACCGATAATTTTGTCTCCAACGAAATCATTGTCGCCGGGCTAACGGCACATGAGATCTGGGCGCAACTGAACGATACTCGCCTGTGGCCGACTTACTACAGCAACGCGCAAGACATCCGTTTTCACGATGGCAGCGGCCCGTTATTAAGCGCCAGTGCCCGTTTTCGTTTCACTACCTTTGGTTTCCCGGTCGAGGCGCAGGTGTGTGAATATGTGCCGCCGGTTGAAGGCCAGGCCGCGCGTATCGCGTGGTATGGCTGGGTGGAAGGGGATGCGCAGTCGCGTCTGGATGCGATTCATGCCTGGTTGTTTGAAGATTTACCCGGCAGCCGCGTGCGCATCCTGACCCAGGAATCGCAAACCGGTGTTCCGGCGCGGCAACTGGCGAGCGCGGTGCCAAACCCGATGATCAATGCTCACCAGGAGTGGATTGTCGGCCTGGCAACGGCGGCGCGTAACGCGCGGGCTAAAGAGTAAACCATGCTGGTGTCGCGGCATAAACCTCATCGCTGTCATGCCGCGACTCCATATACGCACTGGCGGACACGCTTTGTGCCTGGCGGTTGAATTCATCGCCGCCACAGAGTTGCCAAATTGTTAATTGCGTCACACATTTTGAATGTTACACTGCGCGACTTTCACGAATAAAAACTAAGCAGGTAACCAATGAGTGAGCAATCTGTAACGCAATCTTCTACGGATACGGTAAGTCGCCCGAACTGGTCGGCGGTATTCGCCGTGGCGTTTTGCGTGGCTTGCCTGATCACCGTGGAGTTTTTGCCGGTAAGCCTGCTCACGCCCATGGCGCTGGATCTGGGGGTGTCGGAAGGTCTCGCCGGGCAAACCGTCACCGTGACGGCGTTTGTTGCGATGTTTGCCAGCCTGTTTATCACCACGGTTATCCGTGCTGCCGACCGCCGCTATGTGGTGATCGCGTTCGCGGTGCTGCTTACGCTTTCCTGCCTGCTGGTGTCGTTCGCCACCAATTTTACCCTGCTGCTGCTGGGTCGGGCCTGCCTTGGCCTGGCGTTAGGCGGTTTCTGGGCGATGTCGGCGTCGCTAACCATGCGGCTGGTGCCGATGCGCGTTGTGCCAAAAGCGCTGTCGGTGATCTTTGGCGCGGTGTCGATTGCGCTGGTGATCGCGGCCCCGCTCGGTAGTTTTCTTGGTGGCATTATTGGCTGGCGCAATGTGTTTAACGGCGCGGCGCTGATGGGCGCGGCCTGCATCATCTGGGTGTGGCAGGCATTGCCGTCGCTGCCGGGGAAAACCGAGCACCACGAGAACATGTTCGGCCTGCTCAAGCGCCCCGGTGTACTGGCCGGGATGATTGCCATTTTTATGGTCTTCGCCGGGCAGTTTTCGTTTTTCACCTATATTCGCCCGGTTTATATGAATCTCGCCGGGTTTGATGTCGACGGGCTGACATTAGTGCTGCTGAGCTTCGGTATCGCCAGCTTTGTCGGCACGTCGTTCTCCTCGGTGGTGATGAAGCGCTCGGTGAAACTGGCGCTGGCGCTGGCACCGTTAACCCTGGCCATTAGCGCCCTGGTGCTGATTCTGTGGGGCAGCGATAAGGTTGTCGCGGCGGGCATCGCCATTATCTGGGGGCTGGGTTTTGCGCTGATCCCGGTGGGCTGGTCAACATGGATCACCCGCACGCTTGCCGATCAGGCAGAAAAAGCCGGTTCTATTCAGGTGGCGGTGATCCAGCTTGCCAACACCTGCGGCGCGGCGATTGGCGGCTTTGCCCTCGATCATTACGGTTTACTTTCGCCGCTGGTCCTTTCCGGTAGCCTGATGCTGTTAACGGCGCTGCTGGTGGCCGCGAAAGTGCGGGTAAAAGCGTAAACCAGTCGGCTTATGCGGCGCGTATTTTGCGCCGCGAATCCCAGGAAATCAGCAATACCGACGAGACAATCAGCAGCGTGCCGAGCCAGTCCGGCAGCGAAAACGCCACGCCGAGGAGCGCCACTGACAGCAGGGCGCTGCTCAGCGGTTCGGCGCAACTCAGAATGCTGGCTTTCGAGCCGCCAATCATCTGCGCGCCTTTCAGATAGAGGCTAAACGTCAGCGCGGTGCCAATCACCACCAGGTAGAAGAACGCCATCAGCAGGCGGCCATTCACCACAACATCATTTCCCTGACCGCCAAAGAAGGGCGTCAGCATTAGTCCCGCCAGCAACATACTCCAGCCGACAATCGGCAGCGTGCCGTAACGGGCGATAAGCTGCGAAGGGTAGGTAGTATAAAACGCGGCGGCAAACGCCGAGACAATGCCCCACAGCAGCGCTTCAGGCGAGATAGAGAGCGACGTCAGATTGCCGTGCGTCACCAGTAAAAATGTACCGATAAGCGAAGTGACAATCGCCGACGCCACGGGGAAGGTGGGGCGCGCTTTGCGCACCAGCGCGAACCACGCCACGATAATCGTCGGCGAGAGAAATTGCAGCACCGTCGCGGTGGCGGCGTTGGATTTTTCAATCGTCAGCAGGAAAGTGAGCTGCACGGTTAGCGCGCCAAACAGCGAGAAGAACAGCAGGCTAAAGGCGTCTTTGCGGTTTTTCAGGATGGCGAAAATTTTGTCACCATGGACAAACGACAGCGTTAACAAAATCACGCCGGTGAACAGCAGTCGCGTCATCGTCAGCCACGGCGAGGAGATATGACTTTTCTGCATTATGTACTGCGCGCAAACCCCGGAACTGCCCCATAAAACGGCGGCGGCCAGGACGTAAAACATCCCTTTCTTGCTTGAACCCATGTGCTAACCCAACTCTGTAATGCTGATGACTTATCGTAAGGCCGCGCATCATAACACATGTACAGAGTTTAACCGGAGGCGGCATGAGGGGGGACCGCCTCCGGTTTTGTTACCTTACCACCAGGCTTCCCACATCGCGCCGATATTGAACGAATCGAGCGTCGAGTCGTTGGTGCCGTTCACGCGTGCGGTGCGTTTGTTATCCACTTCGCCGCCGGTCACGTAGAAGCGCAGCATCGGGCGGAACTCCGGTCCCATCGCGATAGAGATGTTCTGCGATAGGGTTGCTTTCCAGCCGTGGTTATCGCCGCCGTCATCATAATCTACGCGTTGATAACCCAGTTCCAGCCACGTGGAGTGCACATCGTTCCACCAGTGCATCGGGCGGACAATCGCGCCATAGTTGCGGCGGTTATCCGCTTTGTTGGCGCTGTTGTCGTAGTCGTGGTACGCGAGCAGGTAGTCCACCTGCGTCTGCCGGGAGAATTTGTAGCTGCCTTCGAAGCTGGCGTAAATCGCGGTCAGATCGTCGGTTTTGTTAAATACGCTGTTATCCGCGTTATCGGAGTAGCGCGCGATCAGTTTGTTAATGCCGTGGTCGTAGGTGTGGCTCAACACCGCACCACCTTGCCAGGCTTTCAGACGGGCATCGCTTTCAATCGCTTTCGAATCAAAACCGTAGTTAGCGTAGATTTCCAGATCCAGCGGGCCGACTTTCATGCCATGGATTTTGGAGGTCACCGCATAGTTACCTTTATCGCCGACGTTGGAGCCGCCAGTACAGGTGATGCGTGACGGGTTGGCTTCATCTTCCAGCACTTCCGGGCTACAGGATGCCACCGAACCAACAGCCGCGACATCAAACTGCACGCCGCCGATATCGAAGTTTTTCACCCCGGCGCCCTGGCCGTCGTGGTTCATCCAGAAGTAGTCGTTGATGCCCTGTTGTGGACGCTGGTGGAAATCACGCCCTGCCCAGAAGTAGGCGTTCGGGTTGGATGCCAGCAGGTTGGTCACCCCGGCATACGCTTTTTTCAGGTTAACTTCGTCGCCCCAGTGGTCGAACATCACGTTGACGTCCCAGATTGCGCCGTTGTCGCCTTTAAAGGCTTTGGAGAGCTGGAATTCACCGCCGTTGCCTTCGTTGCCCAGACGACCAATCGCCGACGCGCCGTTATAGGAGCCATCGACGCCAACATATTTCTGATCGCCAGACTGGAAGTGCGCGCCATAACGGGCGTAACCGCTAAATTTCAGGCCGTAAGGCACCGCCAAATCCGGGGTTTGCGCCGCGCTTTGCGGTTCCACCACCACATCCGCTTTTTTATTCACGGCGGCGTCCATTTTCGCCTGGCGTTCCGCCAGCGCTTTATCCACCGCCTTGGCGACGATGGCATCGATTTGCTCTTGCGTGAACTCTTGTGCGAAGACGGAGCCAGAGCAAAGGGTGGCCGCAACCGCCAGCGCCACTGGAAGTTTTTTATTAATTCTCATGGTTATCTCAATTTAGTAAGTTATTCTCAGACAATAACCATCCCGGGTGACCGGGCAGAGATTATTGCCATCACCATTACGAACTGCTTTTATTTTTAAATGCGGGTACAGCTTAATTAAGATTTACCGTAATCAATTCTCCGTTAATTATTGCCGATATAAAGTGTGAAGCTGAATTATCTCTTCGGATAACTCACGCGCTAATAATGATGTCATTAAATGATCCTGCGCGTGTACCATAATTAATGTCATCGGTTGCCGGGCTTCGCCCGCATCCTGTTCGATTAATTTGGTTTGCATGTGATGCGCCTGGCGCGAGTAGCCATCCGCCTCCTTCAGCAACTGGCGCGCTTCGTCAAGATTGCCTGCCCTTGCCGCGCGCAGCGCTTCAAAGCACAGGCTGCGCGACTGTCCGGCGTTGACGATAATTTCCATTACCGCTTCTTCGAGTTCAATCATTGTCATTTAATCCTGAGTAAAACCATTATTTTCAGCGGTGGCGGCAAACCACTCTCCACTTTTCTTAATGGTACGTTTTTGCGTTGCCAGATCTAATTGCACAAAGCCGTAGCGGTTTTTATAGGCATTACACCATGACCAGTTATCAATAAATGTCCACATATGGTAGCCAAGGCAATTACACCCTTCGCTAATTCCTTTATGCAGCCAGATAAGATGATCGCGAACAAACGTAATACGATAGCTATCGTTTATTTGCCCATCTTCAATAAAACGCTGTTCGTTCTCGACGCCCATACCGTTTTCGGAAATAAAACAGCGTGGGTTACCGTAATTGACGCGTAAGTTCGTGAGAATATCGTAAATACCCGGCTCATAAATTTCCCACCCGCGATACGGGTTCATTTTGCGCCCTGGCATTTCGTAATAATCAAACAACCACTCCGGCATAAACGGCGCGTCGGGATTGACCGCGCTGTCCCGGCACTTTACCCGCCGAGGCTGGTAATAGTTAATGCCGAGCAGGTCGATTTTCCCTTCTGCAATCAGCGAGATATCGTCCGGCTGGCAGGCGGGCAACTGGTCATACTCTTTGAGCAGCGCCACCAGGTCAGCGGGATACTCGCCGCGCAGTACCGGGTCGAGAAAACTGCGATTGAACAGCAAATCGGCATAGTGCGCCGCTTTCACATCCGCCGGGTGCTGCGAACGTGGATAGGACGGCGTCAGGTTCAACACAATGCCAATCTCACCGGCGTAAAACCCGGCGCGAAATGCTCTCACCGCGCTGGCATGCGCCAGTACCGTGTGGTACGCCACCGTGGCCGCACGTTTAAAATCCACCACGTTCGGGTAATGGAAATCGTACAGATAACCGCCCTCTACCGGCACAATCGGCTCGTTAAAGGTGAACCAGTGATGAACCCGATCACCAAACAGCTCGAAACAGATTTGCGCGTAGCGGCTGAAAGCCTGCACCACTTCCCGGCTTTCCCAGCCGCCTTTTTCCTGCATCACCATCGGCATATCGAAGTGAAACAGCGTGATAAACGGCGTAATACCCTGCGCCAGCAGCTCGTCGATGACCTCGTTATAGAACGCCACCGCCTGCGGATTCACTTCACCATCGCCATCCGGGATCAGCCGTGACCAGCTGATAGAGGTGCGAAAGCTGTTGTGCTTGAGCTGCTTTAACAGCGCGATGTCCTGCCGCCAGTGGCGATAAAACGTCGAGGTCTCTTGCGGCCCAATCTGCTGGTGAAAGCGCCACGGTTGGCTGGCAAACCAGGCATCCCATGTGGTTGCGCTTTTACCGCCTTGCTGGCTTTCCCCTTCGGTTTGCAGCGCAGAGCTGGCGCTGCCCCACCAGAAGTTTGCGGGAAATACGTATTTCATTACCGACTCCTTTTCGTTACTGCGAATGCGTTACGGCTTAGTTACTGCGGACGGTTTCCGTCATCGGCGCGCTGCTCTGCGCTTTTTCTTCTTCTGCTTTCATTAATGAATGCTCGTAAGCACGCAGGAACGGCAGATACATCAGGGCGGACATCACCATACAAATCAGGCACATCACCACCGGGCTAAAGGCCCAGTTCGCCGCCCAGGACGCACCGATAGGCGCAGGCGTTGTCCACGGTGTCAGGGAGACGACTTGCGCCAGCAGACCCATTTTGGTGGCGGTGTAAGCCAGCACGGCGTTCACCAACGGCACACAAACAAACGGCACAAACAGCATCGGGTTCATGATGATCGGCGCGCCGAACAGAATCGGTTCGTTGATGTTAAAGAAGCTCGGTACGACGCCCATTTTGCCGATGGTGCGCAGATGCGCGACGCGGCTACGCAGCAGCAGGAACGCCAGCGGCAGGGTGGAACCGACGCCGCCAATCAGCAAGTAGTGATCCCAGAAACCTTGCAGATAAACGTGCGGCAGCGCAGCGCCCGCAGCCAGTGCGGCCTGGTTGGCGGAGAGGTTTGCCATCCAGAACGGGTTCATGATGCCGGTGACAATCAGCGAACCGTGGATACCGGCGAACCAGAAGATCTGGCACAGCAGCACGGAAAGCAGAATGGCAGGCAGGGAATCGGACGCGGAGACCAGCGGTTCCAGCACGTGCATAATCGCCTGCGGCAAGATCATGCCGGTTTGCGCTTCAATAAACAGGTTCAGCGGGTGCAGCGTACCAATGATCACCAGCACCGGAATGAGGATTTCAAACGAACGGGCAACGCCGGTCGGCACCTCTTTGGGCAGGCGAATGGTGATGTTGTGCTGTTTAAGCCAGGCGTAAACGCGGGTGGAGTAAATTGATGTCAGCAGCGCGGTGAAGATGCCCTGCCCGGAGAGATACTGGGTAGAAATTTTGCCATCGGCATACGGTGCGGCGACCAGCAGAAACGCCATAAACGCCAGCAGACCGGTCATTACCGGGTCGAGGTTAAACTGGCGACCGAGGCTCGCGCCGATCCCGACGGAGATGAAGAAGGTCATTACCCCCATGCTGAGGTTAAACGGCAGCATCAACTGCGCGCGGTATTCGGTGGAGAAATCGAGCCACGCGCGGGCGAAACCAACGGTGGTGTCGGCGGAAAACGGCGGGAAGATAAACACCAGCATAAACGAGCCGATGATCATAAACGGCAGCGCGGCGGTAAAACCGTCGCGAATAGCGATAACGTACTTCTGTTGCCCGAGGCGACCGGCCAGCGGCGTAATGCTTTGCTCAATAACCGTAATCATTGATTGATATAAGGAACTCATAAGAACACCTTTTTAATGCGCCGCTTCTATGAGCGACAGGGCATAGTCCAGTACCTCATTGCCACGTTGCATTCCGTAGTCCATCGGGTTGATGGGTTGGACCGGAATACCCTGAGCGGCGGCCTTTTCTGACAGCGTGTTTAACATGTATTTGACTTGCGGTCCGAGAAGCACGACCTGGTAACGCGGAAATTGCGTGTCGAACTCCGCGACGCCATACGCGTCGATCTCTACCGGTATATCGCGTTCCTTCGCGGCTTCCAGCATTTTCCTCACCAGTAAGCTGGTGGACATACCGGCTGAACAGCACAACATAATCCTGAACATCGTTAACCATCCTCGAAGTGTAAAAAGTTATTGCGGGGTCGATTGGATATCATATGGAAACCGGTTTCCATTTGTTCGCCGCAGAAGTGTGATAGCTGTCAATGTCTATGAATTATCTGATGCCGTAATTGGATTTGCGTCACGGAATTTGGCACTCTGTAGAGAACAAAAAGCGCAAAATGGAAAATCGGTTTCCATCAAAAAGCGAAACCGTTATACTGCGTGTGGTTATATATTAGCCGTTGAAGTATTTAGATTTTGCGGGCGCAATGTGCGTCTGTCAGGGGAGAAAGATGTCTACAATCAACGATGTATCACGTTTAGCTGGGGTGTCGAAAGCCACAGTCTCACGGGTGTTGAGTGGTTCGCGCGGCGTTAAGGAAGCCAGTCGCCTCGCGGTGCTGAAAGCGGTCGAAGAGCTGAATTATCGGCCCAATGTTATCGCGCAGTCATTGCTCAGCCAGTCGACAGGCTGCATCGGTGTTATCTGCGCCCAGGACAATATCAACCAAACCACCGGCTACCTCTACGCGCTGGAAAAGCATTTAAGCCAGAGCCAGAAACATCTGCTGCTGCGCTTCGCCAACACCAAAGCGGAAGTGATGAGCGCGCTGGATGAGCTGACCTGCGGGCTGTGTGACGATGTGCTGATTATCGGCGCGCGTTTTCCGCTCAAAATTGACGACGAAAACGTCATTCTGGTGGATTGCGTTGAGTCTGCCGACGCCACGCCTAACTGTATTCAATTTGATCACGCCTTCGCCGCCGAAACGGCCTGTAACTACCTGATTAGCCAGAGCCGCCGACAAATTGCGCTAATCCACCCGCGCACCGCCGCGGCCGATCAAGTGCTGCACGGCTATAAGCTGGCGCTGGAGAATAATTTCCTGCCGTTTAACCGTAACCTGGTGTTTATGGATGACACTTCGTCCTCTGTTGCATTGCAGGTGCTGCTCAATAACGCAACTACCCTGAATTTCAACGCGTTGCTGGTGGCGGATGAGCAGGAAGCCCAGCGTGTAATCCCGCAATTGCAGGCGTTTAATAAATCGGTGCCGGGCGACATTATGGTCTTCAGCCTCGCCGGTTCACTGCATTTGCCGGGCATTCCTACTATTCCGGCTATTGAATATTCGATGGACGCGATGGCGGCACGTATTGTCGCCTGGCTAAATGAAAAAACGCAGAGCGTGCTGGGTGCTTACCGGGTGCGCGGGGATTTAATTATTCCCGATGTCAGCAAACGCTAATCGCTATTTTGAAAGCCTCCGGTTGGGGGCTTTTTTATTTCCCGCTTCTAATTTTCGTCCTTAAGTTAAATAAAAAACCGCTTTAAGGTAAATCGCATTTTTACTACAAACAATTCTCTCTCTGTGCTTGTTACTGCCGATAATCCATTAGAACATCGTAAAAACGCGTAATTAAAGTGGGGAGCGGAAGATGAACAGACTGCAGACCATTTCTGTCGCACTGGCACAGAAGATGGATCAGTTGCAAGCGAGAGAGAACATCCAGCTTGCCATCGCTGCCTGCCAGTATGCCTTACACGTTTCGGGCTGGAAGGATGCCAATGTGGATGAAGCGTTCTCAGGGTTGCAACGCAACGGTACCCTGACTGAACCTGAATTGGCGTTCTGCAGAAAGCGCGGCGAGGCGCTGGATAACGACTATTTCATTAAGCAAGAAAACGGCGAGACTGATTCTATCATCTCATTTAGCCGCGCCCGGGTAGTATCCGCAATACTGCTTTTGCATGCTGGCGAGTACCCCGAATCTGTATATGAGTCATTGATTTCTTTAGATGATACTGCGCAGTTACTGGCGGTACTCTATGAAAAAGGATAAGTAATGAACAGCTTAAATATCGATTGGGTGCCTGAGTTCGGTACGATCCATACCTGGTTTGCCGCCGATAAACACGGCCGTATTGCCGTGATGGTGAATAACTGTTTTGGCGATCTTCCCAGAGCGTTATTACAAATAACAGATGTTGAATCGCTGCTGGAAAATATGAATGAGTTTATATGGGAAGAGTCGCCCATTTTTGATGCGTACCCAGAGAATAAAAATGGCGCATTTTCCGTGGATTTATTTTCCCATATAAGATTCAGAAGTCACCCTGATAAAGCACATATTACGGAAGAGCTTAAACAGGACTGGCAGCGGTTAGGGTCGCAAAGTGATGTTAATCTGGCTATCAATAAAGGGATGTTTCTTTATTTTGGTGTAGAAGGTTCCAATCCCGGTGAGGATTACCCTGTCGGGTATGAAGGTACGACGCAAATGGGCGATTACTTTCGCTTCTTAGTCCCTACAGTGTTCGCATTGGTTGATGATTTTCCTCAACCGCTTCGCCGGGGTATTGCCGTTTCGACCATTATTGATTTCGAAAAAGACAGGTTACTGGATAATCGCCAAATCAATACCTGGTTTCCCGCCATGTTCGCGGGCCACTAAAATGCGCGGCGACGGTACTATCCCGATGGATGAATCACTCCTGGAATGCGATCTGGACTGGTTTGGCGTTGCGCCGGATGGTTCACTCGCCCATTTCGCTACTGCTGGCGTTGGCCCCGTTCCGGTGGAATTTAGTGGCTCTGTTGCCAACTATGAATTGGTTTACGACTATTTTGCTTCGCTGCAACCGATGTCAGATATTGAGGTGATTGAGGAAAATCTGGAGGAGTTTGCTAATGAGGAGCAGCGCCAGCGCTATCTGGCCTCATTTATTGCCATGTCGCGTAAAGGGTTGTTGAGTTATGATTTTAAAGAGAATGCGTATATATTAGTTGTGCGCCCAATAGTGCCGATGAAATATGACCTTCTGCCTGAAAATATAAAAAACACCCTCCCTTTTATTTAATATATCAATACGTGTGACGGCCTTGCCTATGAAGAAGAATGAAATCTATATTGAAATGCTATCGCTGGCTTTACCCTATATCAGAAATATGCAGTCGCAGGGTGCGGAAATAAAAGCACAGGACACATCCTGTTTTTTTGAGGCGGAATTACTGCATAATCTCATGCCGACACTGCTAATACCCGACGTTGTTGAGCATGACATTTGGTTTTTAAATCACCAGGCGAGGTATTTTGTTGTAAACTGCAACGCAGATATTTCTCCGAATTATCATCAGCATCTCAATTCTATTAAGTCTATATTCTCGCTGGTTCCGCCTGAATTGCGGGCAGCGCTACAGTGGCAAGGCCCCTAAGCGAAACCCCGTACACAATGTGCTGTTTCCCCGAGGTTTAGCTCAAGCAGAAAAAATAACCGCTGCCGGGAACGGCTTAAGGCACGCTCTTACATCGCCCGCGCAGCGCGGGTTATCAGCCATTTAGCTAAATTCCACCAATCGTTAGCCATAAGTTTGCTAAGGACGTTTAGCTATAAGCCATACGTTTTCGTTGTTAGACAGGGTGCGGTGCGGCTCTTATCGTTCGTCATTATTTGTAAATTCCACGCAATCATTTGATGAGGGAGCAATTTTGGCCAGCTTCGTGAATAGCTTAAAAACAAAACCCACGCGCTTCACCCTCGCGCTGAAAATCGCGCTACTCAGCAGTGTGGTGGCGTTCTCGTCTGCCTCGTTCGCCGATGAGATCTTGAAAGAAGGCATCACACCGGCGACAGACGCCAGCCAGATCCCGGCGGCGGCGAAGCTGCGCAAAGACACGGTGGTAGCCGGTATTTCGGAGCCGCAGGGGATTTTTAACCCCTACTTCTTCGTCAATGGTTGGGATGAAAACGTCACCAACGTCATCTTCTCGCGTCTGATCGATTGGGACAGCCACGGCAAACTGGTGCCGGGCCTTGCCGAAAGCTGGACGGTCAGCCCGGATAACAAGGTCTACACCATCAAGCTGCGCCCGAACCTGACTTTCAGCGACGGCTCGCCGCTGACCGCCGAAGACGTGGCCTTTACCCTGACGGTGCTTTACGACCCGAAATATGATGGCGACACGGATATTACGCTGGCGAATATCGCGGGCGGCGCGGAATACAAAGCCGGGAAAGCGGACAGCGTCAGCGGTCTGAAAGTGATTGACCCGTTAACGCTACAGGTCACCACCACCCAGCCTGGCGCCACGACGCTGGCGAAAATCGGCGGGCCGGTGCTGTCCAAAGCCTATTACGGCAAGGGCTATCAGCGCGGCAATCTGGATTACCTGCGCACGCTGCACGGCAAACCGCTGGGCAACGGGCCGTATGTCTATGAGAAATACATTCCAGGCCAGGAGATCCGTTTCCACGCCAACACCCATTTCTACCGTGGCACACCGCCAACGCCGCGCTTTATCTACCGCGTGACCAATCCGTCCACCAATTTCCAGCTGTTCCAGACCGGCGAGACGGACTACGATGCGTTCACCTCGCGCCCGGATGATATTGAACAGCTGAAAATGCTCGGTTTCGCCAATATCAACCTGTACGGCTCCAGCGATTACAGCAAAGTGGAATTCAACGTGCGTCGTCCGGCGTTGCAGGACGTGAAAGTACGCCAGGCGCTGATTTACGGCCTTGATCGCCAGAAGCTGATTGATGTGGTGTATCAGGGGTACGGCAAAGTGGCGATTGAGCCGATTGCGCCGATCTCCTGGGCCTATAACACGGAAGGGGTTAACCCGTACAAATTCGACCCGGCGCAAGCGAAAAAACTGCTGGATGAAGCGGGCTGGAAACCGGGGCCGGACGGCATCCGTGTGAAAGACGGCAAACGCCTGGAACTGACCTTGCTGGTGAGCAAGAAAGTGCTGAACGACGCGCTGATCCCGATTGCCAAAGAGAACTGGCAACAGATTGGCGTGCTGCTGAAACCGCAGGTTGTCGACTTCAACGCCCTGATGGCGCAGCGTAAAGCCGGCAATTATGACCTTGCTTCCTTTAGCACCAGCACGTTAAACGATCCGCATGACGGCGTGTGGGATTACTACAGCACGGAAGCGAAAGAGTCCGGCTATAACAACCCGCAGGTCGATAAGCTGATTAACGAAGGTAACGCAGTGCTGGATGTGGAAAAACGTAAACCGATTTACCACCAGCTCTATAAAGTGCTGGCGGATGATCCGCCGGCGATCCTGCTGGGCAACCGCGAAATTTTGTCGGCCAGCAGCGCCCGCGTCACCGGTTTTAAACCGGATATCTACAACGGCCTGACCGGCAGCCTGCCGGATGTGAAAATCGTTAAGTAACACCATCACAACTGCCGGGGCTTCCCGGCAGTTGCCATGAGAACGCTATGCGAAATTTTATCCTGAGGCGACTGCTGCAAACTGTACCCATGCTGCTGCTCGCTTCGCTGATTATCTTCATGCTGTTTGCCAAAACGCCGGGCGACTTTATCGACGGCAACGTCACGCTGACCGCCGCCCGCGCCGCGGAACTGAAAGCCATTTACGGCCTCGATCAACCGTTGTTCACCCGCTATCTGCACTGGCTCGGCCAGTTGTTACGTGGTGATTTAGGCTTCTCGTTGCAATACCAAATCCCGGTGAGCCAGTTGCTGAACCAGTACATCTGGAACTCGTTCCTGCTGGCAAGCGTGGCGCTGGTGTTTTACTGGGGCATTGGCCTGGCGGTAGGTATAGCCTCAGCGCTGAAACCCAACTCGTTGTTTGATCACCTGGTCAGCGTGGTGGTATTCGCCGCCATGTCTTTTCCGACCTTTTTCCTCTGCCTGCTGCTGATTAAGTGGTTTGCGGTGGATCTGCACTGGCTGCCGGTCGGCGGCATGACCAACACCGGCAGCGACGAAGGCGGCTGGGCGTGGGTGCTGCAGGTGGCGGCGCACCTGGTGCTGCCGGTGCTGGCGCTGGTGATGTTGCAGGCGGGCAGCCTGACGCGCTATTTCCGCGCCAGTATGCTTGATGTGGTGAAGATGGATTTTATCCGCACCGCGCGCGCCAAAGGGTTGCGCGAACGGACGGTGATTTTTAAACACGCGCTGCGTAATGCGCTGCTGCCCATTATTACCCTGCTCGGGTTTGAACTGCCGGGGCTGTTTTCGGGCGCGATCATCACCGAAAAAGTGTTTAACTGGCCGGGCGCGGGACATATTCATATCGATTCGCTGGCGGCGCGCGATTACCCGGTGCTGATGGGCTTTACCCTGTTTCTGGCGGTGCTAACCATTCTCGGCAACCTGATTGCCGATGTGCTTTACGCGTGGGCTGATCCGCGTATTCGGGTGAGGTCGTGATGTTCGGTTCGCTTTTTTCAACCAATCGCCGCCTTCGTAAAGCGGAAATCCCGGCGCTGGCGCAGGCCACGCCTTCACCGTGGCGGCAAGCCTGGAAAGCGCTGCGCCATAATCATTTAGCCATGTTGTGCCTGTTTTTGCTGGTGGTGATGACAATCTGGTGCGTGATTGGGCCGCTCTGGTCGCCGTGGAAAAATGACGCCACCGACGCGCTGATGATCAACAAACCACCCGGTGCGGAGCACTGGCTGGGCACCGATTTTCTCGGCCGCGATGTCTATACCCGCCTGCTGCTGGCGGGGCGCATTTCATTGATTATCGGTCTGCTGACCATGCTGCTCTCCGTGGCACTCGGTTATCTGCTGGGCGCGGTCTCCGGTTATGCGGGCGGCTGGACAGACAAACTGATTATGCGGCTGGCGGATCTGGTGATGACCATCCCGAGCTTACCGCTGCTGATTGTCGCCGGTGCGATGCTGTCAGAACTCGATTTCTCCGCAGAATCACGCATCTACATGGTGGTGATCATGCTCAGTTTGCTGGAGTGGCCAAAGCTGGCGCGGCTGGTGCGCGGGCAAATTCTCTCCCTGCGCGAGCGCGATTTTATGCTGGCGACGCAGGTGCTGGGGTTGTCGTCGCGTCGCCGTCTGTTTGGTCACTTATTGCCGAATACCATCCCGATTCTGGTGGTGATGGCGACGATGGCGGTGGCGAACGCCATTCTGATGGAGTCCGCGCTAAGCTATCTCGGGCTTGGCGTGGTGCCGCCCACGCCATCGTGGGGCAACATGATGGACGCCGCCAACAGCCTGATCGATTTTCAGCGCCGCCCGTGGCTGTGGATGCCGCCGGGTATCGCCATTTTTATTACCGTGATTGCGATTAACGTGTTGGGTGACGGCCTGCGCGATGCGCTGGATCCGAAGATGAAACGGAGCGTGAAATGAGCGAACCGCTGGTCACCTTTAATCAATTGTCCCTCTCTTTTGCCGGCGAACAGGGGCGCGTGCGCGCCGTGCAGGACGTGTCGTTCACCATCAACGCAGGGCAAACTATCGGCGTGGTGGGCGAGTCCGGCTGCGGCAAAAGCGTCACCGCCATGTCGCTGATGGGGTTGTTACCACCGCAAGCGGCACGCATCGACAGCGGGCAAATCCTGTTTCAGGGCACCGATCTGCTGCGCCTGAAGCCGTCAAAAATGGCGGATCTGCGCGGCAACCAACTGGCGATGATTTTCCAGGAGCCGATGACCGCGCTTAACCCGGTTCTGACCATTGGTGAGCAGCTTTGCGAACCGTTGATTCGTCATCGCGGTGAAACACCCAAAGCGGCGTGGGCGCATGCCACGCAGTTAATCACCGAAGTGGGGCTGGCGCGGGCGGAGAGCCTGATGAGCAGCTACCCGCATCAACTTTCCGGCGGCATGTTGCAACGCATCATGATTGCCATGGCGCTGAGCTGCCAGCCAAAACTGCTGATCGCCGACGAACCGACCACCGCGCTGGATGTTACCGTGCAGGCGCAAATCTTGCGGCTGCTGCGCGACCAGGCGCGGGCGCATGAGATGGCGCTGATGCTCATTACCCACGATTTAGGCGTGATCGCGCAAATGGCGGAACATGTGGTGGTGATGTACGCCGGGCGCATCGTTGAACAAGGCCCGACGGCCGATGTACTGCGTAACCCGCTGCATCCGTACACCAAAGGGCTGATCGCTGCACGTCCCATTCCGGGCGAGCGCAGGCGTCGGCTCTACTCCATTCCCGGCCAGGTGCCGGATCTCGCTGCGCTGCCGCCATACTGCGCCTTTTACGATCGCTGCGAGCGGGCGACTGACGCATGCCGGGCGGGGATCCCGCCGCTTATCGGCCAGACGCGGCAAGCCGCGTGTATTCACAGTACGCTTCTGGAGCCAACCGCATGAGCGAGCAATATGTCATTGAAGTGGAAGGGCTGAAAAAGCACTTCCCGCTGCGTGACGGGCTGTTTGGCCAGCAAACCGGAGAGCTACGCGCCGTGGACGGCGTCAGCTTTAAGATTCGCCAGGGGACGATTTTCGGGCTGGTGGGCGAGTCCGGCAGCGGTAAAACCACCGTTGGCCGCACTTTGCTTGGGCTGTACGACAAAACCGCAGGCAGCGTGAAGTATCGCGGCCAGGAGCTGCAGGATCTGAGCGCGAAACAGATGCGCGCGTTGCGCCCGAAAATCCAGCTGGTGTTTCAGGACCCGTACAGTTCGCTGAACCCGCGTATTCGCGTGGGCGATGCGATTGGCGAAGCGATGCTTGAGCATAAGCTGTGCAGCCGGGCGGAGCTGCGCGACAAAGTGCTGGACGTGATGAAGATTTGCGGGCTGGCGCCGCAGCACTACAACCGTTTCCCGCACGAGTTTTCCGGTGGGCAGCGCCAGCGTATTGGCATTGCGCGCGCGTTGATCCTCAACCCGGATTTCATCATCGCCGATGAGCCGATTTCGGCGCTGGATGTCTCCATTCAGGCGCAAATCATTAATCTCTTTGCCGACCTGCGCGACGATCGCGGCGTGACGTTCCTGTTTATCTCCCATGATTTAGGCGTGGTGGAACACCTGTGCGATGACGTCGCGGTGATGTACCTCGGGCAACTGGTGGAAACCGCCAGCCGCGACACGTTGTTTAACCGACCGCTGCACCCTTACACCCAGGCGCTGCTGGCGGCGGTGCCAACGCTCGACCCGAATAGCGAACCCGTCGCTGTGGTGCAGGGGGAAATTCCCGATCCGTCGCGCCCGCCGTCCGGCTGCCGTTTCTCGTCACGCTGCCCGCTGGCAACCGCCCAATGCCGCGCTGAAATCCCGGCGCTGCGTGAAGTGGAACCAGGGCATCATGTGGCGTGCCATTTGGTGGAAAGGATTGAGTGACAGCAAACGTGAGGGGTATTATTGAGCACTCTTCGTCAATCTGGCACTCGTGATGCAACATCCATTCGACATGATAATAAAGGGGGCGAATCTTCCTGGCCCCCTTTTTACACAGAAATTTTCCCGCTATTTCTTTTTTGATAACGACATCTGTACATCAGATTGGTTGATAACAGCAACGCAGCAAATTATTCGTGCCTGCTTTGGCGCGACAGGTTGCGCGCATGTTTTCGCCAGCACCAGCTATACGTATTTAGGCGTAATAGGTTCTCGCGAAGACTGGCTGGTGAACATCGCCGGGTTGTGCAAACAGATGCATGATAGCCGCGAGTATGGCGGCTTTATCATCGTGGATGCGCAGAAGCAGTGGGCACTATTTCAAAATACCCCTGTCGAAAACGGCGTGCTGGGGATTAACGGTGATAAGGACTTATCGGCGCTGAATGACACGATTTATGACATCTTTGTCGATTGCGAGATCATCAAAGGTTGGCTAAATGGGAGCGGTCAGCGAGAGAGAAGTTTAGTCGAGAGTATTGGCTTTGATTATTTAACCGCATTACTAAAATATTACGATAAATAACTCTCTGCCCGGCGATAACTATTTTTATTTTCTCCTGGCAAGCGAAACGGTAATTTCACAGGCAATGTTTTTGTGACCCCAAATAACCGTTTCGCTGACATTAAGAATTACTGCCTATTTTATTTTTCTGCTCTGGTCTGTTCTATGCTTATCAGTTCTGTCTGAACCTTATAAGGACCAGGATATATGAGAGCACTGACTTATCACGGCGCGCATAAAGTTAGCGTTGATAACCGCCCCGACCCGGTTATCGAATCTTCAGACGATATTATTCTTCGCGTTACCGCAACGGCAATTTGCGGCTCGGATCTGCATCTTTATCACGGGAAAATACCGGGCACCAATCACGGCGATATATTCGGCCATGAATTTATGGGTGAAGTGGTGGAAACCGGGCCGGGTGTTCATGCCGTCAGTAAAGGCGACCGGGTGGTGATCCCTTTTGTCATTGCCTGTGGGGAGTGTTTCTTCTGCAAACTTCACCAGTACTCGGCCTGTGAGCAAACCAATTCCGGCAAAGGCGCGGCGCTGAACCGCAAAGGCATCACGCCGCCTGCGGCGCTGTTCGGTTACAGCGATTTGTACGGCGGTATTCCCGGCGGCCAGGCCGAATATGTGCGCGTGCCGAAAGCGAACACCGGGCCATTTAAAGTGCCGGACACCCTGACCGATGAGAAAGTGCTGTTTCTCTCCGATATTCTGCCTACCGCCTGGCAGGCGGTGAAAAATGCCGAGGTGAAACCCGGCTCCAGCGTGGCGATTTACGGTGCCGGGCCGGTCGGTTTACTGACGGCGGCCTGTGCGCGTCTGGAGGGAGCCGAACAGATCTTTATGATTGATGACAGCGATTACCGGCTGGCTTTTGCCCGCGATCGCTATGGCGTGATACCGATTAACTTCGATAAAAATGACGATCCCGCGGCCTGGATTATTGAAAACACGGCGGGTCACCGTGGTGTGGACGCCGTTATCGATGCCGTGGGATTCGAAGCCAAAGGCAGCACTACCGAAACGGTGCTCAGTACGCTGAAAATCGAAGGCAGTAGCGGGAAAGTGCTCCGTCAGGCGATCGCCGCTACGCGACGCGGCGGGATTGTCAGCGTGCCCGGCGTGTATGCCGGTTTTATCCACGCGTTTATGTTTGGCGATGCCTTCGACAAGGGGCTGACATTCAAGATGGGCCAGACGCATGTGCATGCGTATCTGCCGGATTTGCTACCGCTGATTGAGTCTGGTCATTTGAAACCGGAAGAGATCGTCACACACCATCTGCCGCTGGAAGAGGCCGCTCGCGGCTATGAGATCTTCGATAAACATGCCGAAGATTGCCGCAAAGTGATCCTCGTGCCGGGCCTGAATGCAGAAAAAGCGACGATTTAACCTGTCGCTTTTTCGCTAACACCGGCGGGAAGTCGTGTGACGTGCCATGCCTCTCCCGGCGGGGAGAGGCATGCCGTAGCGCAGGTGCTTAAATAAAGGTGAAAATCTCGTCGCGCGGCAGACGTGATTTTGGTAGCGCGGCGTTGAAATCGCTGTCGCTGCGAACACCGAGCGACACCAGTACCACGCTGGTCAGCCCTTTTTCACGCAGGCCGAGGGCAAGATCCAGTTCGCGCTGGTCGAACCCTTCCATTGGTGTGGCGTCAATACCCAGCATCGCCGCACCGAGCAGCAGGCCGCCCAGCGCCAGATAAACCTGTTTTTCCATCCACTGCGGCAGATCGCGCTGCTCATAACGGTGAATCGCTACGTACGAACGGCGGCCCTTATCCTGGCCCGCTTTTGCCGCTTCGTCTTTAAAGCGACCATCTTTCTGCTCCTGCTCCAGCACATTTTGCAGGTGCTGCTCATCAAGATCGCTGCGGATGCACAAGGCAATAACGTGAGACGCATTGACGATTTTCGGCTCGTTATAGACGAACGCCGCGGTGGCGGATTTTGCCATTGCCGCGCGGCCTTCCGGTGTGGAGGCGACAACAAAGTGCCACGGTTGTGAGTTCACCGAAGAGGGGCTGTTTCGCAGCACGTTGAGCAAGGTATCGATTTTATCCTGCGGCAGCGTTTTGCCAGGTTCAAAGGCTTTCACGGTATGGCGGGCAATTACCGCATCATCAAGTGTCATTGTCGTTCTCCTGCGCAATAGATGAAAAATTCGGGGCGGACCGTCCCGTAGAGTGTGACGAGAATAAACAGAAAGCGACACAAGATAAATCGGTGTAAAAAGGCAGCACTTTCACTCACCGAGTGAAAATGGAGTTTGCCAGGGCGATGTTTTCTGGCAAAACAGAGGAGCCACTCGCCTGTTATTAATCCTGCGGAGAAACCATGATTCGGCTGGAAGATGTCACGCTGTTCGTCCGTTCAGCGCTACTGGGAAGTTTTTCAAACGCGGCGCGCGAAGCCGGGCTGTTGCCAGGCCAGGTGAGCGCGGCGGTACACCGGCTGGAGCGCGATCTGGATAAACGGTTGTTTGTACGATCCACACGCAGTTTGCGCCTTACCGCCGAAGGGGAAAAATATCTCCCTTTCGCCCAGGAGATGCTGGCGGTTGTCGCCGCCGGTGCGGAGAGTTTGCACAGCGGCGATAAAGAGATTCAGGGTGAACTGCGCGTGGCGGTGCCTTCCGATATTGGCCGCAATTTGCTGCTACCGCTGATTACGCGCTTTTGCGAGCAGTACCCCAAAGTGTCGCTGCGGCTTTCGCTTTCCGATCAAATCAGCGATGTCTTTCGCGATCCGGTCGATATCGCCATTCGTTACGGCGTGCTGGACAACAACAGTTATGTCGCCTTGCCGCTGGCGGAAGATAACCGTCGTGTGCTGGCGGCGTCACCGGCTTACCTGGCGCAGCACGGACGCCCGCACACCCTCGATGACGTGGTTAATCATCACTGTTTACTCTTCACCATGAACAGCCAGGTGTATGACAAATGGAGCTTTCCGGAAAACGGCATGCGCCGCCAGTTGATCGTCAAAAGCCGGATGCTGTGCGACGACGCCGATGTTGCCCGGCGTTGGGCGCTGGAAGGCATGGGTATTATTTATAAATCGTGGATCGATATCAGCGCCGATGTGCTGGCAGGCCGGCTGGAAGTATTGTTGCCGCAGCATCCCGGCGAACCCACGCCGCTGAACCTGATTTGCCCGCATCGCAAACAGTTTTCCCCGGCAATTCGCCATTTGCATAGCGTGCTGCGTGAACATCTACGGCCGATCACCGCGTTGCTGCAAACTCACCCGGCCTTTAAACCGCACGGATGACCAAAAAATGTACGCCACTGCGCGCCAGGATTAACCTCTTTGCACAGGACATTACGCACGCTTACGGAGGTATCAGCACATGGCTTTACGTTCACTGGGTACAACAGGGTTACAGATCCCGACACTGGTTTTCGGCGGCAACGTTTTTGGCTGGACGGTCGATGAAAAGCAGAGCTTCAGCTTGCTGGATGCGCTGCTGGAAAGGGGTTTTACCGCTATCGACACCGCCGATGTTTACTCGCGCTGGGCACCGGGCAATAAAGGCGGCGAATCGGAAACCATAATTGGCAACTGGCTGGCGGCGCATCCTGGCACGCGCGACAAAGTCACGCTCTTTACCAAAGTCGGCGCCGATATGGGCGAAGCGGGTAAAAAAGGCCTTTCCGCGCGCTGGATCACGCAGGCAGTGGAAGATTCATTACGCCGTCTGCAAACGGACTATATCGATCTCTACTTTTCACACTGGCCGGACAGCGAAACCGCCTATGACGAAACACTCGGCGCGTATGAAAAACTGCTGAAAGCCGGGAAAATCCGCGCCATTGGCGCATCCAACCTGAATGCTGAGCAACTGAGCGAATCGCTAAAAGTGGCAGACGCCAACGGCCTGCCGCGCTACCAGGTGCTGCAGCCGGAATACAATCTTTATGACCGTTCCAGCTTTGAAGGCGCGTTGCAGGATTTAACGATACGGGAAAACATTGGCGTGGTGACTTATTACAGCCTCGCGTCCGGTTTCTTGTCCGGTAAATACCGCAGCGAAAAAGATTTGAGCCAAAGCCAGCGCGGCCAGGGCATTGCCAAATATCTGAACCCGCGTGGTTTCGCCATTGTTGAGGCGCTGGAAAGCGTGGCGGCCAGCCATAACGTGAAACCCGCCGAAGTGGCGCTGGCGTGGCTGATTCAGCAACCGGGCGTTACCGCGCCGATTGCCAGTGCCACCAAACTGGCGCATATCGACAGCTTTGTCACCGCCGTGTCGTTAAACCTCTCTACCGATGAAATCGCCGCGCTGAATAAAGCGGGTGCCTGATCCCATCGCCCGGCGGCGCCTGCTGCCGGGCTGTATAACCTTGCGCAGTTGCGCGATAACCGCGCGCCATCCCAGACTCGCATACTTTTTAAAAAACAACGCAAAGCAAACCGCTTACTGGCGGCGCGAGCGGCACGGGTGTTGCGTTTTTTGCAAACGCCGGATCTTAGCCCTGAACCCTCATGTTTCTCATCGAACCGGCGTCGGTCACGCGGATACCTGCGTCATGAGCGCAGCGGTAACGCCCAAAAAACACCTGAGTGACACGCCCTGTCAGGGCGATCATTTATCTTTCCCTGAGCGAAATCATGGCATTGTGTAATTGTTGCGCTTTGGGCAGAAATTTCATTTTAGTTTTTCGCGTTCCTGCCGTTAACCACTATGAAAAAACAAGGTTTTACCTGAATAACAGGGCCGTGGCGCGAAGGTCAGGCCGTAACCGTTAACGTCTTCTGAGACTTTGTATTCCGGAACCCGTCACAATGAAGGAAAGTCACGACAGAAAACACGACCCGTTGATTGAGCGGCTGTGCGAGATCTTCGCGGCGTTGTATCAGGGAAAGATCATCGATAAGGCGTGGTTGTGCGAAAAATTCGGTATTACTGAACGTACGGCTTATCGCGATCTGGCTCGGCTTGGGCATATTCTCGATCAGGTTTCGCCGGGGCGGTATAAACTCAGCGTCCATCTTCTTCCTGCCTTACATAACGGCCATTTGGCGGAGTTCGCCGATTTTACCGGCGTAGCGCACCTTTTTCCGCGTAATGACGGTCAGTCACTGCGCAACAGTATGCAGCACCGCGGCAATATTACCTTTCACGCGCCGAGTAGCCGGGAGAACCGGCAAATCGAAGATCTGCTTAATCAGCTTAATCACGCGATTACCGGCCATTGCGAAGTGGAATATCACTATCGCGATAAACCCCGGTGCGCACAGCCCTATCGGCTGATTAACCAGTACGGTCTCTGGTATCTGGCGGCGGTGGAAAACGGGCGGCTGAAAGCGTTTGAAGTGGCGCGAATCGAAAACCTGAAAAGCACGACGCTTAATTTTGAACCCCACGCCGAGGTGCTGGCGGAGCTGGAAAACAGCGTCGGCATTCGCTTCGGTTCAAGGGTTGAAGCACTGCTGCGCGTTTCAGCCCACGCCGCCGAATATGTCACCCGTCGGGCGCTGTTTCCGGCACAACGCATTGTTGAACAGCATGATGACGGCAGCTTGACGCTTGCCACCGCCATCACCGATCCGCACACGCTGTTTCGCTGGTTGCGCTACTGGCTGCCGGATATTGGCATTCTTTCTCCGGCGTCGCTGCGCGAACAGTTCGAGCAGGATCTGCACCTGCGCTACGCCCACGGCGTGGCGCAGAGATAGCGTCCGCGTTTATCGCTCTTACTGGCTGGCACCTTACGATGTTGGGCCAGTAATCACGGGCCACGCCGCGAATACGCCACTAAGCGGCGGTTGTTCAGGTGCTCAACCGTGATACTGCTCGTCGGTAACATGCTCAAGCCAGGTAACCGGGCTGCCGTTGAGTGATTCGGCAATGGCGATATGGGTCATTGCGTTTGTGGCTGTTGCGCCGTGCCAGTGCTTCACATTTTCCGGGATCCAGACGATATCGCCCTGGTTCATCTCCTGGACGGCTTCGCCTTCGCACTGAATCCACCCTTTACCGTGGGTAATAATCAGCGTTTGGCCCAGCGGATGGGTGTGCCACGCGGTACGAGCGCCGGGCTCAAACGTCACCGTCGCACCGCCAACGCGTGCGGGTTCATCGGCTTTAAATGGCGCGTCGATACGTACGCGGCCGGTGAAATAGTCCTGCGGCCCTTGCGCAGAGGGAACCGATGCACTGCGGATGATTTTCATGCTGCTCTCCCGTGTTTGAATACATTTTAAAGCGTAGCTGGCAGGTGAGAAACCGTTGCAGGCAGACAGCGCCCGTGCCACCGGAACCGCGACTGACGCCGGTCATTACCCCGCTTGTCTGCGCCCTGTCCACTCCGCCAGGAAAAGTGACCGGGCGATGATAATCCTCACCGACTACCGGCACTATTGGGCTAAATCGGCATGAGCCTATGAGTAACGCTCATCAATGGCGGCGCAGCGCCATGACGGCACTGGCAAGGGTAAACAGCGCCATGATCCACGCCATCGTCCACGGCGTTCCGTCGCGAAACCACGTCAGCAGCAGCGACGAGATAATACCGCTGCCATATTGCAGCGAGCCAATCAACGCCGAGGCGGAACCGGCGATAGAGGGAACAGCGTCGAGCGCGGCGGCGGTTGAGGTGGCGGCGATGATGCCGTTCATCGAGAAGAACAGGAACACCGGAATGATCACCGCAGCAATACCGCCGAACTGCAACTTCACCGCCAGCGCCAGAGTCACCATTGCCAGCGCGGCAATGCTAACGGCAATTTTCAGTAACTTATCCAGCGGATGGCGCTGTACCAGCCGCCGGTTCAGAAAGCTCACCCCCATTAAGCCGACAATATTGATGGCAAACAGCCAGCCGTAATATTGCGGATCAATACCGTAATAGCGGATGTAAACGAATGGCGAACCGGTAATAAAGGCATAGGCAGAGACGTAGAAAAAAGTCACACACAGCGTGTAACGCATAAACGCGCGGTTACGCAGCAGCGCGAAGTAGTTACGAAACGCGCCAGGCAGCGAGGCTTTGGTGCGCTTTTCAGCGGGTAAGGTTTCCGGCAGGAAATAGAGCGAAAGAAACATCAGCGCGCCAATCCCCGCCAGTAACCAAAAAATGGCATGCCAGCTGGTGATTTGAATGATCTGCCCGCCTGCCAGCGGCCCAACGATTGGCGCAATCGCCATGATGATGGTTAACGTTGAGAGCATTTGTGCCGCGCGGGTGCGGGCAAACAGATCGCGGATCATCGCCCGCGCCAGCATTGGGCCGGTACAGGCACCGAAAGCCTGAAACACGCGCCAGAACACCATCTGATGGATTTCTGTGGCGAGCGCGCAGCCGGCAGAACCGATGACAAACAACAACATGCCAATAAACAGCGGCGTGCGGCGACCAACCGCGTCGCTAATTGGCCCCCAAACCAGCTGCGCCAGTGCGAAGCCGACCAAAAAACCGGTGATGGTCAGTTCGATATCACCCCGGAGCGCTTTCGCCATCTGGGGCATCGCGGGCAGGTAAATGTCCGTCGACAGGGAGGTAAAGGCCATCAGCGCGCTGAGGATCGCGAGAAATAGCGGCCCGTGGAGCTTGTTGTTCATAAGATCCTGATTAAGTCATGAAGGGAACGCCGACAAAGGCGGAACGGTATCTTAATCAGTGCGGCACAAATGATAACGCCATTAAATCATAATGACGTTATGAGCCAGATTCATGAATGGCGCTCGCTGACCGTCATGGTGAAAATAACGGGTTGGATGCTTTCATTAGCATAGTGGTGCGCGGTGTCGGTTTGCGCCACGGCGGAACAACCTTCGCCAATAATAAGCGCCGTTTGCCCAACCTGAATGTGCAGCGTGCCGCGCTCAACATGCAGAAGCTCAACGGTACCGGAAGGGTGGCCTGGCGAGGCGAACCGTTCGCCGGGGAACATCTCCCAGCGCCACATCTCCAGCATATCCGGCCCGCTGGTGCCTGCCAGCAACCGCGCAGTGCCGCCATTTTCACCCTGCCACAATGTGGGGATCTCATCTTTTGCTATCAGGTGCGCGGTTGGTTTACTGGCGACATCGACAATATCCGCCACGGAAACGCCCATCGCGGCGGCGATTTTACACAGCAGGGCGATGCTCGGGTTGGCGAGACATTTTTCGATCTCAACCAGCATGCCTTTGCTGACGCCCGCGCGGCGCGAAAGCTCATCCAGCGAAAGTTTTTGTTGCTTACGAAACGCTTTAATACGCGTTGCCACCGCTTCACTGACGCGATGAACATCGGCGCCGGAATCGGTCGGTTTATTGACTTTTTTGGTCATTGGTCGATACTGTGTAATAAAATGGTCACTAAAAAGGATTATCCGATGCTTTCCGTTCAGCCGTCAATCGATGCTCGTCTTGCCGTCATCGCCCCTGGTTTTCGCGCGCTTAGCGTTTATGTTGATGCCGCGCAGCTACTGAACCCGCAAGTGGGCGAAGCGGCACTGGCAAGTGCGTGTGAATTTGTCGCGGCGGGCGGCCCGGCTTGGGCGGAGGCGCATCTGACGGCATGGGATGAGGTCTTTAAGCGCTTTGGCGCGAAGCCAAAACGCACGCCCTGTTCGGCGCTGGCGCTGCGAAAACGCGTGCAGCGCGACGGCGTGGTACCTGCAATTGACCCGGTGGTGGATCTCTATAATGCCATCAGCCTGCGTTACGCTATTCCGGTCGGTGGCGAGAACATTGCGGCTTATCACGGCGCGCCGCGTCTGACGCTTGCGGACGGTACGGAGCTGTTCGACGTGATGAAAGAGGGTGAGCTGGCGCACGAGTCACCGGAGCCGGGGGAAGTTATCTGGCGCGATGACACGGGCGTAACGTGCCGCCGCTGGAACTGGCGGCAGGGCGTGCGCACCCGCCTGAGCGCTGCCGACAGCCAGATGTGGTTTATCCTCGAAAGCCTGCCGGAAATGCCGCTGGACGCATTATGTGAGGCAGGCGACGAACTGATCGCCGGATTGCAACGTATGATGCCGGGCTGTCGTGTTGAAAAAACCAGGCTCGGGTTTGATCTCTGAAGGGGGAAGAATGGATTTCACAGGATTGAGCGCATTTCCGCTGTCGCCGCTGCGCGACGAACGGCTGGATGAAGCGGCTTATGTGGAGTTGATTGAACGGCTGCGTGTCGCCGGAGTCGATTCGATTGGCGCACTGGGTTCGACGGGGTGCTACCCCTATTTCAGCCGTACGGAGCGGGCCAATGCGCTGCGCCTGGCGACGGAACACTCCGGCGCGATTCCGGTGATTGCCGGGATTGGCGCGTTGCGCACGCGCGATGTGCTGTGGCTGGCGGAAGACGCGCAGAAAGCGGGCGTTAGCGCCGTGCTGCTGGCACCGGTCTCCTACCACGCGTTAACCGAAGAGGAAGTGTTCAGCCTGTTTGCCGCCGTCACGCGCGAACTCTCCGTGCCGCTCTGCGTGTACGATAATCCCGGCACCACCCATTTCACCTTTAGCGACGAGCTGCTGCTTCGTATTGCGCAGTTGCCCAACATTGGCTCAATCAAAATCCCCCCGATTTCCGCACCCGAGCGGGCTGCGCGCCTGCGCCCGCAAATTCCGCAGAGCATTACATTGGGTATCAGCGGTGATGCCGTCGCGGTTGACGGTCTTAGCGCCGGATGCGGCGTCTGGTATTCGGTGCTGGGCGGCCTGTTCCCGCAAGCGGCGCTGGCCATTTCCCGCGCGGCGCAGGCCGGTGATTTAACGCAGGCGCGTGCGAACTCTGATGCGCTGCAACCCTTGTGGGATCTCTTTAAACGCTATGGCGGCAGCTTGCGGGTGATGGCTACCGCGGCAGAACTGCTGGGCTTAGCGGGTGCATCGTGTTTGCCTGCACCATTGCGGACGCTCACCGGCGATGCGCGCCGCGAGGTGGCGGAAGTGATCGAGCAACTACGGTTAGCCTGATGATTACTCTTTGAACGTTTCTTTTTGGTTCGTTGCAGGGGGTATTTTGTATATCCCATTGGTTAACCTGGAGATTACGCCCCCAGCCGTTTCGCCACAAAGCGGGAAATCGCCGGGCCGGTTATCAGCACCAGGATAAACCGCCCGGTCTGCATCGCCATCACAAACGAGATATCCACCTGGCTTGACGAGGCGATAATCGCCACCGTATCCGCCCCGCCGGGGCTGGTGGCGAGGTAGGCGGTGAGCGGATCGATCCCCGCGAACTGCACCAGTAACCAGGCAAAACCGCAGCACACCGCGACAAGCGTCAGCACCGACAGCAGCACACGTGGCAGCGCGCGGGCGGCATAGCAGACAATTTCCCGCGTAAAACGCAAACCGATACTCCAGCCAATCAGCGCGTAAGAGAGCGCCAGCAACCACGGCGGTAACTCAAGCGTCAGCAAACCGCTATCTTCAACCATTATCCCCAGCGCTAACGTTATCAACATTGGCCCGGAGGGAATTTTGACGCAGCGGGCAATCAGATAACCAACCGCAATCACCAGTAATGTTGCGGCAAACGGCAGCCAGCGCACCGGGGCAAACAGGGTAAAGGTGGCGATTGCGTGATCCGCGCCCTGTGTCCCCATCCACATGCGCGTCACCAGCACCGCGACCAGCGCCACGATCATCACCCGCAGATACTGCATAAACGCCACCAGGCGGACATCCGCGCCAAAGCTCTCGGCCATAATCGTCATAGCCGCCGCCGCGCCTGGCGACGATCCCCAAATCGCTGTTGAACCCGGGAAAACCTGCAATTTCGCCATGATCCAGCCAAGAATGGCGCTGGCGAAAATAACGGAGAAAATACAGCTAATAAACAGTGGCCAGTCGGCGGCGATGCGGCCAAACACGGATGGCGGGATCGCATGCGCAATCATCGCACCGACCACCGCTTGCGCGGCGGCGAAGCATTTTTTACTGACGGTAACGGGCCGGTTAAAGATGGCGAGAAGAATGCCGGAAAACATCGGGCCCAGCAGAAGCGCGGCGGGCAGATGGATCAGTTCCATCAGAGCAACGAAGAGCAATGAAAGGACGATAAGCTGTAACCAGTTGCGAAACCAGGGCGCGTGAGTCGCCATCAGCGGCACTCCCTGCACGCCACAGCAGCGGCGGTAAGATCAATCAACGGCATAGCGCTTCCCGAAAATAACATGTTGAAAAGCAAGGTACGGTCTTTGAATGTAAGGGTTCTTTATCAACCCTGCAAACATGTCAGTACAAAAACCATTTTTTATTTATGGTTACTGCCAGTGAATTTATGATTTTCAGCCACGCTGCGTCGATATACCGTCTAAAATGATTACCAGACAAAACGGAAATTCAGACACTTTTTAAGGTACTGCTAAATGTGCCTTTTTTAGCAGGCTGATATTTATCGATTATGAGAATATATTATATTTTACAAAAATACCGATACGTTTAAATATTAATTTAAAGGTATAGACTTTACTGCTATTGCGCATTTTTATGAAAATTCCTAAACTGTTACAAACAGCCTTGCGTTATCCATCCTGAGTAGCTAATTTTTTATTATTCTCTGCCATGGAAATATTTCACAAGTAGTCATTTGATTTACTTGGTTTTTTTTATATTTCATGGGGGTTGTTTTTACGTAAATTTTTTAAAGCGCAAAAAATAATACTTTTAGGTGATTGTTTAGAAAGATTTCATTCTTCCTGAACGTAACCTTTTATTCTTGTCATCATGCTTGATTCATGGATTTTATTGCTTTATTTATGGACTAATTGGCTATAACTCAGACTTGGGCGTTTGCTCTCTGTGGGTAAAGACCCATGGCGGTAGCGTGTGCTTTAATTAATGTCTGTAGTTAATTATTAGTGCAAATATTATTGAATATAAAAGGGGTCTTTTTATAACGTATCTTTAGATATATGAACCACGGGAATATAAGTGAGCGTACAATCGCTGTCGCTGACAAGTTACATGGTCTGGAGGTTGGTTATGTATATCATCTCTCAGGATAGCTATTTTGTCATGGGCATGGATAAGCTATTAAAAGCCATTAATCCTCATGCAACGCATACGTTAGTTGCATTTGATCGGGGAGATGGCAAGATATTATTTTTTAGTATGAACTCTCTGTTATATATTTTAGGTGATGAACAAGGATTTAACTCTTTTATCTGTACGCGTTTTATTGCGATTGATAAAAATTCTTCAGTATCATTGCTTCGTCACGAGATCAGAAAAATACTTAATTTCCTCAAGAGTCATGAGGATATTTATTCTTTTCGCGAAATCCATATTAGTGCGACAGAATATAAAATTATGGTACGTTTTCTGAATTATCAGTCCAGCGATACGATTGCAAAAGCGCTGGGACTTGATAAGAAAATTGTCAGCAATTACAAAAATGCCATTCTGCGTAAATTGGGTCTAAACAGCATGGCGGATCTCATTCATATCTATAACAACTGGAACGATTGTTTCTGCTGTATGGATGGAAAGATTATGCCGGATGCAACTTTTTTGCCCCGGATGGATACCAACGAATTAAAGATGATTAGGCGCGGGAATAAACCGACTCCTGATCCTGTTGCTCTGCATCTCTGTGCTGATAATTCATGGCGGATGCCAGCGATGAGAACAGACATGTGTTCTTTATTGATTAATGAGCAATAGTGAATTGCTTTTATTGCCGTATATTGAAAATTTCTTTGCGCTTATCCTGCTTCGCATCGGGTTGTTAACCGCAACCACACTGACCGAATCAAGAAAGGATAAGCCACCATGCTATTCGATAAATACGCCCTGAATGCGCTCGCATTGACTAACCGTATCGTTATGCCACCGATGACCCGCTCCCGCGCCGGAACGGGTGATGTGGCAACCGATATGATGGCGGATTACTACGCGCAGCGCGCCAGTGCCGGGCTGATTATCAGCGAAGGCACACAAATCAGCCAGCAGGGTCAGGGCTACGCCTGGACCCCCGGTATTTACAGCGATGCGCAAATCGCTGGCTGGAAAAAAGTGACCGATGCCGTGCATCAGGCTGGCGGCAAAATTTTTGCTCAGTTATGGCACGTGGGGCGCGTTTCCCACACTGTTTTGCAGCCCGGTAACGCGGCGCCGGTTTCTTCGTCGGCGATTCAGGCCGAAGGCGTAAAAGTGTTTGTCGATGTGGAAGGGCGCGGGCCGGAAAATGGCGTGGGTGATATGGTGCAGCACTCCATGCCGCGTGCGCTGTCAGTGGATGAAATTCCCGCTATCGTCAACGATTACGCCCAGGCCGCGCGTAATGCGATTGCCGCCGGTTTTGATGGCATCGAACTACATGGCGCGAACGGCTATCTGATTAACCAGTTTATTGATTCTCAGTCTAACCTGCGCGACGACGAATATGGCGGTTCGCTGCAAAACCGCCTGCGCTTTATGAAAGAGGTGGTGGAAGCCGTTTCGGCGGCGATTGGTAAAGAGCGTGTCGGTATTCGCCTGGCGCCGCTTACCACGCTGATGGGGTCTCGTGACGATACGCCGGAAGCCACTTATCTCGCGGCGGCGAGCGTACTGAATGCGATTGGCATTGCATACATTCACATCGCCGAAGCGGACTGGGACGACGCGCCGGTTATGCCGGCTGCGTTTAAAGAAGCGCTGCGCATTATTTTCCATGGCACGCTGATTTACTCTGGCAAATACACGCCGGAACGCGCCGAAGAGGCGCTGGCGAAAGGCTGGGCAGACTTAATTGGTTTTGGCCGACCGTTTATCGCCAACCCGGATTTGCCGTACCGCCTGCAACATAACCTGCCGCTGAACGAACCGATCAGGGAGAAATTCTTTGGCGGTGGCGCAGAAGGCTACCTGGATTATCCGCTGCTGAAAGCGTAATAACGAACGGGGGCAAATGCCCCCGTTTTTACGTGCTGCAAACCGCCGTCAGAAATCATAGGCATTAATAACTTTCATTAATGCCGCGTCATTCTTGTATTTTTCCCGCAGCGTTTTAAGCTGCACCACAGCTTTGCCGCAGGTGGCTTGCAGGCTGGCATCCAGCTCTTTCTGACGCTGCTCGTCGAGGTCTGAATCCTGCTCGCCGGCGAAATGCTCACACTCGTCAGCAAGGTTGCGAAAATCCTGAACGTCTTTCGGCAACGGGGCGGCAGCAAAGCTGGTGTTGAAAATAAAGGCGGTGGAGAGAATAAAAAGGAAACGCTTCATCGGTTGTTGTCTGTGGAATGTCGAGGCGCTTATCTTACTCCTTAATAATGGTGTTGCAGAGAGGGGAACGAACGACTTTTTACGCGTTGTTTGGCGGGCAATATTTAACCGATGCTGCTGCTTTTTACCGCGTTCTTCCCATCGTAAGACAACTTACTGGTTGGTCTTTTTATTTCCTTCCGCCCCGGCAAATACAGCCCGTGGGCAGGCTGTATTTGGCATGCTGCAAATCGACAGGATTTAGTCTGGCCGTGATTGCAGATACGCCTTTTTCATGACGTCCTTCACTTCCCTGAGCTGCTTGCGCGTTTTATCCAGCGCCGTCGCCAGCCACTCCTCTTTATCACTGTATTTCACCAGCACGATGCAGCCCTGCATCACTTTCACCAGAATATGTTGCCCGGTATTAAACCCGGCATCGCGTAACCACTTGCCGGAAAGCGTGATGCTCGGCGTGCTCGCATCACCCTACCCTGATTCGGGCGATATCGCACAATTACGTTGTGCTCGGTTCCGGCGATGGTGAAGTCTGAGGTAGAATGCGGATCAGCCATTATCAACTCCTTGATAGTTGGGGATGGTTAGACGCTCCGGTTGTGTTCCTGCACTTTCGGAGCGTTGTTTAGATAGGAAGGATTCCTTTTAGGTGGCCTCCTATAAGGTGAGAATAGTTAAATAGGTGGCTCCATGTCAACCATATCTCGCGAGAAAAAACCGAAAGGTGGCGGCCAGTCACCGCAGTTTAAAATGCGCATCGATCCGGCCTTGAAAGAACAGCTTGATGCCGTGGCGGCAGAAGAAGGGGTAAGCCTCGCCAGTTGGTTAAAGGAACTGGCGAGGGAGGCTTTACGGGCTAAGGGGATAGAGCCGAAGGGATAATACCTTCGATATCCTCATATCATTATTTTTGCTTCCATTCTATCATTGAGGGCAGTTCATACTACTTTTTGAGCAGGTCTCTCTTCATATTAAGAGAGAAATTATTATTTCCTGGTCGGCAAGGTAGTAGAAAATCAATTGCTTTAATTGCGTTAGATGTTTTGATATCTAATTTAGAAAATATAGTGTTTTTAATGGCTATTTTTATTGCTACGTGTCGACTGAAATTATGTGTGATATAGTGATTCGGTTTTTTCAATATAATCACTACATTAATGTATATTGAGGATGTGTCATGGATAGTAAAGAATTTATTGAAGCGCTAAAGACAAAAAAAGCGTTAATTGTTCACTTTTCAAATCTCGCCACCATGTCAAGAAATCCTCGATTTCCTGATGACCTTAAAACAGTGATCGATTCGCCCAGTTCAAATCCATTATCTTGTTGCATTGTCTGGCCTGGCCATACGATGAGTCTACCCGGTAGCGTTGGTGTAATAATTGATCCTGCTTCATCTAATATATATGGAATATGTGCAACAGATGCTGGAACTTCAATTAATAATGGGGAAATAAATTCATTTACAAAACCCCCTTCGCAGGAAGTTTTAGAAGAAATATATGCTTTTTCAGATCCGTATAACGAATGTGTCGTTATGAACCCTAAGGTCATAGGTATTTATATTGATAATATTAATCATATAACTGTCAGGAGGGAACAGATATTGCGATGTGATGATTATATTGAAACTAATATCGGTCCAGTGGGGGGATGCTTATCAGAAATTTTCGATTCTTTTGAAGATCTCAATATTTTTACTTTCATAGATGGCGAAATCGTTTCGCTCAACAGGCAAACGCCGTATTTATAATTCATCTCTAACTTTTGGCGGAAGATCACAGGAGTCGAACCTGCCCGGGACCGCTGGCGGCCCCAACTGGATTTGAAGTCCAGCCACCTCACCGGAGATGACGATCTTCCGCGCCTGCATTGCTACATGGAGGCGGGGCGCATTATAGCTACTTTCAGGCATTTACCACATACCTCCGTCATAAATTTTCTCATTGTGCTTCCGCCGCAAACGGTTGTTTAAGATAAATCCTCATCTTTTCCAAGGCTTAGCAATTCCCCCCTTCTCAGATAATCGCGATCGCAGAAAAGAATAAGGCTCATCGGCTCGCTCAATTTCGCCAAATCTGGCTTAAATTCCGTCGCTTAACGGCATCTGAAAATGCTTTCTGCCTGCTTTTCCGCCGGAAAGGAAACAAAAGTGGACAGTCAGATTTTTATCGTAAAAAAAGGTGGACTGCGGGATAAGCGATGCTAACGACCATATCGTTTTCCGGGAGAAGCGCGAGGCAAATACCATTCCTGCAGGCCGAAGCCAATCGGCATTACCTGAACAATACCGCGCCAATCGCGGATGGGCAGGAAGCCCGGAGGGCTCAGCAGAGAAACGTTGCGGTGAGCAAACCGCAACGCGCTAAGTGATGAGTGTGTGCTTTGCATAGCCCCTCTCCCGTGCGGCAGAGGGAAATATGAGGTATTTAAGGAGCGGGCTGAGGAGCGGGGGTCGGTGTGGATTCCGCCGGAGGCGCAACAACGCCGCCGGATACCACACCGCCATGCATGCTCTGTTTGATTTGCTGTTTTTGCACGTTAATGGCAGAAAGTTCGGCGTTCACCGACGGTTTAAGCGGCGCATCGGCGCGCACACTGCCGCTGGCGGTGAGCTGGAGATTACCGTCGCCGCTGATGGGCAGCGCCGGCCAGCCCCACTCCTGCAATACATTCACCGGCACGCCGCGACCGTTCAGGTTGAGGTTCACGCTACGATCCGGCGTTTGCGCAACCACCGCTTTGGCTTCCAGCAACCCTTGCCCGGTAAAGGCGCTTAGCTCGCTGATGGTGACGACATTGCTGTTGGCGTTCAGCGCCAGCGACGGGCGGCGCACGTCAACGCGATTAAATGTTGCGGCAGCGGCGTTCAGCTTCGCCGTTCCGCCCCATACGCCCCATTTGCGCTCGCGCACCAGTTGCAGGTTATCGCCGTAACCGTCCAGCGCCGTTATCTGCCACGGGAAAGCCGGGTCGATATCAATCACCAGATTGCGGCTGGCGCTGAATTTTTTCAGCGTCACGGTGTTCAGCCACGCGGGCAAATCATCCATCCATAGCTGCTTCCAGTTTTCCGGCAGCGTATATTCCAGCCCGGCAAAGGCGGTGTCGTCCAGCACCAGCGCGTGACCTGCGCGATACCAGTTGCCGGACGTGCGCACCATGCCGTTTTCCCAGCGCGAGGTGAACTGTTGCAGCGCAATGCCCTGCGGTGAGAAGTTGGCATTGAGGATCGGGTCGAACAGGTGCAGCGAGCCGTAAATAAACTCGCTGGCGTTCATCGACAGCCTGCCGTCCTCGCTTTTCCAGTCGCCATTCATCAGCGTCAGGTTGCGCAAACTCAAATCGAGATCGGTGACCGCCCAGCCAGGCCCTTGCAAACGGGCATCGGTCACTTCAACGCGGCCAATTTGCAGCGACGGCAATGTCGTCAAGGGAGTAAAGAAATCGAGCAACGACTTGTCGCTTTGCAGGCGGATATCATTCAGCCGCAAATTATTCACCACCCAGCTGCCATCGGCGGCGCGCTGCGCATCCCCGGTCAGAGAGCCACGCGCCATATCCGCACCAATGGTGGTCAGCGTGACGACATCTTTATCGATACTGCCCTGAATGAGCACATTACTGGCGGGAACGCCGTTTAACGTCAGCGAACCGGCGCTCATCTGAATTTGCGCTTTGCTGCCCAGTACACTTCCCGCGACGGGCTGCCACGGCGCAACACCGCCGGTGACACGCTGGGCGCTGAGATCCCAGCCGGTGGTCGGGCTGTTAAACGCCATATTGTTTAATTGCAGGCGGTCGGCCTGGAATGGCAGCGGTGCGGCCGCCGGGGAGAGGTTCAGCGTGCCGTCCTGCAACAAAATGGTATCGACATGCAGAGGGTCGGTAATTTGTCGGCTGCTCAGCCCGATATCCACCGTTTTGGCGACCAGCGTAGCCGGTTTGCCTTTACGGCCAAAATTCACGCCTTTCAGCAACACGTGGGAAGGGGAGGAGAAGCGGTGATCCATTGCTTCGAAAGTGAGGTGATAGTCACTGTTGTCGTTTACCCACTTGCTGACCTGCGTTGCGCCCCAGCGGGTTTGCAGCAGGAAATAGCAGGCGATGACCGCCACAAGCAGGGCGATAACAACGACAAGGAGCAGCTTTCCAAGAAATTTCATGATCTTCCATCCCCAGTTGCCAGTCTGGCAGTTATGCACGATTTATGCGCAATGCTCAAGGGCGGAATGATGAAAGGGCGTTACGGCGGCAACGGTTTTCGCCCCGTTGCCGCCGGGTTTATCAGTTTTTCTCTGGTGGAAAAATCAGATTCAGTACAATCGCGGTGATCCCGCCTGCGGCGATACCGGAAGAGAGCAGGTTTTTCAGCCAGTCCGGGGCAAATTGCAGGATTTGCGGCTGCTGAGAAACACCGAGGCCAACGGCCAGCGACAGCGCGATAATCAGGATCGCGCGGCGGTTCAACGGCTCGCGGGAAACAATGCGCACACCGGATGCGGCAATCGTACCGAACATCACCAGCGTTGCACCGCCCAGTACCGGCTCAGGCAGTTGCTGTACAAAAGCGCTGACCGCCGGGAACAGGCCGAGCACCATCAGCATCACCGCAATGAAGAAACCGATATAGCGGCTGGCAACACCGGTCAGTTGAATAACGCCATTGTTCTGGCCGAAGCAGGAGTTCGGGAAAGTGTTGAAAACAGCGGAAACAAACGAGTTGAGACCATTTGCCAGTACGCCGCCTTTCAGGCGTTTCATATACAGCGGGCCAGCGACGGGCTGCTCGGAAACGTCAGAAGTGGCGGTGATATCACCGATGGTTTCAAGCGAGGTGATCATAAATACCAGCATTAGCGGCAGCAGTAGGGTCCAGTCAATGCTCAGACCGTAGTAAAGCGGCGTCGGCACCATAAAGGACGTTGCCGGTGCGCTATATGCCGGCAGCATGCCCATAAACATCGCCAGCACATAGCCAACGGCCATGGCGATCACCAGCGACGCGATACGTAAATAGGGGTTGCGCTGACGGTTAAGCAGAATAATCAGTCCCAGCACCACGCCTGCCAGCAGCAGGTTTTTCGGCGCGCCAAAGGTGTGGTTGCTCATCGCGGCAAAACCGCCGCCTACGGATGTCAGACCCACCTGAATCAGCGACAGGCCGATAATCATGACCACCACGCCGGAAACCAGCGGGGTAATAATGCGACGCGCAAACGGCAGGATGCGGGAAACGACCATTTCGGTGCAGCTGGCCAGCATCAGGGTGCCGAACAGCGCAGCCATCATCGTGGGCACATCCGCACCGCCGGTTTTCAGCGCGGTACCACCCATGATCAGTGGCGCAACAAAGTTAAAGCTGGTGCCCTGAATCGAGAGCAATCCGGAGCCAACAGGTCCCCAGGCTTTGATCTGGATAATAGAGGCGACGCCAGAGGCGAACAGCGACATGCTGATAATGTGCTGAGTGTCCTGAGCCGGTAAACCCAACGCCTGGCAGATAAGCAGCGCGGGCGTGATAACGCCAACAAACATCGCCAGCAGGTGCTGGAGCGCGGCAAACAGGGTCTGCGGCAGCGGCGGGCGATCTTCAAGGCGGTAGATCAGTTCGCTGGGTTGAGTCTGCGCAACCGGTTGCGCACTTTCTGACTCGATGGTGTTTACGGACATCTCAAGCAATCCCCTGATGGAAAAGCGCTGATTTTATCGGACTGTTTGGTAAAAGCAAACGGTTGCTATGCTAAAAACATACTTTTCTAAGGGGTGTTCGTTTTGCGGGATAAGGTTCTAAAACTCAGGCGTTGGAGTAGCGTTCTGTTTCCGGCATCCAGCGGTCGATCAGCGCTTCGGCAAGCTGCGGATAACGCTCATGAATATGGCGGGCTACGCGCTGTACTTCCGGGATCATCGCCTGATCGCGCAGCAGGTCGGCAACTTTAAATTCCGCGTTGCCGGTCTGGCGGGTACCAAGCAGTTCGCCGGGGCCGCGAATTTCCAGATCTTTTTGCGCAATCACAAAGCCATCATTACTGTCGCGGAGCACTTGCAGGCGTTTTTGCGCGGTTTTTGATAATGGGGATTTGTAGAGCAGTACGCAATGGGAGGCCACTGCACCGCGCCCAACGCGGCCACGTAGCTGGTGGAGCTGCGCAAGTCCGAGCCGCTCCGGGTTTTCGATAATCATCAGGCTGGAATTTGGCACATCCACGCCCACTTCAATCACCGTAGTAGCGACCAGCAAATGCAGCTCGCCCTGTTTGAATGCCTGCATTACCGCCTGTTTTTCTGCCGGTTTCATGCGGCCATGTACCAAGCCAACATTCAGCTCCGGCAACGCCAGTTTCAGCTCTTCCCAGGTCGCCTCCGCCGCCTGTGCTTCCAGCAGGTCGGACTCTTCGATCAATGTACAAACCCAGTAGGCCTGGCGGCCTTCGCCGGTACAGGCGCTGCGTACGCGATCGATAATCTCGTTGCGGCGCGTATCGGGGATAGCGACGGTAGTGACCGGCGTACGGCCCGGCGGCAGTTCGTCGATCACCGAGGTGTCGAGATCGGCGTAGGCGGTCATCGCCAGCGTGCGTGGGATCGGTGTTGCCGTCATGATCAACTGGTGCGGGTGAAAACCCTGCTGCTGGCCTTTTTCCCACAGCGCCAGCCGCTGATGAACGCCAAAGCGGTGTTGTTCGTCGATAATTACCAGCGCAAGACCGTTAAACTGCACCTGTTCCTGGAAAATGGCATGGGTGCCCACCACCATTTGCACCTGACCGCTGGCAATTGCCTCTTGCTGTGCCTGGCGCGCTTTGCCTTTTTGCTTGCCCGCCAGCCAGCCCACTTCCACGCCGAGCGGCGCAAACCAGTTGCGGAAATTGTTAGCGTGCTGCTCTGCCAGCAGTTCGGTGGGTGCCATCATCGCCACTTGTTTGCCATTGGCTATCGCCCGCAGCGCTGCCAGCGCGGCAACCAGCGTTTTACCGGAGCCCACATCACCCTGCACCAGGCGCATCATCGGCATATCCAGCGCCATATCGCGCTCGATCTCCGCGACCACGCGCGCTTGTGCGCCGGTTGGTTTAAACGGTAGCGACGCCAGCAGGCGGTTTTTCAGTTCATCTTTGGCGCTGAGTGGTTGCGCATGATAACGCTGCGCGCCGGCACGCAACGCCAGCATACTGAGGTTGTGCGCCAGTAATTCTTCAAGGATCAAACGGCGCTGCGCCGGGTGCTGCCCGCTTTCCAGATCGCTTAATTGCAGTGACGGCGGCGGGCGATGCAGCGTATGCAGCGCCTCTGGCAGGCTCATCATGCCTTGCGCCAGCTCCGGCGGCAGCAGTTCGCTGATGGCGCACGTCGCCAGTAGTTCCAGCGCCTGGTCGGTGAGCTTTCGCAGTGTCGCTTGTTTGATGCCTTCGGTGGTGGGGTAAACCGGCGTCAGGGTTTCCTGTAATTCCGGGGTGCTGAGATCGCCCTGTACACGGTATTCGGGATGGATCATTTCCGCGCCATACTTCCCGCGTTTCGCTTCCCCATAGGCCAGCACACGGCGGCCAGTGGCGAGGCTGTTTTTCATCGCCGCGTTGAAGTTGAAAAAGCGCATGGTGAGAATGCCCGTACCATCGCTAATCTGGCAGGTCATCATCCGGCGACCGCCGAAGGTGATATTACAGTTCAGCACCTCGCCCTCCACCGTGGCGTAAACGCCCGGCAGCAGGTCTGCAATCGGATAAAGCTGGGTGCGATCTTCGTAGCGCAGCGGGAGGTGAAGCAGAAGATCCTGAACGGTATGCAGGCCGATTTTCGCCAGCTTGCTGCTCTGCGCCGCGCCGACACCGGTCAGCGAACTTAATGGCACCGCATCGAGCAGCTTACCTTTCATCGGTTATCCCGCCGCCTGCATGGTTGCCCACCACGTCGGGTCGGCTTCGATTTGGCCTTCCGTATTTACGTGGGGGTAAGGCAGGCCCTTGCGTTTCGCGACTCTCGCCAGCACCGGGTAGCCCCCCTCAAACAGCAGGCGTTGCTGAACTTCATCCGGCAACATGCTGTTTTCACGCTCATACATACCGGCGTTTTGCCGCTGGCGCTGTGCTTCGTAAAGGATCAAGGCAGACGCCACGGAAACATTCAGCGACTGCACCATGCCGATCATCGGGATGATAATGTCCCGATCCGCCAGATCCAGCGCTTCCTGAGTGATCCCGGTTTTCTCCTGACCCATCAGAATGCAGGTCGGGCGGGTGTAATCGATCTCGCGGAAATCAACGGCGTTATCAGATAAGTGGGTCGCGAGGATCTGCATGCCGCGCGCTTTCAGCACGCCGACAGCATCGCCAATGGTACGGTGGGTTTTCACTTCAACCCAACTGTTGCTGCCCGCAGCAGAGGAGGCCATGGTGCGCATGCGGTTGCCTGGCCAGACGGCATGAACTTCATGCACGCCGACGGCGTCCGCAGTACGGATAATGGCGGAGACGTTATGAGGTTTGTGAACCTGCTCCATGCAGACCGTCAGGTCCGGCTGACGCCTGGCGAGCATCTCGCGGATACGCGCATAACGCTGAGAATTCATAAAGTTAGTTTCGGTTGCGGGTGACTTTAATCACATCCGGCATCACGCGGATTTTGCGCATGATATTCGCCAGATGGACGCGATCGCGCGCCGTCAGACGGATAAACGCGCTGTAGACGCGGCCATCTTTTTCTTCGGTATTCAGGCTTTGAATGTTCGAAGAGGCCGTATTAATCGCTGCCGTCAGATTCGCCAGCGCGCCCTGATGGTTGAACATATCCACCTTGATCTCGGTGATAAATTCCTGCGCGGTCTCTTTATCCCACTCGACAGCCATGAATTTCTCTGGCTCTTTCTGGTAGCCACGAATGTTGCGGCAGGACTCATGGTGAATAACCAGCCCTTTGCCGGGGCTGACGTGCGCGACAATCGGGTCGCCAGGAATGGGGCGACAGCATTTGGCAAAGGTGATCAGCACGCCGTCTGCGCCTTTAATCGGCAGATGACCGCCGTTTGCGCCAGTCGGTGTTGGCGTGCTCTGTACGGCTTCCCCTTGCTGCAGGTTTTTGGCAACCACAACGCTCATGGCGTTGCCAAGACCAATTTCTGCCAGCAAATCGTCGAGCGACGCGAGCTTCATGCGATCCAGTTCGCGCTGCACATGTTCCTGCGGGATTTCGGCCAGTTTACGGCTTCCGCCCAGCGCGTGATTCAGCAGACGGCGGCCGAGGCTCACCGAGTCGTCACGCTTGAGGTTTTTCAGCATCTGGCGGATTTTGGCGCGTGCTTTCGAGCTGACGACAAAGTTCAGCCATGCGGCATTCGGGCGCGCGCCCGGTGCGGTGATAATTTCTACCGTCTGGCCGCTGGAAAGCGACTGCGACAGCGGATACGGCTGGCGGTCGACGCGCGCGCCAACGCAGGCATGGCCGATATCCGTGTGTACCGCGTAGGCGAAATCCACCGGTGTGGCGCCAGCGGGCAGCTCGACAATGCGGCCTTCCGGAGTGAAAACATAAATCTCATCGGGGAAGAGATCAGATTTAACGCTCTCGATAAATTCAAACGAACTACCGGCGCTCTGCTGCAGCTCCAGCAGGCTTTGCATCCAGCGCTGAGCGCGGATTTGTGCGGTGGTACTGCTTTCGCCATGCTCTTTATATGCCCAGTGCGCGGCAACCCCCATCTCTGCCATCTGATCCATATCTTCGGTACGGATTTGCACCTCGACCGGTACGCCGTGCGGGCCAATCATTGAGGTGTGCAGAGATTGATAGCCGTTCGCCTTGGGGATGGCGATATAGTCTTTCACGCGACCAGGACGTGGCTTGTATAAGCTGTGCATCTGGCCCAGAACGCGATAACAGGTATCCAGATCGTGAACAATTACGCGAAAGGCGTAGATGTCCATAATCGAGTGGAAACGCTGCTCTTTCAGCACCATTTTGCAGTAAATAGAGTACAGGTGCTTTTCGCGACCGCTAACGCGGCAGGGAATGCCCGCTTCCTGTAAACGCCCTTCGATTTCCGAGAGGATTTTTTGAATCATCTCTTTGCGGTTGCCGCGCGCGGCTTTGACCACTTCTTTGATCACGCGATAGCGGTTCGGGTATAGCGCTTCAAAGCCCAGCTCTTCAAGCTCGGTTTTGATGTGATGAATACCTAAACGGTGCGCCAGCGGGCTATAGATTTCGAGGGTTTCACGGGCGATGCGACGACGTTTGTCCGGGCGAAGAGAGCCCAGCGTGCGCATATTGTGGGTGCGGTCGGCGAGCTTGATAAGAATGACGCGGATATCCTGCACCATCGCCATAATCATTTTGCGAAAGTTTTCGGCCTGCGCTTCTTTCTTATCCTGAAACTTGAGCTTATCAAGCTTCGACACCCCTTCCACCAGCTCGGCAACGCTTTTGCCAAACAGCTGTTCCATATCCTGGTAGGTGGCTGGGGTATCTTCAATCACGTCGTGCAATAGCGCAGCCATCAGCGTTTCGTGGTCGAGTTTCATCTCGGCCAGAATGCAGGCAACCGCTACCGGGTGCGTGATATAAGGTTCACCGCTTGAACGTGTCTGGCCCTCGTGAGCGTCACGTGCAACGAGATACGCCTGCCTGAGACGTTTGATTTGATCTTCAGGCAGATAGTGTTGAATCAGCTGATTCAGGCTTTCAAACAGATACAAGGGTGACCTGCAGGTTAATTAACGACGACCTTCAGCAATGGCGGTTACGGCCTGCAGTTCTGCGGCTTCCTGCTCTTGCTGTTCCTGGCGCTCACGGACGTCGAGGATCTGGTTGTTGATCAGACCTTCTTCGATTTCGCGCAGCGCGATAACGGTGGTTTTATCGTTTTCTTCCGGGACTAACGGATCTTTACCGCCAACCTGCATCTGACGAGCGCGACGCGCGGCGACCAGCACCAGGTCAAAACGGTTACCAACTTTCTCTACAGCGTCCTGAACAGTTACGCGTGCCATACTTAAAATGCTCCACAGGTGAAGAAATGACTGGGCATGATACTGAAACCAGGCTCAGTCTGCCAATAGTTTGCTGATTAAAGCGTCATGTCGCTGCTTTTGGCGGCTCATGCGCAGACGTTCGGCGCGAATAATGGTTTTCAGATCGCCCAACGCGGTATCGAAATCATCATTCACAATCAGGTAATCATATTCCGCGTAATGGCTCATTTCCGCAACTGCCTGCGCCATACGTTTCGCAATGACCTCTTCGCTATCCTGGCCGCGCCCGCGCAAGCGGCGATCGAGCTCCAGCTTCGACGGCGGCAGAATAAAGATGCTGCGCGCCTGCGGCATTCGGGCGCGAATTTGCTGCGCACCCTGCCAGTCGATATCAAGAAACACATCTACGCCGGTTGCCAGCACTTGCTCAATGGCTGCGCGCGAGGTGCCGTAATAGTTACCGAAGACTTCGGCATGCTCAAGAAACGCATCCTCGCCAATCATGGATTTAAATTCATCATGATTAACAAAGAAATAGTGTTCACCGTGCACTTCACCCGGACGCGGAGCGCGCGTGGTGTGCGAAACAGAAACCTGCGTATCGTATAACGGTTGGGTTTTTAGCAAAGCCTGAATGAGGCTTGATTTACCCGCGCCGCTAGGGGCGGAAACAATATAGAGCGTGCCTTGAGCCATGAGAGTCTTTTGTATGTGAATTGCGAAAGGAAACTTACATACGTGCCTATTATACACATCGCCGCTATGTGACGTAGCCTTTGTCACACTTTTTCCCGCTGAGTTTGACATTTTGCGGCCTGCTTTCCTGTTTTATTTGCAAATTTTCACAGTAACCGTGAATTGCCGGAACCCTCCTCGCAATCTCTCTCTTTCCTTGTCGTCAGCACTGCGTAGGCCACGCTATAACAGCGGCGCTATCACAAGGAGAAGGGACAATGTGGAAAAGAACCGGATTCGCGGTGTGTCTGTTGCTATGGAGCCTGTCCAGCCAGGCGGTTTGCCCTGTCTGGTCGCCATCAAGAGCGCAAGACGAGGTTAACCGTCTTCAACAACAGCTTGCCCGGTGGAATGAGCACTACTGGAAGCAGGGAGCAAGCGAGGTAAGTGACACGGTTTACGACCAGCTCAGCGCACGGCTGGCGGCGTGGCAACGCTGTTTTGCGCTTGAACCAGCCAATTCAGCACCTGTCTTACCCGGCGGCAGTGTGAAACATCCTGTCGCACACACAGGGGTACAAAAATTGGCGGGTAAGCAAGCGCTGCAGCGCTGGATGTCAGGAAAAACCGATCTTTGGGCGCAACCAAAAGTGGATGGCGTCGCGGTGACATTAGTCTATCGCAATGGTGAACTGACGCAGGCAATCAGTCGCGGCGATGGTCTGGCTGGTGAGGACTGGACGGCAAAAATACGCGCTATCCCATCGATCCCTGAAAAGGTGAGTGGTGCGCTGGCGAACAGCGTATTGCAGGGTGAACTGTTTTTACGCACGGAAAACCATATTCAGAAACAGGCCGGTGGGCTTAACGCCCGTGCAAAAGTAGCCGGTGCGATGATGCGACGCGATGAGTCCGCCATTCTCAATGATTTGGCGTTTTTCGTCTGGGCATGGCCAGACGGCCCCGCAACGCTGGCGCAAAAGCTGGTGGAACTCAGCAAAGCCGGGTTTAGTGACGAAATGCAATACAGCGTGCCAGTGAGCACGGTAGAAGACGTCGAAAACCTGCGCAGCCGTTGGTTTACCTCTGAATTGCCTTTTGTCACCGATGGCGTGGTGGTGCGCTCGGGAACCGAACCCGCGGGAAATACGTGGCTACCGGGGCAGGGTAATTGGGTGGTGGCATGGAAATATGAACCGCCCGAGGAAATTGCAACCGTAAAAGATATTCAGTTTGCCATTGGACGCACCGGTAAAATCTCCGTGGTGGCTCTGCTGGAACCGGTGCAACTTGATGACAAACGCGTCCAGCGAGTCAATTTGGGTTCTGTCCGGCGCTGGCAAGAACTGGATGTTGCGCCTGGCGATCAAATCGCTGTCAGCCTTGCAGGACAAGGGATCCCGCGCATCGACAGTGTGGCGTGGCGTTCACTTGTTCGCGATAAACCTGTCCCACCAGCGCCACGTTTTACCGCGTTGACCTGCTTTTATGCTTCTGCAGAATGTCAGGAGCAATTCATTGCTCGCCTGGTGTGGTTGAGTTCGGCAAAAGCGCTGGGGATTGAAGGGGTTGGCGAAAGTAGCTGGCGGGGGTTGAATCAGGCGTATCACTTTGAACATCTCTTTTCATGGCTGGCGCTGACAAAAGAGCAATTACAGTCGACGCCCGGCATTTCGCCGGAACGCGGTTTACAGCTCTGGCATCGCTTTTCGCTGGTACGAGAAAAACCGTTTATTCGATGGCTTATTGCACTTGGAACACCGTTACCTCAGCCTGCTCTGAAAGTCACTGGCGACACAACGTGGCAGCAAATGCGCACGCGTAATGAAAAAGAGTGGCAACGTTTTCCGGCAATAGGTGCTGAAAAAGCCCGGCAGATCGTTGCCTTTATGCATGCTCCCGAGATTGAACAACTTTCGGCTTGGTTAGGCGAACAAGGAATAAAAGCGTTTCAGTGAGCGCTGTGCTTGTAGTGGAACACGGGCAAGCCAAGCTTCCAGCGGATAGCCAGTAACCGCGTAATGAAGCCAAACAACAACGTTGCAATTACCACCGTATCGTGGCTGGGAATCATATGACTAAGAACGATATAGAGCACGGCAGAGGCGAAGGCGATCCCAGCGTACAGCTCTTTCTGGAACACCAGCGGGATACGTTTACAAAACATATCCCGCAACACACCGCCGAACACGCCGGTAATCACCGCGGCAATCACGGCGATAACCGGGCTTTCACCCATGTCGAGAGCAATCTGCGCACCGATAATGGAAAATACCACCAACCCAAGCGCATCAAGCACCAGAAACAGACGGCGCAGATGCGGCATCACCGGCGCGAAGATCGTCGTTAATACTGCCGCGACGGCAACAATAACGACATATTCCGGGTGCTTTACCCAGCCGAGCGGGTAGTGCCCAAGCAGGATATCGCGTACCGAGCCGCCGCCCAGCGCCGTTGCTGTGGCGATAATTATCACGCCAAAGGTATCCATTCTGCGACGGCCTGCCGCCAGTGCGCCGGTCATTGCCTCGGCCGTGATGCCAATCAGATAGAGAATATGTAACAGCATGCCCGCTCCCGTAAATCAGAAGCGGCAGGGTAGCGATTTATATACAGGCAGACGATTGAGATTTTCTAAGGTGCGTTGTTTTGGATAAGTTTGACTAATGCGATATGGATGATTTGAATTGTTTTATATTATTGATTTTATTACTTAAATAGAGATTGTAATTGCTGGTAAATGGCAGCGTTTAATAAAATTAAGCATAAGTTAATTACAGGCGGCGTGATAAATAAAAAGGCCCTGCTGGGCCTTTTCAACATGCTGCAGAGATTACTCGATGTTCTGGATCTGCTCGCGCATTTGCTCAATCAGGACCTTGAGCTCGATAGCGGAGTTAGTTACCTCTGCGTTAATCGACTTGGATGCCAGCGTGTTCGACTCACGGTTGAACTCCTGCATCATAAAGTCGAGACGGCGACCCACCGCTTCTTTTTTCTTCAGAATGTTGTAGGTTTCTTTAACATGCGCTTCAAGGCGATCCAGCTCTTCGGCGACATCGATGCGCTGTGCCATCAGCACCAGTTCTTGCTCAAGGCGATTATTCTCAAGCTGCACCTGCGCCTCTTCCAGCTTGGCGACCAGGCGTTCGCGTTGCCATTGCAGGATTTCCGGCATATGGGCGCGGACTTTGCTGACTTCGGTGCTCACGCCTTCCAGACGCTGTTCGATCAGCCCTTTCAGCGCCTGACCTTCAGTTTCACGGGCGACGATAAAATCATCCAGCGCGCCGTCAAGTGCGGCGAGGATCTGCGCGGCGATGGCGTCCAGATCCTGCTCTTGTGCAGCCATTACGCCTGGCCAGCGCAGAATATCAACCGGGTTGATTTCCCCTTCGTCGCTCTGCATTTTGACCCAGTTCGCCGCATTCACCAGCTGTTTAGCCAGTTTTTCGTTCAGGATCAGTTCGCCCTGCGCACTGGCATCAGGCTCAAAACGGAGATTACACTCCACTTTACCGCGCGTCAGACGGCTACGGAGACGTTCACGGACAACCGGCTCGAGGCTGCGAAATTGCTCCGGCAGGCGGAAGTAAGTTTCCAGATAACGCTGGTTAACCGAGCGCAGTTCCCAGGAGGCAGAGCCCCATTCACCCTTGATTTCACGCCGGGCATAGGCGGTCATACTGCGGATCATAGACGTTCCCGTTTTCAAAGAGAGATGCGGGGATTATAGCTTTCGTGGCCTTATCAGGATAGGAATAACCTTGGTAAGCCAGTATAATGCGCAGCCACATTCGATAAGCCGGAGAAATTATCATGCGTCCAGCAGGCCGTAGCGCCAACCAGGTGCGCCCCGTCACCCTGACCCGTAATTACACAAAACACGCAGAAGGCTCCGTGCTGGTTGAATTTGGTGATACCAAAGTGCTGTGCACCGCGTCCATCGAAGAGGGTGTTCCGCGCTTTCTGAAAGGTCAGGGCCAGGGCTGGATCACCGCCGAATATGGCATGTTGCCGCGCTCGACTCACACCCGTAACGCGCGTGAAGCCGCGAAAGGCAAGCAGGGCGGGCGTACCATGGAAATCCAGCGCCTTATCGCTCGCGCGCTGCGTGCGGCGGTTGATTTGAACGCGCTGGGCGAATTCACCATTACGCTTGACTGCGATGTCATTCAGGCCGATGGCGGCACGCGTACCGCGTCAATTACCGGCGCGTGCGTTGCGCTGGCGGACGCGCTTAACAAACTGGTTGCCGCCGGTAAGCTGAAAACCAATCCGATGAAAGGCATGGTGGCGGCGGTTTCCGTGGGTATTGTTAATGGCGAAGCCGTTTGTGATCTTGAATATGTGGAAGACTCCGCAGCCGAAACCGACATGAACGTGGTGATGACCGAAGACGGTCGCATGATTGAAGTTCAGGGTACGGCGGAAGGCGAGCCTTTCTCCCATGAAGAGTTACTCACCCTGCTGGCGCTGGCCAGAGGGGGGATCGAATCGATTATCGCGACGCAGAAGGCGGCGCTAGAGAATTAATTTTAAGGGCGACTGATGAGTCGCCCTTTTTTTTGCGCTTTATACTTCATGCGGCTTCTTTGTCGGCTGTCGCGAGTCATGCCTGCGCTATTCACCAGGTATGATTTACGTGGTCTGCGCGAGGTCGCGCGACATATGTGGCGTAATCTGTAAATAATGAAAAGTGAGATGAGGAGCGGATCCATGAAAGCGTATCAGCGTCAGTTTATTGAATTTGCGCTTAACAAGCAGGTACTGAAGTTCGGCGAGTTCACGCTGAAATCCGGGCGCAAAAGCCCCTATTTCTTCAACGCCGGGCTGTTTAATACCGGGCGCGATCTGGCTCTGTTAGGGCGTTTTTACGCCGAAGCGCTGGTGGATTCCGGTATCGATTTTGATCTGCTGTTTGGCCCGGCTTACAAAGGTATTCCTATCGCGACCACCACGGCCGTAGCGCTGGCGGAGCACCACGAGCGCGATGTGCCTTATTGCTTTAACCGTAAAGAAGCCAAAACCCACGGCGAAGGCGGCAATCTGGTGGGCAGCGCCTTGCAGGGGCGTGTCATGCTGGTGGATGACGTGATCACTGCCGGAACGGCGATTCGCGAATCGATGGAGATTATCCAGGCTAACGGCGCAACGCTTGCCGGCGTGCTGATCTCTCTGGATCGCCAGGAGCGTGGTCGCGGTGATATTTCGGCAATTCAGGAAGTAGAACGCGATTATGGCTGTAACGTGATTTCGATTGTCACACTCAAAGACTTGATCGCCTACCTCGAAGAGAAACCGGAGATGGCCGATCATCTGGCCGCTGTGCGCGCCTATCGCGAGCAGTACGGCGTTTAAATGTATTCCCGGCAGGCGACTGCCGGGTCCGTTTTACACCAGCTTCGCGCCCTGAGTGTTTACATAAAGTGAATAGACCGAGGTGCTGGAAGCCATAAACAGGCGATTGCGCTGTTCGCCGCCAAAGCACAAGTTAGCGCAGCGCTCCGGCAGGTGGATCATTCCAATCGCTTTGCCTTGCGCATTGAACACGCGCACGCCGTCCAGCTCCTCGGTACCCATTCCCCACCCGCACCACAGGTTGCCATGTACATCGATGGCGATGCCATCTGCCGTGCCGTTACCGCAGTCGATATGTACCCGCCGGTTTTTAAGCTGATTACCTTCGATATCCCACGCCAGAATTAAGCGATTGGGCGTCGCGCGGCTTTCCACCACAAACAGCGTTTTTTCATCCGGCGAGAAGCAGATGCCGTTTGGCCCTTTAACATCGCCCAGCACCACTTCCAGCTTGCGGGTTTCAGGCTCCAGTCGATAAACGTTTTGCGGCAACTGCGGGGTAGCTTTATGCCCTTCATAAAAACCGGCAATACCAAATGGCGGATCGGTAAACCAGATGGAGCCGTCGGATTTCACGGCAATGTCATTCGGTGAATTCAGCGGCTTGCCGTCGTAGCTGTCTGCCAGCACGGTGATGGTGCCGTCGTATTCTGTGCGCGTAATGCGGCGGGTATCGTGCTCACAGCTGATTAGACGCCCTTGTCTGTCGCGAGCGTGGCCGTTAGCGTTATTGGAAGGCTGGCGAAAAACACTGGTTGTACCGGTGGCTTCATCCCAGCGCATGACCGCGTTGTTGGGAATATCGCTCCACAACAGCATGCGGGTATCGCCAAACCAGACGGGCCCTTCTGCCCAGCGGCATCCGGTCGCGATCTGCTCTACTTTGGCGCTGGAAACCATATAGTCGCGAAAGCTGTCATCCAGCGCCACGATGCTGGGATCGGGGTAGCGGGCTGAGGGTGCCCATGCGGCGATACTCTTCTGGCTTAGAAGCAGTGATGCGGTGGCGATACCGCTGAGTTTAAGCAGTTCCCGACGTGATGTTGCCATCAAGCGTCTCCTTATTTGTAGGGTTTTTATGAGGATATTTCGCTTAAGTGGAAAGATACTGCCAGAGGGAGGGTAGGGGATCCGCGACGCCACAACATCTGGCATCTTAACGAATTACGTTGGGCTTTTTTACAGAGTGCGGGGAAATGAGAATGCAGCCGCAAGGGCTGCATGAGGAATTACTGTAATTGTGCGGCCAACAGCGGCCAGCGGGCGTCGAAATCTTCGGTCGGGCTGTATTTAAACTCGCTGCGCACAAAACGTGACAGCATCCCTTCGCAAAACGCCAGCAACTGGCTTGCCAGTAACGTTTCATCGGTCGCGTAGGCTTCGCCTTCGCGCATCTTGCGTTCGCGCAGCACCTGGCGCAGCTGCGCTTCAATGCGTTCGAACAGCTGGCTAATGCGCCCTTGCAGGCGGTCTTGTTCGAACATCAGCGCATGGCCGGTCATAATGCGTGTCAAACCCGGATTACGTTCACCAAAGCCCAGAATCAGCAGCACAATCAGACGCAGACGCGCGGTTGTGTCTTTCTCGTCTTTTAAAATCAGGTTGATACGGGTAATCAGGCTATCTTCGATAAATTCAATCAGGCTGTCGAACATGCGCGTTTTACTGGGGAAGTGGCGGTACAGCGCCGCTTCAGAAACGCCAACGGACGCCGCCAGTTTTGCCGTCGTAATACGCTGGCTTCCATCGCTGGATTCCAGCATCAGCGCCAGAGATTGAAGTATTTCCTCGCGACGATTCCTTTTCGCAGTTTGTTTTTCTGCCATGTTCCAAAATACCCCTGAAAATAAGCACTTGTCAGGCGAGCAACCACAGGGCGGCCGCAAACGGAGTGCGTTTGCGGTGATGTTATCGCGTTATTTCGCCGTGTGATGCGTTAAATAGGGCTGCTTATTGGCGCCCGGAATGGCCGAAGCCGCCTTCGCCGCGCTCGGTCGCGTCAAAGGATTCCACCAGGTTAAATTCTGCCTGAACGACCGGCACAAAGACCATTTGCGCGATGCGTTCACCCGGCACGATGGTAAAGCTGTCCTGGCCGCGGTTCCAGACGGAAACCATCAATTGCCCCTGGTAATCCGAGTCAATCAGCCCCACCAGGTTGCCCAGCACGACGCCATGTTTATGGCCCAGACCGGAACGCGGCAGAATGACCGCAGCCAGTGTTGGATCGGCAATATGGATTGCCAGACCGGTCGGCAGCAACGTCGTTGCGCCAGGTGCCAGCTCTACGGCGTCATCGAGACAGGCACGCAGGTCAAGTCCGGCAGAACCGGAGGTGGCATATGTCGGCAGCGGGAATTCCTTGCCAACGCGCGGGTCCAGAATCTTAACGTCGATTTTTTTCATCATAACGGGTAACGATCTCGTCCAGTAATAGGTGTCCCAGAAGTTCTTTGCGCTCCAGCGGCAAGCGTTTGTCGCCATCCTGCCAGAAAAGGTGTAATGCATTGTTGTCGCTGTTAAATCCCTGATTTGATTGCGAAACATCGTTGGCGCAAATCAGATCCAGGTTTTTGCGGGCGCGTTTTTGCCGGGCATATTCTTCCACATTATTTGTTTCGGCAGCAAACCCAACAACATAAGGTCGATGAGCAGAAAGTGCGGCAACGCCAGCGACGATATCCGGGTTTTTCACCATTTTTATCGTGATTTCATCGCCTTGCTTTTTGATTTTTTCTTCAGCGACGCGGGCGGCGCGATAATCCGCAACGGCGGCGCAACCGATAAAAATATTCTGCTGCTGAACGCGGCTCTGGACCGCAGCCTCCATCTCCAGTGCCGTAGTCACATCCACACGTTGCACCAGCGGCGGCGTTGCCAGCGAGACAGGGCCGGAGACCAGCGTGACATTCGCACCGCGGCTTGCAGCAGCGGCGGCAATGGCGAAGCCCATCTTACCGGAACTGAGATTAGTGATGTAACGCACCGGATCTAACGGTTCACGCGTCGGACCGGCGGTAATCATGATGTTCAGATGTTGCAGATCTTTGACCGGCGAGAAATGCGCGGCGGCCATATCCACAATGGTCAGCGGATCGAGCATTCTTCCAGGACCAACATCGCCACAGGCCTGGCTACCGCTGTCCGGGCCCCACAGCAACAGCCCGCGCGAGGCCAGCACCTGCAAATTATGCTGGGTGGCGGCGGCGCGGTACATCTGCTGATTCATCGCGGGAACAACGGCGACAGGCGACGGTGTGGCAAGGCAAATCGTGGAGACCAGGTCGTTTGCCATACCGGCAGCAACGCGGGCGATCAAATCCGCGGTGGCGGGGGCGAGGATCACTAAATCAGCCCATTTGCCCAGCTCAATATGGCCCATTGCCGCTTCAGCGGCGGGATCAAGCAGGCTGTCGGATACCGGATAACCGGAAACGGCCTGCAGGCTCATCGGCGTAATAAAGGCTTTTGCCGCCTCGGTCATTGCGACACGGACTTCTGCTCCGCGATCGCGCAAACGGCGCACCAGTTCGGGCGCTTTATAGGCCGCAATACCGCCGCTCACGCCGAGGACAATCTTTTTACCCGCCAGACTGATCATGATTCTTTCCTGTTGGATTTCACCAGAAGCTGGGCATTTTATCACAATCCTGGTGTTGTCGTGCTGTTGCCCATAAACCACTTTGCGAGGCACTACGCAGAGATATGACTCCCTGGTCGAAGCGAGATGGCAGCTATGGCAGCATTGGCGGGAGCGAAGGAGAAATGAATATGGATATTGTTTTTACGCCTCAAAAACCGCGTGAAAAAATGATGAAGTTCGGTATTGAGTCACTGACTGACGTGGAACTCCTGGCGCTTTTTTTGCGCACCGGAACACAGGGAAAAAGCGTGCTCACCGTCGCGCGTGAAATGCTCAAGCAGTTTGGTTCGTTGTATACACTGCTCTCCGCCGATCTTGATGATTTTAAAGAGGTGCATGGCATTGGCCTTGCCAAATACGCTCAACTGCGGGGTATCGGCGAACTGGCGCGGCGCTATTATAATGCGCGCCTGCTGGAAGAGAGCTCACTGCTGAGCCCGGAAATGACGCGCGAGTTTTTACAAAGCCAGCTTGCGGGCGAAGAGCGCGAGATCTTTATGGTGATCCTGATGGATAACCAGAACCGGATACTTAAACATTGTCGGCTTTTTACCGGCACGATTAACCAAGTTGAGGTGCATCCGCGAGAAATTTTGCGTGAAGCGTTAAAAGTCAATGCGGCCGCCGTGATCCTCGCGCATAATCACCCCTCTGGTAACGCTGAGCCGAGCAAAGCGGACAGGCAGATCACTGAGCGGGTAATAAAATGCTGCCAGTTCATGGATATCCGGGTGCTCGATCATCTGGTTATTGGTCGCGGTGAGTACGTTTCTTTTGCCGAACGTGGCTGGATTTAGACCACTTTGCGCGATCCATCGGGATCTTTGTCTGTTCGGGACTTGAGCACACCGCCGACTCAGCGTATACTACGCCACCTTTGAGAATCTCGGGTTTGGCATTTGGGCCTGGCAATCGAGAGTTCACATAGAACTGCGATGACCGGGCTGTAAAGCCTGACGAGGCGCCGATACCCCATACGAAGCTCGAGCTAATTTGATTTTTGGAGAATAGACATGTCCCGAGTCTGCCAAGTTACTGGCAAGCGTCCGGTGACCGGTAACAACCGTTCCCACGCACTGAACGCGACTAAACGCCGTTTCCTGCCGAACCTGCACTCTCACCGTTTCTGGGTTGAGAGCGAAAAGCGTTTTGTCACCCTGCGTGTATCTGCTAAAGGTATGCGTGTAATCGATAAGAAAGGCATCGATACAGTTCTGTCTGAACTGCGTGCCCGTGGCGAAAAGTACTAAGTACTTAAAGGATATAAATCATGGCTAAAGGTATTCGTGAGAAAATCAAGCTGGTTTCTTCCGCTGGTACTGGTCACTTCTACACCACCACGAAGAACAAACGTACTAAGCCGGAAAAACTGGAACTGAAAAAATTCGATCCAGTTGTCCGTCAGCACGTGCTGTACAAAGAAGCTAAAATCAAATAATTTTAGTTTTCTTGCACAAAAACCCCGCTCTGTCGGGGTTTTTGCATTTCTGACCACCCATAAACCGGAGACGAGATGCCTGAATTACCCGAAGTCGAAACCAGCCGCAGAGGTATTGAACCGCACCTTGTTGGCGAAACCATTCTTCATGCGGTGGTGCGCAACGGGCGATTGCGCTGGCCGGTTTCCGAAGAGATCCACAGCCTGAGCGACAAACCGGTACTGAGTGTTCAGCGCCGCGCCAAATATTTGCTGCTCGAATTGCCCGACGGCTGGATCATTATTCACCTTGGCATGTCCGGTAGCCTGCGTATTCTTCCCCATGAGTTACCTGCTGAAAAACACGACCACGTCGATTTGGTGATGAGCAATGGCAAAGTGCTGCGCTACACCGATCCACGTCGTTTTGGCGCGTGGCTGTGGACGAAAGAGCTGGAAGGCCACAATGTGCTCGCGCATCTCGGCCCGGAGCCGCTCAGCGACGCTTTCAACGCTGAATATTTCCAGCAGAAATGCGCGAAGAAGAAAACCGCCATTAAACCCTGGCTCATGGATAACAAGCTGGTGGTCGGCGTGGGAAATATCTACGCCAGCGAATCGCTGTTTGCCGCCGGGATCCATCCCGATCGGCTGGCTTCGTCACTCTCGGCGCAGGAGTGCGAAATTCTGGTGCGGGTGATCAAAGCGGTGCTGCTGCGCTCTATCGAACAGGGCGGAACCACGCTAAAAGACTTTTTACAAAGCGACGGTAAACCGGGCTATTTCGCCCAGGAGTTGCAGGTATATGGTCGGGAAGGGGAACCGTGTCGCGTCTGCGGCACGCCGATTGTTGCCGCAAAGCATGCACAGCGCTCAACGTTTTACTGCCGACGCTGCCAGAAATAAGAGCCAGAAAGCTTACTTAAGCTTCTCTAACAGCGCCCGGTGAACATCAGGCGGCAGAAAGTGGGTGACATCGCCCTGATGGCGCGCCACTTCTTTGACCAGCGTGGACGAGATAAACGACCACTCTTTCGACGGCATAAGAAAGACGCTTTCCAGCTCCGGCATCAGGTGGCGGTTCATATGGGCCAGCTGCATCTCATATTCGAAATCCGCTACCGCCCGCAAACCGCGAATAAGGATATTTGCCTGCTGGGCACGGGTAAAATTGGCCATCAAATCGCTAAACCCCACCACGGAAACATTCGGTAGATGTGCCGTCGCTGCTTGCGCCAGTGCCACGCGCTCTGGCAGGTCAAACAGCGGTTTTTTGCTTGGGCTGGCGGCAATCGCTAATATCACCTCATCAAACATCGTGGCGGCGCGGGTCACAATATCAATATGCCCGTTAGTGATGGGGTCAAAGGTGCCGGGATAAATCGCTTTTGTGCTCATCGCTTATTCTTTCTCTGAATAACCGTGGTTCAGCGCCCACAGCTCGGTGTATTTATTGAAAGTATACTGCGCATTAACCACTGCCAGCAGCCAGCCCTGTTTGCCATCCAGCACGCCGCCACGCAGTAACAATGTTTTGACGAAGGCGCCCAAAGTATGCGCGAAAATTCCCGGTAGCGACGTTTTTTTACCGCACTGATGGCGTTCCTGCGCCCACGCCGTGGCGTAATTGAACTGTTTACGCTGAAAGCTGGCGAAATCCCGGCAGGTCAGATGCAGCAAATCACCACTGAGCGCAATGACCGGCGCTTGCGGCGCATCCAGCGATTCATGCACCAGATTACCGTTGTACTGATAGCGCTCGCGCTCGTACAGGCGGGTAACGCGATCCGGATACCAACCACTGTGGCGCATAAAGCGGCCAAGGAAATAGTTACGGCGGGCAATGCTGTAAACGGCGCCCGGCTGCGGTGCGGCGAGTGTCGCGCGAATGTGCTCTGCGAGTTCCGGAGTGACGCGCTCGTCGGTATCGAGCATCAGGATGTAATCGCCGCTGGCGTAGCGCTGTGCCAGCTGGCGCTGTACGCCGTAACCCGACCAGTCAGTATGGGTGAAGACTTTGGCGCCCGCGCGGCTGGCAATGCCCACTGTATCGTCGCTGCTGCCGGAATCCAGCAGCACAATTTCATCCGCCCAGGCAACGGATGCCAGACAATCGGGCAGCAGATCCGCCGCGTTTTTGGCGATCATCACCACCGACAAACGTTTGGACATTAATGGCTCCGCTGAGGCAAATACGGTTGCAGAAGTTGCAGCAGGCGCGCCAGCGCGCCCTGGTTCTGGTGCAGCACTTCCACCGCGTGGCGGCCGTACCATAAACGGTAATCTTCATCCGTCAGCAGGGTCGACACCTCTTTCACCAGCGAATCCGCATCGGTGACGGTGATCAACCCTTCCGCTTCCTGCAGACGTGCGCAGATATCTTTGAAATTAAACGTATGTGGCCCCATCAGCACGGGAATCGCGTGCGCGGCGGGCTCCAGCGGGTTGTGGCCGCCGCGTTCAACCAGGCTGCCGCCGACAAACGCCAGATCGGCGATACCATACAGCAACATCAGTTCACCCATCGTGTCGCCGATCACTACCTGTGTGCTGCTGGAAGGGATTTCGCCCGAGCTGCGCAAGGTGTAGCTGAAACCGGCTTTCTGCGCCAAATTGCGCGCATCCGGGAAGCGTTCCGGGTGGCGGGGCACCAGAATCAACAGTAAATCAGGGAAGGTTTCCAGCAGCTTGCGGTGCGCTTGTAAAATAATCGCTTCTTCGCCGTCGTGCGTGCTGGTAGCAATCCACACCTGGCGGCGTGGTGCCCACTGGCGGCGCAGCGTTATTGCGCGTGCAGCGAGTTCTGGCGTTACGGAGATATCAAATTTCAGGCTGCCGGTCACGGTCAACTGGCTGCGCTTTAAGCCTAATTGCAGAAAACGGTCGGCATCTTCCTGGTTTTGCGCGGCAATTAGGGTGATTTTGCTCAGCAGGCGGCGCATAAATTTGCCCAACTTGCCGTAACCTTTTGCCGAGCGTTCTGACAGCCGTGCATTAGCGATAACCAAGGGGATTTGGCGCGCTTTCAGCGCGGAAATCATGTTCGGCCACAGTTCGGTTTCCATCACGATCACCAGCTTTGGGCGAACATTGTTGAGAAAACGGTTCATGGCGCAGGGCAGATCGTAAGGGAGATAAACATGATGTACGTCTTTGCCGAACGCCGACATCACCCGTTCCGAGCCGGTTGGCGTCATGGTGGTCACAGTGATGGGCAGCGAAGGGTAGCGATGGCGCAGTGCGCGCACCAGCGGGATCGCCGCCAGCGTTTCTCCCACGGAGACGGAATGCAGCAGAATACCGTCCGGCTTCACTTTGTTACGACAAAAACCATAGCGTTCAGCCCAGCGTTTGCGGTAAGCGGGGGCTTTGCGGCTGCGAAGTAATAATCGCAACCACACCAGAGGCTGAATTAAGTAAAGCAGGGTGGTATACAACAATTCCAAGCGACTATCCGTTTTTTTAAGATTCGGCGGGCAAATTCTAAGCATTTAGGGCGGCTAAAGCTATACCTTTGGCGCGCCAGCCACTTCTTTTGAGGGTGTAACGTCCAGTAGGGAAATGATTCTGGTAGGAAATTAAGAAAAGACGGGCATTTCTGCCCGTCCCGGGCGGTGATTATGGTTTAACGTCCGAAAGTGAATCCAGATGATAAGTCACTTTTTCGGAAAGGCCGCGGATATCGCCGCCGGTGATGTAGTAGCTGTCATCTTTTTGGTTGGGGTTGCTCACATCAAAACCGATCATTTTGTTTATCAGGGTTGCCAGTTGGTAATGGTTGCGTGGCGTTTGTGGCGAAATAGCGCTTAGCGACATTGTGGGGTCGTTACTGAAATAGATAAATGGCACCTCAGCGATCGGCATTTCAACGACCGAATGCCCAAATAAACCACCTTCTCCAACCCGCTCGCCGTGGTCGGAAGTAATAAAGACCAGCACAGGTAGCTTCGATTTCGCCATAACAGTACGGATGGCGGATGCCAGCTCTTTGTCATAGAAGCGCACAGCGTCGTCATATTCATTTTTTTTCTGTGTCACGGTATCGCTAAGCGCTGGCGTCGAGAATTTAGCAAACCCTTGCGGGATATTGCTATCGTAAGGAATATGCGGTGCACGGCTGTTTAAGACCATTAAGAACGGCTTATCCCAATTCATTCCAGCGTCTTCAACCGACGGAGTTAACACTTGATCCGCGCCGATATCGGGTGCCGGGCGAATCTGCGTGTCTTCCCAGAGATCGATATCGTGTATACCGATCCAGTTACTCAAGCCTTCAAGTCCCTGCGCCGAAATAAACGCTGTTTCAAACCCCTGCTTGTTCGCATTAGCGAATATATTGGTCGCTTTCGACTTGTATGCAAAATAGTTATCTGGCTCGCGCAAATTATTCACCAGCATCGGGATCGCGACACGGGTAGAAACGGCATTGGAGACGATCAGTTTGCTACTGCCATGATATTGCTCCATCAATGCCTTCAACTCTGGCGTGGTATCGCGCTCATAGCCGAGAGCACTGATACGGTGCGGGTTCAGGCTTTCGCCAATCGCCAGAATGATTGAGTATTTACCAAACTGGAAATCACTTCTTGGTGTCACCTGATAAGGCTCGTAACTCGCGATATTCTGATTCTCACCGGATATAGCTTCAGGGATCAGGCGCATGGCGCTGAAGCTTACGGCAGACAAACCATTACGTAGCAATGAGTGGCGCAGATCCGGGTTGAATTTGTACATCTGCCCATCTTTGGCCTTATAAAACTGACCGACAAACATCACCGTAATAACTAACAGGCACGGTACCGCCAGTGAATTTCGCCACTGCGGCGCAAGGCGGCGAGCAAAACCGAGAATGAAGACAAGCGCGATCGCCAGGATAGAAAAGAAAATTCCCAGTGAACCCAGGCTGTCAAGCATGCCTCTGGCGATATCGTTTGTTTCAACAAAAGCCAACCAGACTTCGCTTGGCCCATAGAACTGACCGTAAAATTGGTAGTAAATGGCCTCTGTAACCTGAACGATAAAGGTTACGGACAGCAATAAACGCGTAATGATGAAACGCGCGCTGATAGCGGCCAGCAGAGCAATGATGAGATAAAGCGCAATATCATCACTTTTGGGGCGATAGACATGATCCTTCGCGATAACAATGAGTTCAGAAAAAGAAAAAAGCAGTACAAAAGATAACGTCAGGAGCAGAGTCCGTACGCTATCGCGCCCCACTTTTCCGTGGGCCGATAAAGAGTTACTTAACATTTAACTACCTGACTTCTTATTAAAACTTCCTGGTAAGCGGACGAATCGCCTTACTCAATACGAAGCGCAAAGCGCGCCCGGCGGTAGTGCGGTTGTGTAGCCCTTTTTTCCAGATACTTTCAAACAAGGCATTCCAGTTAGCTGCAACAGCTTCATGTGAATGCGCAAGTCGCCGTTTTTCTCCTTGTTCACGCATGCGGGCAAACAAGTCAGGAGAATTTTTCAACTTCATAATGGCGGCAAAGGTTTCATCGGGCGTTTTGGCGATCAAATAATCCAGTTCGCTTTCGCGTATAGCCCGAAAAGAGGGTTCGTCATCGCAGATCATGACGGTTTTGCCCAGCCAACTATTAATTAATTTACTGGCCGGTTTACGCGCCAGCCGGTGATCGTGGTGTTTGCGAAAACTCAAACATACGTCCACATCGCGGTAATCTGTCCAGTTATCAAACGAGATGCGCAGCGTAATACCTTGATCCGCCAGCCGCTGTTTAAATTCTTCGGTCTGGTACGCATCCGGAAGGCTGTCTTTACTGCCGAAGTAGGCAACGGTACGCACGGTGTTATCGTCACGTTCACGTGGTTGCAAACCCGGTTGAGGCCAATGTGGGATGAATATTCGTCCTGGTGTCGATAAGACGGCCGGATTTTGTTCAACCACATAATCTGCGCCGAGCACGGGTGGGCGATCGGTTCGGGCGACCACGGTGAGACCATTCCACGGTTTTATCCGGTAACCGAAATGATCGTTATGCAGCAAATTAATGGCGTCTGCACGACACTGAGTGCCCCATGAAAATCCTATTTCACCAGGGTAGTAATAATTCAGGCTGAGCATGGTTTGAAATGTCCATACGCCCCGGCCCCCACAATAAAACCGTTGGGGTATATCATCCGGATTGACGCTTTCATCCATCAGGGTCTGAAAATCGGCAAAATTTGCTGCGATAAAGTCGTCATGTGAGACGATATGTAACCTAAATCTGGTCATGGTTTAGTTATTTAATAAGTTTTTTAAGCCGAAAGTAGCGACGCCCAAGTCGCCAGTGTTGGCGGAATCCACGTGCGTTCTGCCAAATCATTGACCAAATCCCACGATCAAAAAGCTCCTGCGTGATCTCACGTTTTTTTGCCAGATCATCAATGTTGTTAATCTCATGCAAAATGCCCAACCCTTCTTTGGCGATTTGCCACTGACAAGCCGGAACACGTTTGACTTGTTCCGGATATCGACGGTTAATCGCGTCGAGCATTTCGAGGATTTTCATATAATGACGCGCTGAACGCATGCGCGTGTCATTGGTACCAGGAATATGTGATACCGATGCAGAATGGATCAAATAGTCGTAAAACGTTTCATCCACATATTGAACACGCTTCGCGGTAAGCAATATTTCAGTTGTCCAGGGAATATCCTGATGGCGCAAACCGTGTTCAAACGTAAAACCATGCTCTTTGATAAACGCATGACGGTAAATATTCAGCCAGGTGACATGCAGAAATTTGCGTGACGAGAGCGCCATTTGCAGCCAAACCGGCCCTTCCAGTACGCCTGTTGAGGAGAGTTTATCGGACGGAAAAATTTTCTTTGCCGGACGGCCGTCATCATAGATGTAAGTGCCATTACAGGTAGCGACATCCAGATTACCTTGCGTCGCTATCTCCAGCAGACGCGGATACATGCCGGGATAGATCACATCATCGATATCGGGGAAAGCAAGATATTCACCGCGCGCGACGGCAAGGCCAGTATTTCTCGCCGCTGAAACGCCCTGATTCGCCTGGTTGATCACCTGAAAGTGAGCAAACTCACTGGCGTAACGCGCGATCACTTCGGCAGAACCATCGGTTGAACCGTCGTTAACAACAATCATCTCGAGACTTTCAAGCTGTTGCTTCTTGATACTGTCAAAGAATGCGCTGAGGAATTTTTCGCCATTATAAACAGCAATAACGAGGCTCAGTTGCGGTGTATCAGACATGCTTTCTCCGTTAAAAGCGGGCTGTGCGAGGGATTTACCCTGATAGTTAATGGCCTTTTAAAGACCATCGAAGCGGCAGATTTGTTCCGTGGTGGTTGCGCCAGCGGTGCTCATTATCTACGAAGCGATAAAGAAAGCTACTGGCGCACGGGGAGACTGTTAGATTTTAGGGGGATCAGAGCGCAGCTGCTGTAAAGCACACATGCCAATCAAGAGGCCAGTAAGAAACATATATTGCTCAAGGTAGTGATCCAGCAGGTTATGATCAACCAACGTGCGTGAGAAGAAACCAATGGTAAACAGCAGCAAAAACATACCGATCATCGTGTTGCCATGACGAAAATGCCGCCAACCGATATACCAACATCCCGCCAACAGAATTAACCAACCCGCGATGCCCGCGAAGCCATTTTGCAGACCGAATTCAATCAAACCGTAATGGCTGTGTGGGATGGTAATGCGATCGGTATGTAAATCGCGATTCAAAATATAGTTGAAAGCTTCTTTGTGGGGACCCATCCCTGCAGGATACTTGAAGACCAATTTCCATCCCTGATGGAAGAAGCTGGCCCGGCAACCATTAGAGTGGTTCATCGGCGTATCCATGTCGTTTATGGGTGCTGCTGCGCTCTTGATATAGCAGAAACTGTCAAAAGGGGCATTCCAGCCGGTAATCGCATCGCTTTCCAGACTTTGCCAGCGCGGGTCTGTTTTCCACGAGGCGTAGCCCAGCGCCGCGGATGCTGCGATAATGGCGACTAAAATGCCACAGGTCAGCACTACCCGGCTGCGTTGCATATTGTGCAGCGTGATAAGGATGAAGGCAGAAAACAGGCCGCCAACCAGGCCGATAGTCCCCCAGCGTGTGTCCACTAATGCGGTACAGACAAGGTTAGACAGCAGTAATAAGCCAAGCACCGGTGTGTTAAGACGTAGAAAACGCTGGTGCATTAAACCGCGCGCCAACAGTTCTGCCAGAATAAAACCGGTGATCATATTGATCTGGAAACTCATGCGCGTGCGGTTAAACACAATACGTGTCTCACCCCAATGGATTATCCCATCACGCCAGTAAAGCCAAACCGTATCCAGCAAGTGAATGAGAATAACGCCCCAGAAAGAGAGCACGATCAACGTAAATAGCCGGGCAGCGGAAAAATTGGGGAAAGCCGATTGTACGGCTGGCAACAACACGATACCTGCACAAAAAAGTAGTGCAGGACGCACCCATTGCCCATCCCAGGTACCGATCATCTCTTTCAAATCTGGTGCGACAAACAAGCCGTTGATCAGCAGGAACAGGGTTAACGCGCCAAGCGTATAAAGGACAAAGCGCAACTGTTTGCCGTGCAACTGAGCGCGAGCTTGTGGGGAAGTGAAAAACAGGCCGAGTGAAAGCGCGATAACCGGATAGATGAATCCATTTCTGTGGAAAGGTAATTGACCGTTAGGCATTGGCCAGACAAAACACAAAGCCAGGGTAAACAGGACCAGGATCCCTGCCAAAAAAGTGCGAGTTTTAGTCATAATTCTCAGGCTGATTAATAAATTTGTGGCCTTATCGGCAAATTAACGTTCCAGAATGCATTCCCCAGGATCGCCAGGTCAGTGTGATGAAGCCCGGGGAAAACTACCACAGAAAAATTATGTTAAGAAGTGGCTTCTTTGTAACCAGGGCTTTCTCCTGGAAATAGCTCGCCGTGCACTTCGGCGCTACCGATGTATATAATGCCCCCATTTATGGCGTCTGTAAGCCAGGTTACAGGAAATCTATGCATATTGTTCACACCGAAGCAGATGGCGGGAAAGGCGGGCAGCCGCTGCGGATTATCAATGAATCGTTAGGCATGCTGGAACGCGGCCATCAGGTGACTATCCTGTGCCCGGAAACCGCGCCGCTGCACCAGATGGCGAGCGATGCCGGGCTAACGGTAGTGACCATGCCGCTGAAACGTAAGAATATCGCCAACCTGCTTGCGCTGCGCCGCTGGTTGCGAGCGAACCGCGACAGCATTGATGTGATTAATAGCCATAATTCTGCCGATACCTGGCTGGTGGCGCTGGCGAACCTCACGCTGTCCCGCCCGGTGCCGCTGGTGCGTACCCGCCACGCTTCCGGTACGCCGCGCAATAACTGGACCACGCGCTGGCTGTTCCGCCGTGCCTGCGCGCATATCGTCAGTACCGGAGAAGCGCTGCGCTATCAAATGGTCGACCTCGGCGTGCCGCTGGAACAAACCACCTCCGTGCCAAGCGGTGTTGATACCCGACGTTTTCATCCGGCTGATAAAATGGCTGCGCGTGAACAGTGCGGGTTAGCGCAGGATGCCCTGTGGCTGGGTGTGGTGTCCCATCTGCGCCCGAACAAAGGGCATAGCGTGTTGCTCAAAGCGCTGGCGCAAATTAACGACCCGGCGATCAAACTGGCGATTGTCGGTGAAGGGCCGCATCGGGCGACGCTGGAACAGGAAATCGTTCAGCTTGGTTTGCAGGATCGCGTGGTGATGGCGGGCCATCAAAGCAATCCTTCGCAGTGGTTTCCGGCGTTCGATATTGCGTTAAGTCCGTCGCACGATATGGAAGGTGTACCGCAAGGCGTACTGCAATCGCTGGCTTGCCGCATCGCGACTATCGCCACAGATGCAGGGGGCACGGCGGATGCCATTATCAATGAACAAACCGGCTTGCTGGTGGCACAGCGCGATATTGAAGCCCTGCGCGGCGCGATTGTTCGCCTGGCTGGCGACGCCGCGTTACGCGATACGCTGGCGCAACAAGGTTATGATTACCTGTGCGCGCATTTAACGCGAGAATGTATGCTGGCGGCGATGGAAAAGGTGTTCGCCGACGCCGCTCAGCGCAGCAGGTCGCGGTAAAGCGCCTGCAACTCCTGGGCCATCCGGTCCAGCGTCCAGGGTTCAGCGGTGGCGCGCGCCGCCGCCGCATAATCCACACCGCGCGTACGGCCAGTCAGCCACTCACCGACAGACGCGCTGTAACCTTCGCTATCCAGCGCATCGCGCACCCAGCCGTTTTCCCCTTCGACCACCCATTCGGCAGCACCGCAGCCAGGGCTGGTAAACAGTGGCAGCCCGCAAGCCAGCGCTTCAACGCAGACGTTCGGGAATGGATCGTAGAGCGTTGGCAGGATCAACGCGTCCGCTGAACCGTAGACCTGGCGAATATCCGCCACCGGGCCAAGAAAACGCACACGCTTCGCCACGCCCAACTGGCGCGCCAGCTTTTCAAACTTACGGGCGTGTTTATCGCGACCAGCTATCAACAGCCAGACGGATGGATGCGCGACAATCGCACGCAGCGCCGTCGCGACACCTTTACGGGTAAAACCGGAACCGACATACGCCAGTACCGGCGCGTCGGTAGGAATTGCCAGTGCCGTTCGCAGGGACAACTCACGCACGCTGGGGTGGAAATGGGCAGTATCGACACCGTTATAAATCACCGTCAATTGATCGTCGCGCAATTGAAAACGACGGGCGATATCATCGCGCACCATCCGCGAATTACAGATAACCTTGCGCAGCGCAGGATGCGCGAACATCTGGCGCTCCGCCTGCAAAATGTAGTGGTGATAGGGGCTGAAATTCTGCGACCAGCGTTTTAGCGGTGACAGAATGCGGCTGTACTGCTCAAGCCAGGTGGCATGTACGCCGTCTCCGGCGCGGAAAATGGTCGCACCGGGAATGCGCTCATGGCTTTGCACAATATCGAAATCGGCAAAGTGCGCCGCTGCGGCGTCAGCAAAACCCGCTTCGCGCATTTTGCGGTTACGAAACGGTGGATTGACCGTCAGGGTGTGCCAGCCAGCGGCGTTTTCCCATTCGCGGGCGATCAGGGTGACATCCAGCGAGGTATCCTGCGCCAGCACATTCAGGGCGCGGGAAACGAAACGTTCTGCGCCGCCGTTCGGGTTATAGGTTTGTCTGACGATAGCCAGCTTCATGCGGGGTTTTCCAGCAGTAAGGTATCAATCGCGCCGAGCACCTGCGCAGGCGTAATGGCGGTAATGCAATCAGAAACCTGGCTGTCGCCGCAGCCCGCTTTGCCGCAAGGCTGGCAGGTGAAACCGGCGGTAATGACCCGGTAAGTGACACCCCAGGGCGCCCATTTTATCGCGCCCGTCGGGCCGAAAATGGCGATGGTGGGCGTACCCACGGCGCTGGCCAGATGCATTGGCATGGAATCCACGCCGAAGTAGAGCCGCGCATGTTTCATCAACGCGCCTAGCTCTTTCAGATTTAGTTGCCCGCTTAAATCAAACACCGGCTGCGTCAGTGCGGCGCGCAGCTTATCCATATAATCGCTCTCTTCTTTCGACGGCGCGGCCGAGAGAATGATTGGTAAGCCACGGGCTGCCAGCGTGTCGATGGTCGCCGCCAGCTTGTCGATTTGCCAGGCTTTGAACATCCAGCGCGATGTCGGGTGCACCAGAATGTAGGATTTGCTGGCGAGACCAAAGCCCGCCAGTTTTTGCAAAATGGTGTTTTCCGCTTCCTCGCCTGGCGTAAACAACGTGCGTTTGTCCTCGGCGCTGGCCGGGTGGATGCCAATGCGGCGCAGGGCGTCCAGGTTCACTTCCACCATATGGCGGCTGTTATCCTGAATTGCCGGGTAGAGCGTGGTGAAGGATTTCACCCAGCGCCAGCGGGCGAGACCGCCGCGCTTATCCGGTTTGAAGCCGACAGAGACGCGGGGCTTCAGCTTGCGCGCCAGACGCGCACCGTGCCAGTGTTCAGTGAGATTTATCAGTACATCGTAATTGCGCGCTTTGAGCCGGTTGCGCAGACCGCGATAGAGGCTTAACTGCTTCAGCCAACCCTGTTTGCGCCATTTGCGCCCGATGGTATGCACCTGATCGATATACGGATGGTTGGTTAACATCGCCTGAGTATCGTCGTACACCAACGCATCCACTTCGACGCCGGGCCAGTTTTTCTTCAATACGGTAAACATCGGCGAGGTCAGCAAGACATCACCGTGGTGACGCAACTTGATAATCAGCACCCGTTTCGGCGGGCGTTCGGGCGAGAAAAAATCAGACATGGACACGCTCAGCTGTCAGCAAAGGCTGTATTTGGCGATAAACCGCAGCGGCAGAAAGGCTGCTCAACTGCGAAGAGTTTTCCGGGCGGCAAATGGTTTGGTTTTTTCCGTAGCCACCGATAAGGCCAGGATCCGTTGGGCCATAAAGTGTGACGTTCGGCCTGTCCAGCGCGGCGGTCAGATGGCTTAAACCGGTATCAACCGAGACGACAAACCGCGCGCCGGCCAGTTCTCGCGCCACATTCTCAAGGCTCATCCGCGGCAAGACGTCGACAAAATCCAGCCCTTGCGCCAGCCGTTTCGCGCGGGCTTCTTCATGCGGCGCGCCCCACGGTAATTTTATGCGTAAGCCGCTGTCAGCCAGCAAATTAAGTAGCTCGCGCCAGTGCGCTTCCGGCCAGTGTTTATCATCGCGGGTGGTGGCGTGTAAGAACACGGCATAGGGCGAATGCGCCGCGTCGGCGACGGCAAAATGGCGGGCGATGGCGTAATCACCCTGCGTTTGCGGTTTGGTATAACCGAGGCTTTTGGCGAATAATTCGCGGGTGCGCTCAACCGCATGTTGCTGTTTAGCAATGTGATGACGGCGATTGTAAAACAGGCTCGCTAAGGGCTCGCGCGCGGTGCGCCAGTCCATGCCGTGCTTCACACCATGCGCCAGTCGGGTGACCAGCGCGGCGCTTTTCACCAGCCCTTGCGCATCAATAATCGCGTCGTACCGCTCAGCCTGTACCGCCTGGCGAAAGGCTTTACGCTCGGCGGCAATGGGGGCGGAAAACCAGGCTTTGCGCCAGCGGCGGATCGCCACCGGAATAACGCGCTCAACGGCGGCGTGCCAGGCGGGGATCTGGGCGAAACCCTCTTCCACCACCCAGTCAAAACGGATGCCGGGAATCGCCTGCGCGGCGTCGGTGAGCGCGGGCAGCGTATGCAGTACATCACCCATCGACGAGGTTTTAACGATCAATACCCGCATCGGTTATCCTTCCGCGTCCAGCAACAGCGCGTTCAACTCTTCCAGTACGCGCTGCGGGGTAATGTCGATCAGACTCTGGTGATAACCTTCAGCGGCGTCGCCTTTGCGCACTTTGTGGTAGCCGGAAATCAGGCGGATCACGCGGGCTTTGTGCGACAACGGCGGAGTGAAATCCGGGCTGCTTGGGCCGTAAAGCGCCACCAGCGGACGATTAAGCGCGGCGGCGACATGCATCAAACCGGAATCATTGGTAACGATCGCTTTACAGGCAGCAATCAGCACAACGGCTTGTTCCAGCTGCGTTTCACCGGCCAGATTGCGGCACCAGGCTTGCTGCTCGGTGCTCAGCGAGGCCAGAATCTCGTTGCCCGCTTCGTGATCTTTCGCCGAACCAAACAGCAACACCTGGTAGCCTTCATCAATCAGTTGCTTGGCCAGTTCTGCGTAATGGTAGTGCGGCCAGCGTTTGGCCGGGCCGAATTCTGCGCCGGGGCAAAAACCAATAACCGGGCGTTCGGCAGAAATATCAAACGTCGCGCAAACTTGTAATTTCTCGCTGTCGTTAACCTGCAACTGCGGCCACAGCAGCGGCTGCGGCAGATCCTGCGCCGAGCGCATCACACCTTTGTCATAGGCCAGCGCCACATAGCGCTCCACCATTAACGGCCAGGCTTGTTTATCCAGTATGCGAGCGTCATTGAGCAGACCGTAACGCATTTCACCGCGCCAGCCGGTACGGTGCGGCACGTTGGCAAAGAACGGTACCAGCGCGGATTTAAACGAATTGGGCAGCACGTAGGCGCGGTCATAGCGGCGCTCGCGCAGGTTGTGGCCCAGCTTACGGCGTACGCCAATTTCCAGCGCACCGTGGCCGAGCGGCATTGGGATCGCTTCGTTGACTTCCGGCATGCGTGATAAAAGTGGACGGCACCACGCGGGTGCCATCACATCGATTATCGCCTGGGGAAAGCGCGCTTTGAGCGTGCGGTAAAGACTCTGCGACATCATCATGTCGCCGACCCAGGACGGGCCAATGACCAAAATTTTCATACTTACGCGTCGCGGTTCAGCCAGGCCATATACTCGGTTACGCCTTCGGCGACGGTTTTAAACGGTTTGTCATAACCCGCCGCGCGCAGGTTGGTCAGATCCGCCTGGGTAAACGCCTGGTAGCGGCCTTTCAGTTTGTCCGGGAACGGAATGTATTCGATGCTGCCTTTTTTGTGGAAAGCCAGCGTCGCATCAGCCACAGCCTGGAAAGATTCCGCGCGACCGGTACCCAGATTGTAGATACCGGAAACACCGTTTTCCCAGAACCACAGGTTGACCGCCGCGACATCGCCCACGTAGACGAAATCGCGTTTGAAGTTTTCGCTGCCTTCGAACAGTTTCGGGCTTTCGCCGTTGTTCAACTGGGTATTGAGATGGAAGGCCACGCTCGCCATGCTGCCTTTATGCCCTTCGCGCGGGCCATACACGTTGAAGTAGCGGAAGCCGACGATCGGGGAGTTCGCTTCCGGCAGGATGCCGCGCACATACTCGTCGAACAGCATTTTTGAGTAGCCGTAAACGTTAAGCGGCTTTTCGTATTCACGGGATTCGATAAAGTCCGAAGTCCGGCCACCGTAAGTCGCGGCAGAAGATGCGTACAGGAACGGGATTTCGCGCTCCAGGCAGTAGTGCAGCAGCTCTTTGGAGTACTGATAGTTGTTATCCATCATGTATTTGCCATCCCACTCGGTGGTGGATGAACACGCACCTTCGTGGAATACGGCTTCAATATCACCGAACTCTTCACCAGACATAATCTGGATCAGAAAGTCTTCTTTATCCATGTAGTCGGCAATGTGCAGGTCGACCAGATTGACGAATTTGGTGCCGTCTTTCAGGTTGTCCACCACCAGAATATCGGTGATGCCTTTATCATTCAGGGCCTTAACGATGTTGCTGCCGATAAAACCCGCGCCGCCGGTCACGATGATCATAACTGTACCTTTGAAAAGTGGAGCGTTGAGACGATCTCAGACACTAATGTCTCTTATCATATCATCACATTGACGACCCTTCAGCCATTCACCCAGTGAACGATATGCCTATGCGTGATTTATGCTACAAAATGAAGAATGGATGCTGTGTCATCTCGTATCACCGTATACCTTTCGGTAATATGTGCCGAAATTTGCCCAGTCTGGAGAATTGCGATGCGTGGGGATTTTTATAAACAGTTAACGAACGACCTGGAAACCGCGCGTGCGGAAGGGTTGTTTAAAGAAGAACGCATTATTACGTCGGCCCAGCAGGCTGATATCACCGTGGCCAATGGCGACCATGTTATTAACTTCTGCGCCAATAACTATCTTGGCCTTGCCAATCACCCTGATTTGATTGCTGCCGCGAAAGCCGGTATGGACAGCCACGGCTTCGGTATGGCCTCCGTGCGCTTTATCTGTGGCACGCAAGATAGCCACAAAGCGCTGGAGAAGAAGCTGGCCGATTTCCTCGGTATGGAAGATTCCATTCTCTACTCCTCCTGCTTTGATGCGAACGGCGGCCTGTTTGAAACGCTGCTTGGCGCGGAAGACGCCATTATTTCCGACGCGCTGAACCATGCTTCTATTATCGACGGTGTGCGTTTGTGTAAAGCGAAGCGCTATCGCTACGCTAATAACGATATGCAGGAGCTGGAAGCCCGCCTGAAAGAGGCGCGTGAAGCGGGCGCGCGTCATGTAATGATTGCGACCGATGGCGTGTTTTCCATGGACGGCGTGATCGCTAACCTGCAAGGCGTGTGCGATCTGGCGGATAAATATGACGCGCTGGTGATGGTCGATGACTCTCACGCGGTCGGTTTTGTTGGCGCGAATGGTCGTGGTACGCATGAATATTGCGACGTGATGGGGCGCGTGGACATCATCACCGGCACGCTCGGCAAAGCGCTTGGCGGCGCGTCCGGCGGTTACACCGCGGCGCGTAAAGAGGTGGTGGAGTGGCTGCGTCAGCGTTCCCGCCCGTATCTTTTCTCCAACTCACTGGCACCCGCCATTGTTGCCGCGTCCATTAAAGTGCTGGAAATGCTTGAGTCCGGTGCTGAGCTGCGCGATCGCCTGTGGGCAAATGCCCGTCTGTTCCGCGAAAGAATGACCGCCGCAGGCTTTACGCTGGCAGGGGCAGACCACGCCATTATCCCGGTGATGCTGGGCGATGCAGTGGTGGCGCAAAACTTCGCGCGTGAGCTGCAAAAAGAGGGGATTTACGTCACCGGTTTCTTCTTCCCGGTGGTGCCAAAAGGTCAGGCGCGTATCCGCACACAGATGTCTGCGGCGCATACGCCTGAACAAATTGAGCGTGCGGTTGCTGCCTTTACCCGCATTGGTAAACAACTGGGTGTGATTGCCTGAGGGCGTGAAATGAAAGCGTTATCCAAACTGAAAGCAGAAGAAGGCATCTGGATGACCGACGTACCGGAGCCGGATGTTGGTCATAACGATCTGCTGATTAAAATTCGCAAAACCGCGATTTGTGGCACTGACGTGCACATCTATAACTGGGACGACTGGTCGCAAAAAACCATTCCTGTACCGATGGTCGTCGGCCATGAATATGTCGGCGAAGTGGTGGGCATCGGCCAGGAAGTGAAAGGTTTTAAAATTGGCGATCGCGTTTCCGGTGAAGGCCATATTACCTGTGGTCATTGCCGTAACTGCCGCGCCGGGCGTACGCATCTGTGCCGTAACACCACGGGTGTGGGCGTCAACCGTCCGGGCTGTTTTGCCGAATACCTGGTGATCCCGGCGTTCAACGCTTTCAAAATCCCCGACAATATTTCTGACGATTTGGCGTCGATTTTCGATCCGTTTGGTAACGCGGTGCACACGGCGCTCTCCTTTGATTTGGTAGGAGAAGATGTGCTGGTCTCCGGCGCAGGCCCGATTGGTATTATGGCCGCGGCGGTGGCAAAACACGTTGGTGCACGCCATGTGGTTATCACCGATGTGAATGAGTACCGCCTCGATCTGGCGCGCAAAATGGGTGTTACCCGCGCGGTTAATGTCGCCAAAGAGAATCTGGCGGATGTGATGGCAGAACTGGGTATGACCGAAGGGTTCGACGTGGGTCTGGAGATGTCCGGCGCGCCGCCAGCGTTTCGCACGATGCTCGACACCATGAACCACGGTGGCCGTATTGCGATGCTGGGTATTCCGCCGTCCGATATGTCTATCGACTGGACTAAAGTCATCTTCAAGGGGCTGTTTATCAAAGGCATTTACGGCCGTGAGATGTTCGAAACCTGGTATAAGATGGCGGCGTTAATCCAGTCTGGTCTGGATCTTTCGCCGATTATTACCCATCGTTTCAGCATCAACGAGTTCCAGCAGGGCTTCGACGCGATGCGCTCGGGGCAGTCCGGCAAAGTGATTCTGAGCTGGGATTAATAACGAAAAAGGCGCCTGTGGCGCCTTTTTAATGCTTAAGGGTGGGTTGTTTTCCACCCTTGCCACTGATTCTGCATATAACGCACCAGCGTACTCTCGCCAACACTTTCACTGATTACGCTAAAGAAGCGGCTAGCGTAAACCGGTTCAGGTTTGTGCTTCGCTTTACACAGTTTTGCGCCGCGAAACGGATTACGCGGTGGCTGAACGGTACCGCCTGGTGGTGTGGCGTTGGGCGTTGAGGTATCTGTCTGCGGTTCATTGAGCAGATCGCTCGGGCGCACCAGCGTAATATCCGCCGGCAAATTGTAGAGAGACTGTTGCAGAACACGAACAGTGGCGGGATGCGGGTGACCAATAGCAATGGCGGAACCATTGCGACGCGCTAACTGTACGGCGCGGTCAAACTGACGGCGGATATCGCCTTCGTTTTGCGTATCGTCGAGGAACACCTTGCGCTTAATGACTTTTACCCCGGTACCGGAAGCGGCGCGCAGCGCCTGGCTATTGCCGATAGTCATGCTATCAAGGAAATAGAGGTTATAGCGCTCCAGCGCCTGCATCACTTTCTGCATGCCAAACAGACTGGACGTCATGGCGCTACCCATATGGTTATTCAGCCCGACGGCATACGGCACTTTGTTGACGGCGTCGCTGATGATGCGCTCAATCTCTGCGCTACTCATCTCCGGGCGCAGCGTGTCTTTTTCCAGCGGCTGTTTACTCAGCGGTGCCATTGGAAGATGGATCAACACTTCATGGCCACTGTTGTGCGCTTTGGTCGCCATTTCGTGAGCATGCGTTGCATTGGGCAGCACCGCGACGGAGACCGCCTGCGGCATGGCCAGCACCTGGTTTTCAGTTTGTGGGCGGTAGCCGAAATCGTCGATCACGATGGCCAGTTTCCCGGCGAATACCGGAGCGGAAAACGCCAGCGCACTGGCGAGCGTCAAAACAATACGACGAAATTGAAGCAAACCTTATCTTCCCAACCACGGCTGTGGATTGACCGCCTGACCCTGACGGCGAATTTCGAAATAGAGTGAAGGCCGGCCCTGACCGCCACTGCTCCCTACGAGGGCTATCGGCTGACCGGCGCGAACCTGGGTGCCTACGCTCACCAGCGCGCTCTGGTTGTAACCGTAAAGGCTCATGTCGCCCTTGCCGTGTTCCACCACCACCACCAGGCCATAGCCTTGCAGCCAGTCGGCGAGGATCACACGCCCGTCGGCGATAGCTTTCACTTCACTGCCTTCAGACGCGCCGATAACAATCCCTTTCCAACGTAGCTCACCCTGCAGTTGTTCGCCATAACGATGCAGCAACGGGCCGCGAACCGGCCAGACGGCCTGGCCAGACGGCGAACCTAAACCGCCGGTGCGGGACATCAGTGAGCGTTCGCTCTCGGTAGGTTTATACGTGGTGCCTTTGCGGCTGGCTTCATTTTGGCGGTCACGCACGGCTTGCGCTTCGCGGGCTTCACGTTCGGCACGGGCTTTAGCTGCCGCTTCCGCGCGGGCGAGGCGATCGCGCAAGCGAGATTCGTTGGCGCGCATTTCACCGAGCTGTTGCTGGCCTTCCTGAATGGAGGATTCCAGACCAGAAAGGGTTTTCTGCCGCTCACTGCGTGCTTGTTCAAGTTTGGCCTGCTGCGCTTTTTGCTCATACAGCAGCGTTTGTTGCTGGCTCTGCTTCTCTTCCAGCTCGGATTTTTGCGTGGCGACCTCTTCGCGTGTCTGTTTCAACTGAGCGATGGTTTCCTGTCGCGCCTGGTTGAGATAACCAAAGTAGGCCTGCAAACGCTGGCCGCGCTGGCTCTCTTCACCACTCAGAATCAGCTGGATCCCGGTGTGTGGCCCCTGCCGAAACGCCGCATCAAGCTGCGCCGCCAGGTTGTGTTCCTGCGTGGTGCGCTGACGTTCCAGTTTGGCAATCGAGGCGTTCATCTCGTCGATCTGCTTATTGAGCTGGGCGAGGGTGTTTTGCGTTTCCCGCAGTTGGCGAGTGGCGGCAGAGATGGCTTCTTCCTGTGCCTTTAACTGGGCAAGAAGGCCCGCGCGTTGCTGTTGTTGCTGGCGTACCGCGCGCTCTTTTTCAGCGATATCGGCCTGAATAGATTTGAGCTGATCGCGGTCATCCGCGTGGGCGGAAACGGCGCACAGCAATGCGCCAGCGCTGAGTGCGCTGGCGCAAAGAAAGGGTCGGAGCCCGACCCATGTAATTGAAAAAATCGCCTTTCCCCTCATGGGGAGCGATTATTCCACGATGAACAGCGGCTTACCAGTCATCTCTTGCGGGATTTCCATGCCCATCAGCGTCAGCATAGTCGGCGCGATGTCGGAAAGTTTACCGCCGGAAACGGCTTTCAGCGCTTTGTCGCCAACATAGATCAGCGGCACCGGCAGGTTGGTATGCGCAGTGTGTGCCTGACCGGTTGACGGGTCACGCATCTGCTCAGCGTTACCGTGGTCGGCGGTGATCAACATCTGACCACCTACGGATTCCACCGCTTTGCTCACCTCTGCAACGCAGTGATCCAGCGCTTCAACAGCGGCGACAGCAGCTTCAAACACGCCGGTATGACCGACCATATCGCCGTTCGGGTAGTTACAAATAATGGTGTCGTACTTCCCGCTGGTGATCGCACCCACCAGTTTCTCGGTCAGCTCTGCGGAGCTCATTTCCGGTTGCAGATCGTAAGTCGCCACTTTCGGCGAGTTGATCAGAATGCGGTCTTCGCCCGGGAACGGCTCTTCTACGCCGCCGTTAAAGAAGAAGGTGACGTGGGCATATTTTTCCGTTTCGGAAATACGCAACTGAGTTTTGTTGTGCTTCGCCATCCACTCACCGAGCGTATTCGCCAGAGAAGCTGGTGGATAGGCGACGGCAGTTTTGATGTCGGCGGCATATTCGGTCAGCATGACGAAATCGCCCAGCTTAACCACTTTCTTACGTGCGAAACCGTCGAAGTCTGCGTTAACGAACGCGCGGGTAATTTCACGTGCGCGGTCGGCGCGGAAGTTCATGAAAATCAGCGCATCGCCATCTTCCATTGCCGCATCGGGCTGGCCTGCGGCGCGAATAACCGTCGCTTTTACAAACTCGTCATTTTCGTCGCGAGCGTAAGCCGCTTGCAGACCCGCAACGGCGCTATCAAAGGTGAACTCGCCTTTGGCCTCGGTCATCAGGTTGTAAGCTTGTTCCACGCGATCCCAGCGGTTGTCACGATCCATCGCATAGTAACGACCAATAATGCTCGCAACACGGCCTTTACCCAGCGCGGCGAACTTGTCTTCGAATTTTTTCAGCGAGGATTCAGCGCTGCGCGGCGGCGTGTCACGCCCATCGAGGAAAGCGTGCAGATAGATTTTTTCCGCACCGCGTTCTGCGGCCAGTTCCACCATCGCCATAATATGATCTTCATGGCTGTGCACGCCGCCTGCGGAGAGCAGACCCATAATGTGCACGGCTTTGCCAGCGGCAACCGCTTTGTCTACCGCACCGGCCAGTACCGGGTTGCTAAAGAACGTACGCTCTTTGATCTCTTTATCCAGGCGAGTCAGATCCTGGTAAACAATACGTCCTGCACCCAGGTTAACGTGGCCGACTTCGGAGTTGCCCATCTGGCGATCCGGCAGGCCGACTTCGAGGCCTGACGCGTCAATCAGCGTATGCGGGCGGGTTGCCCACAGTTTGTCCATCACCGGGGTTTTAGCGTTGAAAATAGCGTTATCCTGCTGGTCTTCACGGTAGCCGTAGCCATCCAGAATCACCAGTACCATAGGTTTTTTAGAAACCGACATTGCGACAACCTCATGCTCAGAAGACAAAAAATTTGCGTAATTTTACTACAGCTGAATCGATAAAATAGCCGCAGAAGATCAAAGAAAGCGGCTGACCAGCCCCTTGTTTGCGCAGCGAGTATTTATTTTTTTTGTAACACTCCGCAGAAAATGCATTCCGTCGCGCTGGCTGGCTGTATTTGCCCCACTGCGCAGGTATACTCCTTGCTGGTTTTTAATCACTAAGTCCGGAGTTGTAACCCCAGATGCAAGAAATTATGCAATTTATTGGCCGCAACCCAATCCTGTGTATCGCCTGGATTGCGTTGTTCGGTGCTGTGCTGTTTACCACTTTCAAGGGCATTGCGTCTAAAGTGAAAGTGATTTCTCGCGGCGAAGCTACGCGCCTCATTAATAAAGAAGATGCCGTGGTAGTGGACTTACGCCAGCGTGATGATTTCCGTAAAGGTCACATCGCAGGCGCGGTGAATTTGCTGCCAAACGAGATCAAAGCCAATAATGTAGGTGAGCTTGAAAAACACAAAAGTGCGCCGATTATCGTTGTTGATGGTACCGGCATGCAGGCCCAGACCCCGGCGAACGAGCTGGTGAAAGCCGGTTTCGAGAAGGTCTTTGTGCTGAAAGACGGTATCTCTGGCTGGATGGGCGAAAACCTGCCGTTAGTTCGCGGTAAATAATTTACCTACGGGTAAACATCGGAGAAGAGATATGGCCAATATTGAGATCTACACGAAAGCGACTTGCCCGTTTTGCCACCGCGCAAAAGCGCTGCTGAAAAGCAAAGGTGTTGCTTTTGCTGAGCTGCCGATCGACGGTGATATGGTAAAACGCGAAGAGATGATTCAACGTAGTGGCCGTACGACGGTTCCGCAGATTTTCATTGATGCGCAGCACATTGGCGGCTGTGACGATTTATATGCGCTGGACGCGCGTGGCGGGCTGGATCCGCTGTTGCGTTAATGCTTTTAGAGCACTACAACACTTAAGGGTTATTCACTCATGTCTGAACAAAACAACACCGAAATGACTTTCCAGATTCAGCGTATCTACACGAAAGATATCTCTTTCGAAGCGCCGAATGCGCCACACATCTTCCAGAAAGAGTGGCAGCCGGAAGTGAAACTGGATCTCGACACCGCCTCCACCCAACTGGCGGAAGGTGTTTATGAAGTGGTTCTGCGCGTTACCGTGACCGCTTCTCTGGGCGAAGAAACTGGCTTCCTGTGCGAAGTACAGCAGGGCGGTATCTTCTCTATCGACGGTATCGAAGGAACGCAGATGGCGCACTGCCTGGGTGCATACTGCCCGAACATTCTGTTCCCGTATGCCCGCGAGTGCATCACCAGCCTGGTTTCCCGCGGTACTTTCCCGCAACTGAACCTTGCGCCAGTGAATTTTGATGCGCTGTTCATGAACTACCTGCAACAGCAGACTGGCGAAGGTGCCGAACAACATCAGGATGCCTGATGAACGCACTTAATGCTGCAATGACTGTGATCGGTGCCGGCTCTTACGGCACCGCTCTTGCCATCACGCTGGCAAGAAATGGCCACCCGGTTGTGCTGTGGGGCCATGACCCAAAACATATCGCGACCCTGCAACACGACCGTTGCAACGCCGCGTTCCTCCCCGATGTGCCTTTCCCCGACACGCTGCAATTAGAGAGCGATCTGGCCCGCGCGCTGTCCGCCAGCCGTAATATCCTGGTGGTGGTGCCAAGCCACGTCTTTGGCGATGTGCTGGCGCAAATCAAGCCGCTTATGCGCGATGACGCGCGTATCGTCTGGGCGACAAAAGGGCTGGAAGCCGAAACCGGGCGTCTGCTCGAAGAGGTGGCGCGCGAAGTGTTAGGCCCGGATATTCCGCTGGCGGTGATTTCCGGCCCGACATTTGCCAAAGAGCTGGCGGCGGGTCTGCCAACGGCGATTTCCCTCGCTTCTGCGGATCCCCAGTTCGCTGAGGATTTACAGCAGCTCCTTCACTGCGGCAAAAGTTTCCGCGTCTACAGCAACCCGGATTTCATCGGCGTGCAACTGGGCGGCGCGGTGAAAAACGTCATTGCGATTGGCGCGGGCATGTCCGACGGCATTGGCTTTGGCGCCAATGCGCGTACAGCGCTGATCACCCGTGGTTTGACCGAAATGTCACGTCTCGGTGCCGCGCTGGGTGCCGATCCAGCCACCTTTATGGGCATGGCGGGTTTAGGCGATTTAGTGCTGACTTGTACCGACAACCAGTCGCGCAACCGCCGCTTCGGCATGATGCTTGGCCAGGGCATGGACGTACAAAGCGCCCAGGACAAGATTGGCCAGGTGGTCGAAGGTTACCGCAATACCAAAGAAGTGCGCGCGCTGGCGCACCGGTTTGGCGTCGAAATGCCAATAACCGAGGAAATTTATCAGGTATTGTATTGCGGAAAAAATGCGCGCGAGGCAGCATTGACCCTATTAGGTCGTGCCCGCAAGGAAGAGCACTAACCCCTTAGTCGCAGGGACTCTTTTTGAACTCACGATAAGGCTGGCGCAGACCAGCCTGTCGTCTTATCACGTCTGGAGTAAGCAATGCCGTGTGAAGAACTGGATCTGGTCTGGAAAAATATTAAAGCCGAAGCCCGGGCACTGGCGGAATGTGAGCCAATGCTGGCCAGTTTTTACCACGCGACATTACTCAAGCATGAAAACCTCGGCAGCGCACTGAGCTATATGCTGGCGAATAAACTTGCCTCGCCGATTATGCCCGCGATTGCCATTCGTGAAGTCGTCGAAGAAGCCTATGCTGCCGACCCGGAAATGATCGCCTCCGCCGCCTGTGATATCCAGGCCGTGCGCACGCGCGACCCGGCGGTGGATAAATATTCCACGCCGCTACTCTATCTGAAAGGTTTCCACGCGTTACAGGCATACCGTATTGGGCACTGGCTGTGGACGCAGGGACGCGAGGCGCTGGCGATTTTCCTGCAAAACCAGGTGTCGGTCAGTTTCCAGGTCGATATTCACCCGGCGGCGCGAATTGGCCGTGGGATTATGCTCGACCACGCAACAGGCATCGTGGTGGGCGAAACGGCAGTCATTGAAGATGACGTGTCGATCCTGCAATCGGTCACGCTTGGCGGGACCGGCAAAACCAGCGGCGATCGCCATCCGAAAATCCGCGAAGGGGTGATGATTGGCGCGGGTGCCAAAATTCTCGGCAACATCGAAGTGGGCCGTGGGGCGAAAATTGGCGCGGGTTCGGTGGTATTGCAACCGGTGCCGCCGCATACCACGGCAGCAGGCGTGCCGGCGCGGATTGTCGGCAAGCCGGAAAGCGACAAACCGTCAATGGATATGGATCAGCATTTCAACGGGATCAACCACGGGTTCGAGTACGGCGACGGGATTTAATTGCCTGGCTATTTTACTCGCCAGTCTGAACCAGAGCCGTGCGCGAAACGCGACAGCGCGTTGAACATCCGCAGGAGGCGCGAAGCAAATAATCCCCAGGATTCTGTGTTCGCGCCGGTTTTCTTCGCTGCGCGTTTCGCCAGTAGCGCAGAAAAATAAATGCGTCCGTCATGACAGGCATCGCTATCCGCAGGTCGGATAACGTGTTGACGTCGCCCGTTAATTTCCCTTCAGCTACGCAGCACCGCGCCCGGGTAACCGAGCTGGCGCCAGGCTTCATACACCACCACCGATACGGCATTCGACAGGTTCATGCTGCGGCTGTCCGGCATCATCGGAATGCGGATTTTTTGCTCTGGCGGCAGTGCGTCAAGGATAGTCGCTGGCAGGCCGCGCGTTTCCGGGCCAAACATCAAATAATCACCATCCTGGTAGCTCACCGCACTGTGTGCTGGCGTCCCTTTAGTTGTGAGGGCAAATAAGCGTTGCGGCTGTTCGGCGTCGACAAACGCGGCGTAATCGTGATGGCGTTTTACCGCGGCGAACTCATGGTAGTCCAGCCCTGCGCGGCGCAGGCGCTTGTCGTCCCAGGTGAAGCCCATCGGTTCAATGATATGCAGACGAAAACCGGTATTGGCGCACAAACGGATGATATTCCCGGTATTTGGCGGGATTTCAGGTTCGAATAAAACGATGTTTAACATACTGCCCCCTTAATAGCGGGGGCAGGATAGCACTCTCTAAGCGGCGTCGCCATGCGACAACGGTGCCAGCCCGGCAGGTAACTGGTTCAGCCCCTGTACCAGCGAATCTTTGCTGATGTCGCGAATCGATTTCGCGCTGGTCAGCGTCATCGCTACGCGCATCTCTTTCTCAATCAGATCCAGCAGATTCGCCACGCCCTGGCGACCATGCGTTGCCAGCGCATACAGATACGCGCGGCCCAGCAGGACGGAATCTGCGCCAAGCGCCAGCATGCGCACCACATCCAGCCCGTTACGGATGCCGCTGTCGGCCAGGATGGTGATATCGCCTTTCACCGCATCGGCAATCGCCGGAAGCGCGCGGGCGGAAGAGAGCACACCGTCGAGCTGGCGGCCGCCGTGGTTAGAAACCACAATGCCGTCTGCGCCAAAACGTACCGCGTCGCGGGCATCTTCCGGGTCGAGGATCCCTTTGATCACCATCGGGCCATCCCAGAATTCACGGATCCACTCCAGGTCTTTCCACGAAATCGACGGATCAAAATTCTTCGCCAGCCAGCCAATGTAATCCTCCAGCCCGGTCGGCTTGCCGAGATAGGCGGAGATATTCCCCAGATCGTGCGGGCGGCCATTAATGCCGACATCCCACGCCCACTGCGGATGCAGCACCGATTGCAGATAACGGCGCAGCGCCGCATTCGGGCCGCTCATACCGGAATGGGCATCGCGGTAGCGCGCGCCTGGGGTAGGCATATCCACGGTGAACACCAGTGTTGAGCAACCGGCGGCTTTCGCCCGCTCCAGCGCATTACGCATAAAGCCGCGATCGCGCAGCACATATAACTGGAACCACATCGGGCGCTTAATCGTCGGCGCGACCTCTTCAATCGGGCAGACGGAAACTGTCGAGAGCGTAAAAGGAATGCCTTTCGCATCCGCCGCGCCCGCTGCCTGCACTTCACCACGCCGGGCGTACATGCCGCATAAGCCAACCGGGGCCAGCGCCACCGGCATCGATAACTTTTCATTAAACAACGTGGTTTCGAGGCTCAGTTCAGACATGTCTTTCAGCACCCGCTGGCGCAGCGCCACCTGGGACAGGTCTTCAACGTTGCGGCGCAGGGTGTATTCGGCATACGCGCCGCCATCGATATAGTGAAACAAGAACGGCGGCAAAATGCGTTTAGCCGCCGCGCGATAGTCGCTGGCTGCGGAAATAATCATGCTTTTTTCTCCCTGGAGTGAATGTGCTGCTCGTCGGGCAGGCGGGTGATGCGTGCCTGGCGGGCCTGATCTTCATCGAATTTGCGAATAGTGGTATGCACGAAGCCGAGATGCGCCATCATCGCCTGGCGCGCGCCATCGGCGTCTCCGGCAAGAATGGCGTTCATCACCGCCTGGTGCTGTTCGGTCAGTTGTGAAAACACTGGCGGAACGAGATACATACGCTGGCGGCTCTGTTTTACCGAGGATTGCAGCAGGTCGAAGAACCCGCGCATGGTTTGCAATAACACCACGTTATGTGAGGCCTCGGCGATGGCGAGATGGAAACGCACATCGGCCTGGGAGGCGAGATCCGGGTCGTCGGATTGTGTGGCTTCAAAGCACAGCACAATTTTCTCTTTATCGGCCTCGGTGGCGCGCATCGCCGCGTGCCAGGCGGTACTGGCTTCAATGGCGTGGCGCGCTTCAAGAATATCGAAACTGTAATCCGGGTCATCATGCAGCAGCGTTTTCAGCGGCTGGACGATGTTTTGCTCCGACCAGTCGTCATGCTGCCAGCGCACAAACGTACCGCCGCCGCGACGGCTGAGCAGCAGGCCTTCGCTGACCAGTTTTGATAACGCTTCACGCAACGAGTTGCGCGACACGCCAAGCTGTACGGCGAGCTGGCGCTCTGCGGGCAATTTCATGCCCGCTTCCAGTTGTTGTTCAGCAATCAGCGCCCGCACACGATCGGCAACCTCGTCTGTCAGGCGTCTGGGTAACACTTTCATGGGATCATCCAGGTCAGAACATAGGCCTGAAGTGTAGTAATCACCCCCACCATGCAGGTGAAAATCAGGCTGTGTTTAACAGTAAAACGGAACAGGTCGGACTCTTTGCCCACCAGCCCCACCGCCGCACAGGCAATGGCGATCGACTGCGGCGAAATCATCTTGCCGGTAACGCCACCCGTGGTATTCGCCGCCACCATCAGCACATCCGACACACCAATTTGCTGCGCCGCCGTGGCTTGCAGCGCCGCGAAGAGCGCGTTGGAAGAGGTATCTGAACCGGTCAGGAAGACGCCCAGCCAGCCGAGGAATGGCGAGAAGAAGGGGAAGGCACTGCCGGTGTGCGCCAGTGCCAGTGCCAGCGTCGATGACAGCCCGGAGTAGTTAGAGATAAAGGCGAAGGCCAGCACCATACCAATCGAGTAAATCGGCAGCGCCAGATCGCGCAGCGTGCTGGTAAAGGTCGTGACGGCATCTTTCGGCTTCATGCGTAGCCAGATAATCGACAAAATAGCGGCAAACAGAATGGCGGTGCCAGTGGCGGAGAACCAGTCAAATTTATATACCGCAGCGTAAGGCGTGGCGGCGCTCACCACCGGCGGCATACGCGCGACCAGCTTGTCGAGGTGCGGTACAGAAAGGGTCAATACCCAGTCATACAGTGCACCACCAGGGGCGAACAGCGCCTTAAACGGCGGCACGCTCCACAGCGTCACGGTAGCGGTCAAAAACAGGAACGGTGACCAGGCGCGCAGGATCTGCCCGCCGCTGTATTGGGTGCGTTTTAAATCGAGATCCACCTGCGATGCGCCCATATCGCCGAAGCGGAAGATGCGCACCGGACGCCAGCGTTTGAGGAACAACGTCAGGCAGACCAGCGAAACCAGCGATGAGATGATGTCCGGCAGTTCCGGGCCGATAAAGTTGGAGCTCAGATACTGGGCGATAGCAAACGAGCCACCCGCGACAATCACCGCCGGCCAGGTCTCTTTAATGCCGCGCCAGCCGTCCATAATCGCCATGATCCAGAACAGCACGATAATGGTCAGGAACGGTAACTGGCGGCCAACCATCTGGCCGATTTCAAAACTGTCCAGCCCGGTAACCTGTCCGGCAACCAGGATTGGAATACCCATTGCGCCAAAGGCGACCGGCGCGGTGTTGACGATCAGACACAAGCCCGCGGCATACAGCGGGTTAAAACCTAAGCCCACCAGCAACGCGGCGGTAATGGCGACCGGCGCGCCAAAGCCCGCTGCCCCTTCCAGAAACGCGCCGAAAGAAAAGCCGACAATCAGCATTTGCAGGCGCTGGTCGGGGGTAATCGACAAAATCGAAGACCGGATAATGTCGAACTGCCCGGTTTTGACCGAGATTTTGTAGACAAAAACGGCGGCGATAATGATCCACGCAATCGGCCATAGTCCGTAAAAGAAGCCATAAACCACCGAGGCCAGCGCGTGATCAAGCGGCATATGGTAAAACATCAGCGCCACGCCAAGGGCGATAACGACAGTCCAACTGGCGGCCACATAGCCTTTCAGTTTGAGCTTTATCAGCGCAAAAAAGAAAAACAGGATCGGTAGCGATGCAATTAAGCTGGAAAGCCAAAGGTTGCCAGCCGGGTCGTAATTCTGTTGCCAGAGATTCATGCAGGTCTCCTGAGAACCACAACAAAACCGGCGAGCGGCAAGTCTGCGCTTAGCTCTGCGTCACATGTTCTGTAAAAGTGGTCCTGCCAGTTGGGTTGTGTAGGGGTTGTGATAACGAATGGTTATCCAGATGTTGCTGGCAAGCAATATATCTGTGACGGGATTTGATGGATTTGTGAACCAGGGAGAGGAACAGCAGGGATTGGTAGGGCCAATTAAACAGCCCTGGCGCTAGCGTGTGGCCAGGGCTGTTAAAGAAAGGATCAGAACTCGCTGTTGGCGAAGCCGGTCATTGCATCAAGACCCATTTCGCGGCCCAGCGCAGTCATCGGGTGTACGACCACCAGACCACGGATGCTTTTCTTCAGCTTGCCGAGGTCGGCCTGCTCTTTTTTGCTGATGGCGCGGCGAAACGGCATTTTCATCAGTTTCTGCGCTTCTTTGCTCAGCTTTTGCGTGTACTGCTCACGCAGACGGGCGATTTCGCTTTCCAGCGTGGTTTTCTCTTTTTCCAGTTCCGCGTATTTTTCTGCTGCGTCAACTAAGGAGAGATCCGCCTGCTGGTGGCGAATTGCATCGAGGCGGTCGCTCAGACGCTTGATTTCGTTTTTTTCGACTTCTTTCATGGGGCTCAATTCGTTGGGGAGTAAAACGATAAGGATACAGTATTTATGGCGCAGGTTATTTCTGGAATGCTTTTTTTAAGCTGATACGGGAAATAAGCTCGGTCAGAGAGAGCACCATGGTTGAACGCACGACTTGCTGGTAGCGCTGTTTTTGCATGGCTAAAAGCCTGGCGTCACTGGTATCAAACACCGGCGTTGGCGGCAGGGCGGCAACACAGTGCAGCTCACCAAATGGCCCGAGGATCTCATCATCGGTAAATGCGTACTCTGTGCCATCGTGGTTGAGCTCTTCACGCAGCGCCATCAACAGCTCTGCGTCTTCGTATTCCGGGCGGGAAATGACACCCAGACCGTAAATCAGCTTTAAACGCACGGACAAATTGCCCAGCGGTCCATCTCCGTCAAGCAGCGGCTCTACAGCGTATTTCACCGCGTAGTCATCTTTGCGAAATACCTGCAACACCAGAATATTGATAGCTTCGTTGAGTAGCTCAACGGCGGCGATCAAAAAGCTTCGCACGGTTTTGCCAGCATTCAGACGCTCGAGAACACGGTTTTCGAAAGCCTGCGTTTTTTCCATTATTGCCTGCATATCTGACAATTTCGTTAACTGGCGCGGGATCTCCCGCGCCATCGTCGGCATCATGCCATGGCGTTATAGGCGCTGACGGCTTCGTTAACGACCGGACTGTTAGCATCCAGGCCGGAAACCTGCGCCAGCGCGGCTTGCGGGCCTTTCTCTTCGATAAGCTGAGCCAGCTCCTGCGCCTGCGGATCCTGCTCACTGCGGTAATGCATGGCAGCGGCAATGCCTTTCACCAGGTTGGCGTGCGGCAGGTTGTACTCCAGCGTGCCGAGCAGGGGTTTGATCAGGCGATCGCCCGCACTCAGTTTACGCAGCGGTTGACGACCAACGCGCTCAACATCGTCTTTCAGATAGGGGTTTTCAAAACGGCCCAGGATTTTCTGAATGTACGCAGCATGCTTGTCGGCATCGAAGCCATAACGTTTGATCAGCACCGCGCCGCTCTCTTCCATTGCGCCTTTCACAACCGCACGGATATTGGCATCCAGAATTGCGTCGCGAATGGTTTGATGGCCGGTCTGTTTTCCAAGGTACGCGGTTATAGCATGCCCGGTATTCAGCGTGAAGAGCTTACGTTCAACAAATGCCATCAGGTTATCAGTTAATTCCATACCCGGAATGTTCGGCAGCGCACCTTTGAACTGGGTTTTGTCGACAATCCACTCGCTGAAGGTTTCAACCGTTACTTCCAGCGGATCGTTAGTCGCGGATGCCGACGGCGGAACAATACGGTCAACGGCGGAATCTACGAAGCCAACGTGTTCTTCAACCCAGGCTTTGTCGGCGTCCGCCAGTGCGTTGATGACATGCCCTTTCAACTGCGTGGTGCCGCGCACCATATTTTCACAAGCGATAATGTTCAGCGGTGTGTTAATGCCCTGCGCTTTACGTTTTGCCAGACCTTTGGCGATAGCCGGGGCGATGCGTTCCAGCACCACCGGGCCGACCGCCGTGGTCACCAGATCAACGTGTGCAATCAGGTCGACAACTTCGTCGCCAATGCTGCTCACGGCGTTAACGCCGGAGACGGTATCGACCTGCTCTTTTTCACCAACCACATGCACCTGATAGCTATGACGGGCATTAAGGGCGTCGAGCACCACCTGATTCACATCGGCGAACGTCAGTTCAATCCCCGCGTCGGCGAGCAACTTGCCGATAAAGCCACGTCCGATATTACCTGCGCCAAAATGTAATGCTTTCATAGTCTTAACCTTTATCAATGTTTTTACCCGAGAGGGCTGGGGTGAGGAACCGCAAATATTTCCCCTCACCCTAGCCCTCTCCCCGTGGGGAGAGGGAGGAAAACCGATTACTTGCCGAGCAGTGCCAGCACTTCTTCAACGCTGGTGGTGTGCGCCAGACGCTGAATCACGGTCTCGTCATCCAGCGCGTTAGTGAGGCTGGTGATGACCTGAATGTGCTCATTGTTACGTGCCGCGATGCCGATCACCAGACGGGCGATGTCATCTTCGTCTTCACCGAAGCGAACACCTTCCGGATACTGGCAGAACACCACGCCAGTTTTCAGTACGCGATCTTTCGCTTCCACTGTGCCGTGCGGTACCGCGATGGACTCACCCAGATAGGTCGGGGTCAGTTTTTCGCGTTCCAGCATCGCATCAACATATTCCGGCTGAACGTAGCCGCCTTTCACCAGTTGCTCACCGGCAAAACGGATGGCTTCTTCTTTAGTGCTCGCCGTGCGGCCAAGGAAGATGTTATCCGCGCTCAACTTGAACAGGTTGCTGTCAGGCGCATCAAAGCTGTCCTGCAGGCTGCTGGTCACTTTGGCTTCGTTGTCCGTATGGCGCTGAGCAGCAACCAGACGTTCGGTCAGGCTGGTGTACAGGCCACTGTCGAGGAAGTTGGTCAGCGAAATATGCTGGGCCTGCGGCGCCTGGCGCATTGCGCGTTCGGTCAGATCGCGGTGCGTAATCACTAGGTCAACGTCAGACGGCAGGCTGTTAATCGCGCTGTTGGTGACAGAGATGTTGCTCAGACCCGCATCCTGCACTTTCTTACGCAGCACGCCCGCGCCCATGGCGCTGGAACCCATACCGGCGTCACATGCGACGATGATTTTACGCACGTGGCTCAGGTCGTTGGTCACGTCGCCAGCCGCCAGCGGGGTTGCGCCTTTAGACTGTGCTTTCATGTCCTGCATACGACGGGTTGCCGCTTCGATGTCTTCGTCTTCTTCTTTCACTTTGCTGGTTTTCAGCAGGATAGAAGAGATGACGAAAGAGACAATCAGGGCAGCAAAGATTGCCGTCAGGTTCGCGAAGTACGCGCCTTTTGGCGTCATCGCCAGCACCGCCAGGATGGAACCCGGAGAAGCCGGAGAGACCAGGCCGCCGTTCAGTACGCTCAGGGTGAACACGCCAGTCATACCACCGAGGATTACGGCAAGCAGCAGACGCGGGTTCATCAGCACATACGGGAAGTAAATTTCGTGGATACCCCCCAGGAAGTGGATGATAGCCGCGCCGCCAGCAGACTGTTTAGCGCTGCCGCGACCAAAGAACATATACGCCAGCAGTACGCCCATCCCTGGACCCGGGTTCGCTTCGATCAGGAAGAAGATGGACTTGCCGAGTTCATGCGATTGCTGAATACCCAGCGGCGAGAAGATACCGTGGTTGATGGCGTTGTTGAGGAACAGGATTTTCGCCGGTTCAACAAAGATAGACGCCAGCGGCAGCATTTCGTGCGCCACCATGAAGTTAACGCCGGCCGCCAGAATTTTGGACAGCACTTCAACCGCAGGGCCAATGCCGAGGAACGCCAGAATGGCGAGGATCATACCGATGATGCCAGCGGAGAAGTTATTCACCAGCATTTCGAAACCGGATTTGATCTTACCGTCGACCCAGCTATCAAAGTGTTTAATCGCCCAGCCGCCCAGCGGACCTGCGATCATCGCGCCGAGGAACATCGGCATATCCGCACCAACGATAACGCCCATGGTGGTGATCGCGCCGACAACGCCGCCACGATCGCCGCCCACCAGACGACCACCGGTGTAACCGATGAGCAGCGGCAGCAGATAAGTAATCATTGGGCCAACGAGTTTCGCCAGCGTCTCGTTAGGCAACCACCCTGTAGGAATAAACAATGCGGTGATGATCCCCCACGCGATGAACGCGCCGATGTTCGGCATCACCATATTGCTGAGAAAACGACCAAAGCTTTGCACCTTGATCTTGATATCGGATGACATAAAACACCCCTTCTTATGTTTGCTATCGCACAGGCCGGAAGCCCGAGGTTTGTTGTTAACGTGGCGGCAGAGGTAGCCGGACCTGGGTTATCTGTGAGGCGAAATCTCGCACCGAATCACGTGACTGTCCAGATGGTGGGTTTTTATGTGATTCAGATCACAATAAAGCAGGGGGTATGCCACCATTTTGTGTGATATTCATCACATAAAATCAGTGTAAAAAAAGAACAAAGCGCAAAATCTGGACGTTATGAGCCTGTAAGTGTGATGTTATTCACATTTTATGCTCGACGGTTTGTTATGTATTTGTGATATAGATCACAAGATATTTTCGTCAGGACTTTTCCGAATGTGATCGCCAGCAAACTGTGTTTTTGACGACCAGCAGAACCTGTAACTTCCTTTCACAGCCTGCGGCAATACGTACGTTAGCGGCAGAAGTTTTCATCGTGATGAAACATTCTGCGCCCGCTCGTTCATACTTAGGTTTTTGTTGGCGGAAACGGAGAAGGCAATGAAACTGATCGGCAGCTATACCAGCCCTTTTGTACGCAAAATATCGGTGATCCTGCTGGAAAAGGGCATCACCTTCGAATTTATCAATGAACAGCCTTATAACGCCGTTAATAGCGTGGCGCAGTACAACCCGCTTGGCAAAGTTCCGGCTCTGGTAACCGATGATGGCGAAGTGTGGTACGACTCGCCGATCATCGCGGAATACCTTGATTTACTGAATATCGCTCCGGCCATTCTGCCCACTGATCGCAAAGCGGCATTGAAAATTCGCCAACTCGAAGCGCTGGCCGATGGCATTATGGATGCGGCGCTGGTCTCGGTTCGCGAGCTGGCGCGCCCGGTCGAACAGCAGTCGGAGACTGAACTGTTACGCCAGCGGGAAAAGGTTTCGCGCGGGCTGGATGCGCTGGAAAACTATCTTAAAGATGGCACGCTGGGCGTGGACGACCTGAATCTGGCGACAGTGGCAATTGCCTGCGCCATTAGTTATCTCAATTTCCGCCATGTTTCACCCGGCTGGTGTGTTGATCGTCCACTGCTGGTAAAGCTGGTGGAAAATCTGTTCCAGCGCGAGAGTTTCGCCCGCACCGAACCGCCGAAGGCTTGATAAGCATGATGTTCGCCTGAGCAAGTCACTGTACAATCCCCTCACGTCAAACCCCCTGACGGGAGGGGGCAACTCATAGCCAGGCCTTTTCATGACAACTCTTTACAGCCAGATCCCTTCGACCGATCGCCTGTTACGTGACGAGGCGTTCGCCACTTTATTAGCCACTTTCGGCCACAGTCGCGTGGCGCAAACGCTGCGTCAGCTTCAGGACGAGGCGCGCGCGCAGATCCGTGAAGCACAAACGTTACCCGCCTGGTGCTCCGACTGGGCAGCGGCGGCGCAACAGCGGCTGGAACAGCGCGACAGCAGCGCGCTGCGCCCGGTGTTTAACCTGAGCGGTACGGTGCTGCACACGAATTTAGGCCGCGCGGTACAAGCGCAGGCCGCTATTGATGCCGTCGCGCAGGTAATGGGCTCGCCGGTGACGCTCGAATATGATCTCGACGGCGCGGGGCGTGGTCATCGCGATCGCGCCCTGGCCGATCTTCTCTGTCAGCTTACCGGCGCGGAAGATGCCTGCATCGTTAATAACAATGCCGCAGCGGTGTTACTGATGCTGGCAGCCACGGCGGCTGGCCGCGAAGTGGTGGTGTCGCGCGGCGAACTGGTGGAAATTGGTGGCGCGTTTCGCATTCCGGACGTGATGCGCCAGGCGGGCTGTGTGCTGCACGAAGTCGGCACCACCAACCGCACGCATGCGAAAGATTATCGCCAGGCGATTAACGACAGCACCGCGCTGCTGATGAAAGTCCACACCAGTAATTATTATATTGAAGGCTTTACCAAAGCGGTGGATGAAGCGGAGCTGGTGGCGCTGGGCGAAGAGCATGCGCTACCGGTGATTGTCGATCTCGGCAGTGGTTCGCTGGTCGATTTAAGCCGCTACGGTTTGCCGCAGGAACCGATGCCGCAAACGCTGATTGCCGCTGGTGTCAGCCTGGTGAGTTTCTCCGGCGATAAGCTGCTCGGCGGCCCGCAGGCGGGCATTATCGTGGGTAAAAAAGCGCTGATTGAGCAGTTGCAGCAGCATCCGTTAAAACGCGCGCTGCGGGCGGATAAAATGACGCTGGCGGCGCTGGAGGCGACGTTACGCCTCTATCTGCACCCGGAAAAACTCGCTGAGAGCCTGCCGACGCTGCGTTACTTAACCCGCCCGGAGGCGGAAATTCGCGAGCAGGCGCAGCGCTTATGCACGGCGTTGACGGCGCGTTATCACGAATTTGAGTTGCGCGTGGAAGCCTGCCTGTCACAAATTGGCAGCGGTTCGCTGCCGGTTGACAGGTTGCCGGGCGCGGCGCTGACGTTTACTCCGCGCGATGGCAGTGGCCGTCGTGTGGAGGCGCTGGCTGCGCAGTGGCGGGCGCTGCCGCAGTCGGTGATTGGCCGTATTTACGATGGTCGCCTGTGGCTGGACTGTCGCTGTGTTGATGATGAATCCCGCTTGCTGGAGATGTTGCTGAAATGATTATTGCCACTGCCGGGCACGTCGACCACGGCAAAACCACCCTGATTGAAGCGATTACGGGCGTGAATGCCGATCGCCTGCCGGAAGAGAAAAAACGTGGCATGACCATCGATCTCGGTTATGCCTACTGGCCGCAGCCGGATGGCCGCGTGCCGGGCTTTATTGATGTGCCAGGACATGAAAAATTCCTCTCTAATATGCTGGCGGGCGTTGGCGGCATTGACCACGCCCTGCTGGTGGTGGCGTGTGACGATGGCGTGATGGCGCAGACGCGTGAGCATCTGGCGATTTTACAACTGACCGGCAACCCGGCGCTGACGGTAGCGCTAACGAAGGCCGATCGCGTGGATGAGGCACGCATTGCCGACGTGCGCGCGGAAGTACAAAACACGCTCCAGGCCTTTGGTTACCCACAGGCGACGCTGTTTGTCACCGCCGCCACGGAACAGCGCGGCATTGCTGAGCTGCGTGAACATCTGTTGCAGTTGCCAGAACGCGCCCATCCTGAGCATCAGCGTTTCCGCCTGGCGCTCGATCGTGCTTTCACGGTGAAAGGTGCGGGGTTGGTGGTAACGGGAACGGCGCTTTCCGGCGATGTCCGCGTAGGCGATACGCTGTGGCTGACCGGGGCGAATACACCGATGCGCGTGCGTGGGTTACATGCGCAGAATCAACCAGTTGAACACGCTCATGCCGGGCAACGCATCGCGCTGAATATTGCCGGTGATGCGGAAAAAGAGGCGCTCAGCCGCGGTGACTGGCTGTTGTCGCAGCAGCCCGACGAACCGACCGAGCGGCTGATTGTCGCCCTGCAAACTCACGTTCCGCTGACGCAATGGCAGCCATTGCATATTCACCATGCCGCCAGCCACGTTACCGGGCGCGTGTCGCTGCTGGAAAATGGCCTTGCCGAACTGGTGCTCGATACGCCGCTGTGGCTGGCGGACAACGATCTGCTGGTGCTGCGCGATATCTCCGCGCGCACGACGCTTGCGGGGGCGCGCGTGGTGACGCTGAACTCGCCGCGTCGCGGTAAACGCAAGGCAGATTATCTGGCGTGGATTGGTGAACTGGCGCAGACCAAAGACGACGCCCAGGCGCTGGCCGTGCATTTATCGCGCGGCGCGGTGGATCTGCGCGCGTTTGGCTGGGCGCGCCAGTTAAGCAGCAGCGGTCTGGCGGCGTTACTCGATAACCCCGGTTTTATCCGGGCGGGTGATAACCTGCTTAATGCGCCGGTGGCGGCGCGCTGGCAGCGTAAGTTGCTGGACACGCTGGCGACTTACCATGAACAGCACCGCGAAGAGCCGGGTCCAGGGCGCGAACGCCTGCGACGTATGGCGCTGCCGATGGAAGATGAAGCACTGGTATTAACCCTGATTGAACTGATGCGGGAGAGCGGCGATATCCACAGCCACCACGGCTGGCTGCACTTGCCGGAGCATAAAGCGGGTTTCAGCGACGAGCAGGCCCAGCTTTGGCAAAAAGTCTCACCGCTGTTTGGCGACGAACCCTGGTGGGTGCGGGATTTAGCCCGTGAAATCGGTGTGGATGAACAGGTGATGCGCGGCGTATTACGACAGGCGGCACAGCAGGGGCTGATTACGGCGATCGTCAAAGATCGTTATTACCGCAACGATCGCATTGTGACTTTTGCCAGCATGATCCGCGATCTTGATGAAGCGCGCGGCTCGACCAGCGCGGCGGATTTTCGCGATACGTTGAATGTGGGGCGCAAACTGGCGATTCAGATCCTGGAATATTTCGACCGCATTGGTTTTACCCGCCGCCGTGGCAATGACCACATCCTGCGCGACAAGGCGTTATTCCTCAAAGAGTGATCAACTCTCAGGCTGGCGATTTTTCGCCAGCCGCATCCCCCTCGCAAAAGCGCCTCACCGACAGGACGCGCCGATTATCACCTTCAATCATTCCCCCCGATCCCCACGGAAAATCTGACGTTAAGCGCAACTAAGCCGGTATCGGGGGCGAATTCTCTGGAACGTGATAAGCAGGTGCCAAGCATACTGGCGAACGTTTTCTGCGTACATTTAGCAACATTTTGAGCGCGTGATACAGATTGCCGGAAATGTTCAGGCAAATGACAAAACTGGCGGCTTTCCCGCTTGCGATCAAAGCATTGCGGCGGTTTTTTCTGGCACCCTTGTCGTTTTCGTGCCCGGTGGAGTGGGGAATGAACCGTTTTATTATCGCTGATGCGGCCAAATGCATTGGCTGTCGCACCTGCGAAGTGGCGTGTGTGGTGTCGCATGAAGATAATCAGGACTGCTCGGGTGTGAAGCCCGCGACCTTTTCTGCACGCATCCGCGTGGTGAAAACAGGCGATTTCTCCACTGCCGTCACCTGCCATCATTGCGAAGACGCACCCTGCGCCAATGTCTGCCCGGTCGGTGCGATCGGTCGGGCCAATGGTGCGGTGCTGGTTGAGCAATCGCGCTGTATCGGCTGCAAAAGCTGCATGATTGCCTGCCCGTTTGGTGCCATGCAGGTGATGCGCGTTGAGAACCGGGCGCAGGCGCTGAAATGCGATCTGTGCCAGCATCGCGAAAACGGCCCGGCCTGTGTCGAAGCCTGCCCGACCAACGCGCTGTGTTGCATAAACCCGGCACAACTTCGCGAGAACCGGCTACAAAGCCAGCGGCTCTAGCCAGCAAATCGGTGTGAATGGCGCAAAGCAGCGGAAAACCCGCCAACCGTAAAGAAAAGCTGCTGCCAGTTCTGCGCGCGTTAAATCCGCAGACGTCAGGCAAAGCAAACTCGGTACTGATGCGCCCGTTTTCGTTAGTGATAAAAAAAGCCCTCGACAGAGGGCTTAATTCAGCATGTTTGCTTTAGTTTTCCTGCCAGGCTTTTTCAATCTCTTCGGCGAGGATCTTCACGCCCGCTTCGATAAGCTCCGGCTCCGGCACATAGTTCATGCGCATGCACTGATGCGTGTGCGGCCAGGGTTTATCCAGCCCCGGGAAGAAGTAATCGCCGGGTACCATCAGCACGCCGCGTTTTTTCAGCCGTTGATACAGCAGCTCGGTGCTGATCGGCAGGTCTTTAAACCACAGCCAGAGGAAAATCGCCCCTTCCGGTTTGTGAATAAGGCAGCGCTCTTCCGGTAAATAGCGACGCAGCGTGGCGATCGTTTCCTGTACCCGCTGGTAGTAAAACGGTTTGATCACCTCTTCAGAAAGGCGCAGCAAATCTTTACGCTTAATCATTTCGCACATCATCGCCGGGCCAATGCCGCCTGGCGCGAGGCTGATAATGCCGTTCATATTGCGAATGGCGGAGATGATTTTTTCGCTGGCGATGATGATGCCGCAGCGGCTGCCCGGCAGACCCAGCTTCGACAGGCTCATGCACAGAATAATGTTCGGATTCCACAACGGGCGCGCTTCGCTAAAGATAATGCCCGGGAAAGGGACGCCGTAAGCGTTATCAATCACCAGCGGAATGTTGTGCTGATTCGCCAGCATATCCAGCTTCATCAGCTCTTCGTCAGTGATCACGTTGCCGGTCGGGTTGGTCGGGCGTGAGACGCAGATCATGCCGGTCTCTTCGCCAATATGCAGGTGTTCAAAATCGACATGGTACTTAAACTGCCCGTCCGGCAGCAGTTCAATATTGGGGCGTGCGGAGACAAACAGATCTTCTTCCAGCCCGGAATCGGCATAGCCGATGTACTCCGGTGCCAGCGGGAAAAGCACTTTTCTGGTGCTTCCATCGGCGCGACGGCCAGCGAACAGGTTGAACAAGTAGAAAAACGCGCTCTGGCTGCCGTTTGTTAGTGCAATATTCTGTGGCTCAATATCCCAACCTAACTCTTCACGCAGCATACCTGCCAGCGCCGTCAGTAGCTCCGTTTTACCCTGCGGGCCGTCATAATTGCACAGCGCATCAGTCGCTTTGCCGTTTTCCACCATGTCTGCAAGCAGGTTGTGGAAGTAATCGGTCATCGCCGGGATTTGTGCCGGGTTACCGCCGCCGAGCATGATAGCGCCAGGGGTGCGTAAACCGTCGTTGAGATCCTCCATCAGGCGCGTAATGCCTGCATGGCGGGTAAATTTGTCGCCGAAAAGTGAAAATGTCATCGCTACTGCTCTGTCGGGCTGCGGATCAAAGTGGCTAACCATAGCGCTCCGGACGGCGAGGTGCAAATCGCCGCCGATGCGCCTTTTCCACTCTTAATTCTTATCGATAGCAGTTTAGCGATATATTATGCTGATATTTGTTTTATGGCTCAGTGGCGAGCCGCGCCCGCCCAGACCACCATCACTTTGTCATCACCCTGTTCACGCACAAAACCGTAGCCCTGCGGCAGCGTAAGCGTGGTCTGTTTGCCCATGCCCAGCGCCGGGTGGCGCGCGCGGAACTGGCCCAATGTTTGCCAGTGCCGCAGGCCGGCGGCACTTTTGCCGTCGAGATCCTGCCAGTTCATATCCGATCGCGTACCTTGTAGCGGATCGGATCCTGTCGGGCCAAACGGCCGCGCGCTTTCATCACCGTAAAAGATCTGCACCGCGCCGGGGGCGAGCAGCAAAAGCTCTGCGGCTTGCTGACCGCCCTCACGGAACAAGCGGGTATCGTGCGAGGAGAGATAGCTCAGCACATTAAAGCTTTGCAGTTTGTCGGCCATCTGTTGCCAGACAGTATCCATATTCGCCAGACACGATACCGCGTCGGCGGCCTGTTGCTGATAGTCAAAATTGATCATCGCATCAAAGCCATGGCGGTAGTAATCACTCTCCATCACACCGTGGCCCCAGGATTCGCCGGTCATCCAGAAAGGGGCGTCATCGATTTTTTTCTGCGGATTGGCCTTTTTCCATTCGGCGAGCGCCGCCGTGGCCTGCGTTTTTAATTGTTGCCAGGCTGCCAGCTCGACATGTTTAGCCGTATCAACGCGAAAACCGTCAATGCCGTACTCGCGCACCCACTCGCTGAGCCAATGGGTAAGGTAATCACGCGGTGTAAACCCTGCGATTTCGCGTGCGCGCGTATCCGGTTTGTGGCGATAAAACACCGGCAGTCCGGAAGGGGTGGCGGATTCGGTTTTCAAATCCGGCAAAAACGCCAGCGATATGGTGAGGTCGTCAAAACCGGGGTTGTCATAATCGCCGATATCGGTGCGGATCCAGTTTTTGCCCCACCAGTTCTGCCAGGCGGTTTTATCGCTAAAGTTGATGTAATCATTGAAGCTGTGCCAGCTTTGCCCGGCGGCGGGACGCCAGTCTGTCCAGTGCTCGCCGAGGATTTTCTTGCGCTCCTCGTCTTTCAGATACAGCGCGCCGAACTGGAAGGTTTGCATATCGGCCAGCGTCGCATAGCCGGTGTGATTCATCACCACATCAAACAGCACGCGAATGCCGCGCTGGTGCGCTTCATCAACTAGTTTACGCAGATCGTCTTCGCTGCCCATATTGGCGTCGAGGCGCGTCCAGTCCTGCGTGTAATAACCGTGGTAGGCATAGTGGGGGAAATCCCCTTTTGTACCACCGCCAACCCAGCCGTGGATCTGCTCCAGCGGCGAACTTATCCATAACGCGTTGACCCCCAGTTGCTGCAAGTAATCCAGTTTGCTGGTTAGCCCTTGCAGGTCGCCGCCGTGAAAAGTGCCAATCTCCTGCATCCCATCTTTATGCCGCCCGTAGCTGTTGTCATTGGCGGGATTACCATTCACAAAGCGATCGGTAAGCACGAAATAGACCGTGGCGTTATGCCACTCGAACGGAGCTGCACCCTGCGTTTGCGCTTTTTCCAGCAACAGAAGACCGTCACTTTCCGCTGCGGGTTGCAGGGTAATTTTCCCGTCGCGTACCGTGGCGGTTTGCTGGCTGTAGAAATCGCGTACCAGGCTGCCTTCCGGGAAGGTGTTGCCAACAGGCACGGTCAGCGGCTTATCGTCACGCACCGGACACTGGCGCGCTAGTTTGGCAGGTGTATCGCTGGCCTCGCTTTTGACACTGAGCAGCAACGTTGGTGTGCCGGAGCGGGTATCGAGCTGTATCTGGTAATCGCCATCACGGAATATCCGCCACTGCGGCGCGCGCCCACTGCAAGGCTTCAACGAAAGCATTTGGTTCAGCTTGATGTCGCTGGCGGGCTGCCAGCACTGCTGACCCTGCTGTAACGCGATTGGATGCTCGCCTTTTTTCAGCGCGGCCTGGCTGCGCCAGAGGCCGGTGCCGTCGTCAGTTAAAGGGGGAAAACCAGCGGCGGACCAGTCGGCGAGAGCGATGCCGGGAAGCAACAGCAGTAAAAACGCGGAGTGTTTCATTGGATGTCCCAGTGATGGCGATTTTCCCCAGTTTGCCACTCCGTTTAGCGGGGAAACTCCTCCCTGGTCGTAATCGCCAGGGAGGAGGGCGCAGGGTGAGCGATCGCGCATAGATTGTCGGTTTAGATTTGCGATAACCGCCACATTTATAAGAGATTGTCCGTTTTGTGTGCAGTTTCCTGGTGACATGATTTCAGAATTGGATTATTTCTGTACGTGCTCTTGCAGGCTATTTTTGGTATGATTTGAGATTCAGCTCTCAAAATCATGCAAAAAAGAAGGTGTTGGAATGTTCATATCCGACCAGGAGACCTAATGATATCGATACCCATGCGACGACTTGGGGCCACGATACTCATGTTTTCCACCTTGATATTTTCAGGTGGGGTGCTGGCGAAGACGCACACAGAAACAGCGAGTCACAAAGCCCACGTCACTAAGGCAAGCGTAAAAAAACAGGCAAGCAGTAAACAAGAGTATTCTCGCAATAGTGTAAAAAGTAGTTCACTTCCTGATTTGCGAAAATACCCTTCCGGAACACCAAGGAAAAAAGCGTTTCTCCGGACGGTAATGCCTTATATCACCAGTAAAAACTCTGCGATTACCGCCGAGCGTAACTGGTTGTTGTCAAAACAGTACAATAGCCAATGGTCGCCTGCCGAGCGCGCGCGTCTGAAGGATATTACGCAACGCTACAAAATCAGCTGGAACGGGAATACGCGCCGTATTCCATGGAACGCCCTGCTGGAGCGTGTAGACATTATCCCGGACAGCATGGTTGCGACTATGGCGGCAGCGGAAAGTGGTTGGGGCACGTCAAAACTGGCGCGTACCAACAACAATCTGTTTGGCATGAAATGTGCGAAAGGTGCCTGTAAAAACGGGGCTGGCAAAGTGAAAGGTTACTCTCACTTTAACTCCCTGCAGGAATCGGTGGATGCTTACGTCACCAACCTGAATACGCACACGGCCTATGCGTCATTCCGTAAATCCCGTGCGCAGCTGCGCAAAGCGGATCAGGAAGTGACGGCGACCAACATGATTCACAAGCTGAAGGGTTACTCAACCCGTGGCGAGAGTTACAACAACTACCTGTTTGCCATGTATCAGGACAATCAGCAGTTAATCGCCGCCCATATGTAATATCAGCTCTGTAAACGCCTTCCAGCCGGAAGGCGTTTTTCTTTGTGCTAGATAAGGATTTCGCTATAGCGGTCGCGATAGTCTTTTGGTGTGCTGTCGTACTCTTTACGAAACACCGAATAGAAATATTGCAGCGACGGGTAGCCGCACATCTGTGAGATTTCATTGATCGAGAGCGATGTCGATATCAACAGGCTACGCGCCTTTTCCAGTTTCTCCGCATGAATTACCGCGTGAATCGTCTCACCGACCTCTTCTTTAAAGCGCTTTTCCAGGTTTGAACGCGAGATGCCGACAGCATCCAGCACCTGATCCACTTTGATGCCTTTACAGGCGTGATTGCGAATGTAATGCATCGCCTGAATCACCGCCGGGTCGTTCAGCGAGCGGTAATCCGTCGAGCGCCGCGCCACCACACGTACCGGTGGCACCAGCAACCGCTGTAACGGCATGGTTTCGTTATCCAGCAGACGATGCAGCAGCTTCGCCGCCTGGTAGCCCATTTGCCGGGTTCCCTGTGCCACGGAAGAGAGCGCAACGCGCGAGAGATAACGGGTGAGTTCTTCGTTATCGATGCCAATCACGCACAGTTTTTCCGGCACCGGAATATGTAAATGGTCACACACTTGCAGAACATGACGTGCGCGGGCGTCGGTCACGGCGATAATGCCGGTCTGCGGCGGCAGCGTTTGCAGCCAGTCCGCCAGCCGGTTTTGCGCATGTTGCCAGTTCTCAGGCGCTGTGGTCAGCCCCTGGTAAACCACGCCGCGGTACTTCTCTTGCGCCACTAACTGGCAGAAGGCGTGCTCACGTTCTGCCGCCCAGCGTTTGCCGCTGGAGGACGGCAGGCCGTAGAACGCAAAACGGTGCACGCCTTTCTCTTTCAGATGCAAAAACGCGCTCTCCACCAGCGCGTGGTTGTCGGTCGCGATGTAATGCACCGGCGGGTAGTGCTCCGGGGTGTGATAAGAGCCGCCCACGCCGACAATTGGCACGTCGACATCCGCCAGCAGACGCTCAATGTCCCGATCGTCATAATCGGCGATCACGCCATCGCCCAGCCACTCTTTGATATTTTCAATGCGGGCGCGAAAATCCTCTTCAATGAAAATATCCCACTCGGATTGCGAGGCTTGCAAATACTCGCCGACCCCTTCGACAACCTGGCGGTCGTAGGCTTTATTGGCATTAAATAACAATGTGATGCGATGGCGCTTCTCAAACATGTTGGTTTGCTTCCTGACTTTCCATCCGATCTCATTATCATATTCATCAAACTGATGAATAAAAAAGATCCGGCCGTGTGATCGCGCCTTAATTCACAGTTTTCAGGCCCGCCGTTTGGTGGCGGAATCCATCCACACAGCCAGCAGCAAAATGGCCCCTTTGACGATGTATTGCCAGAACGTCGGCACATCCATCATGCTCATGCCGTTATCCAGCGACGCCATAATAAACGCGCCCATTACCGCACCCGCGACGCTACCAATACCGCCTGCAAGGCTGGTGCCGCCAATCACACAAGCGGCAATGGCGTCCAGTTCGGCGATATTCCCGGCGGAAGGTGAGCCTGCCCCGAGGCGCGAACTGAGGATCAAGCCGGCAATCGCCACCATCAGCCCGTTAATGGCAAATACCGCAAGTTTGGTGCGCTCGACGTTAATGCCGGAAAGCCGTGCCGCTTCCAGGTTGCCGCCAATAGCGTAAATACGGCGGCCAAACGCGGTGCGCGTCGCCATAAACATGCCCGCCAGCAGTAAAAAGGCCAGCAGCAGTACCGGAGTGGGGACACCCCGGTAATCATTCAGCAGCCAAATGGCTCCCAGCACGATCACTGCGATAATTGCCTGACGTCCAACCGCTGTTGATGAGGGTGACGTTGCCAGCCCCAGCGTCTGCCGACGCATACGCCCGCGCCACTGCCAGAGTACAAAAGCCACCAGGCCCAGCAAGCCTACGCCGAAACCTACGCCGTCTGGTAGATAGCTTTGGCCAATCTGCGACATTGCCGCGCTGGTGGGGGAAACCGTGGTGCCGTTAGTAATGCCGATCAGCACGCCGCGAAAAGCCAGCATCCCGGCCAGCGTGACGATAAATGAAGGGACTTTGCGATACGCCACCCACCAGCCGTTCCAGGCGCCAAGCAGCAGGCCGAGCACCAGTGTTACCGCCACGGTTAGCGGCAGCGACCAGCCCAGCCAGACATCGAAAATCGCCGCCGCACCGCCGAGCAACCCCATCATGGAGCCAACGGAGAGGTCAATTTCGGCAGAGATAATGACAAACACCATTCCCACCGCCAGGATGCCGGTGATCGCGGTTTGGCGCAGCAGGTTAGAGATATTACGCGCGCTCAGGTAGGCGCCATCGGTCATGCCGGTGAAAAACAGCATGATCACCACAATGGCGGCAATCATCACAAATACTTGTAAGTTAAGGGACTTCAGCCCGGAAAAAGCCCCTTGTGAGGCGGTAGTTAATTTAATTTCAGACGGGTTGCTTTTCGACATGATGTTCGCTCCTCAGCGCCGCTTCCATGACCTGCTCCTGGGTCAGATTACGATTGATGAGATCGGCTTTTAGCTTGCCTTCATGCATCACCAGCACCCGATCGCTTAATCCCAGCACTTCGGGAAGCTCGGATGAGATAACGATGACGGCGATCCCCTGCTGCACTAATTGGTTAATCAGTTTGTAGATTTCGTATTTCGCGCCGATATCGATACCGCGCGTAGGTTCATCGAGGATCAGGATGCGCGGGTTGAGCAACAGGCAGCGGGCGAGAATCGCCTTTTGCTGGTTGCCCCCGCTCAGGCGGCCGATTGCCAGCTCCGGGGAAGACGTTTTCACTTTTAGCCGCTGGAGCGACTGTAAAATGCACGCCTGTTCGGCGGCGTCGTCCAGGCTGCTTAACGCGCCGGTAAACTGGTTAAGCGCCGCCAGCGTGATGTTCTTACCCACCGCCATCACCGGCACGATGCCGTCTTTTTTGCGGTCTTCCGGCACCATGGCAATGCCAAAGTCGATAGCCTGCTGGCAGTTGTGAATCTGTACCGCTTTGCCATCAAGGAAAATTTGCCCTTCCCAGCGCCCCGGCCAGACGCCAAACAGGCACTGCACCGCTTCGGTCCGCCCTGCGCCGACCAGCCCGGCGATGCCAAGGATCTCGCCGCGCTTCAGGCTGAATGAAATATCGTTCACCCGTTTGATATGGCGGTTTACCGGATGCCAGGCGGTAAGATGTTCAACGCGCAGGATCTCCTCGCCTGTCGCATGCGGTTCATTGGGGTAGAGCGCGGTCAGTTCGCGACCTACCATCATCGTGATGATGTCGTCTTCGCTCATGCCAGCGGCATCACGCGTACCGATATGCTTGCCATCACGGATAACGCAGATGGTGTCCGATATCGCTTTGACTTCATTCAGCTTGTGGGAAATGTAAACGCAGGCGATATCGTGGTTGCGCAGGTCGCGGATGATATCCAGCAACACGGCGGTTTCCTGCTCGGTCAGCGAAGCGGTGGGTTCATCAAGGATAAGCAGCCGCACCTGTTTGTTCAGCGCTTTGGCGATTTCGACCAGTTGCTGTTGCCCGAGCCCTAAATCGCCCACCCGGGTATCCGGCGAAATCGACAGGCTCACCTGTTTGAGCAATTTTTCGCAGCGCAGCGTCATTTGGTCGTAATCCATCACACCGTGACGGGTGATTTCCGTACCGAGGAAAATGTTTTCCAGCACGGTTAAATGTTTCACCAGCGCCAGCTCCTGGTGAATGATGGCGATACCTTTCCGCTCGGTGTCGCGGATATGGCTGGCTTGCAGGGTTTCGCCCGCAAAAATAATTTCTCCCTCGTAACTGCCAGCCGGGTAAATCCCACACAGCACTTTCATCAGCGTGGATTTACCCGAACCGTTCTCACCGCACAGCGAGAGCACCTCACCCGCGTTAAGGTGCAGGCTGACGTTATCTATCGCCTTTACGACACCAAAAGTTTTGGTGATATTTTTCATTTCAAGTAAATAAGGCATGGCTGCTCCACGTCATTCGCTGATATACAGCGCCTGAAAGAGATGGCAGCCGACGCGCCCGCAGGCGCGCCGACGGTTTTAGAGCTGATTTTTCTGATGGAAGCCGTCTTTGATGACAGTAGCGTCGATGTTGTCTTTGGTGACTTCAATTGGCGTCAACAGGCGGGCAGGGACATCTTTCATGCCGTTATTCAGTGAAGCGTCCGCTTTTGGCGTTTTGCCGTTACCCAGTTCGACAGCGATTTCCGCCGCCGTATTCGCCAGTTGGGTGATTGGCTTATAGACCGTCATGGTCTGGCTGCCGTTAATCAACCGTTTCACCCCTGCGAGGTCGGCATCCTGGCCCGAAATCGCCACTTTTCCGGCCAGACCCTGGGCGCTCAGCGCCTGAATCGCGCCGCCAGCGGTGGCATCGTTGGAAGCAACCACCGCATCAATTTTGTTATTGTTGGCGGTGAGGGCGTTTTCCATAATCTTCAGCGCGTTTTCCGGTAACCAGCCATCGACCCATTGATCGCCGACAATTTTAATTTTCCCGCTATCAATATAGGGTTTTAATACCTTCATTTGCCCGGCGCGGAATAACTTGGCGTTATTATCTACCGGCGATCCGCCCATTAAAAAGTAATTTCCCTGCGGGACTTTGCTTACCAGGCTTTGCGCCTGTAATTCCCCGACTTTTTCATTATCGAAAGAGATATAGAAATCGATATCGGCATTATTAATCATGCGATCGTAAGCCAGGACTTTAATTCCTTCCTGTTTGGCTTCTTTTATTACGTTACTTAACACCTGGCCGTTGTAGGGAATAATAACCAGTACGTCGACGCCACGGTTGATCATATTTTCAATTTGCGACATCTGCGTTTCTTCATTTCCGTTTGCGGATTGAACAAACACGTTAGCGCCGAGCGACTCGGCTTTTTTCACAAAGATATCGCGGTCTTTTTGCCAGCGTTCAAGGCGCAAATCGTCAATCGCCATGCCGATTTTCACCTCTTTGGCATGGCCGAAAGCGCTTGCCAGCAGCAGGGAGGCGCAGAGTGTAAGGCAAAGGTTCTTTATCTTCATAATAGTAATACCTTTTGTAGGGTGAAGGGCGAGATAAAAGAAACATGCACTGCTATAGACGAGCAAATTCTTAACGCAGAATTCTGCTCTGGCAATTACAGATTTTTATCCGGGCATTACGTTTTTTGGTTTATTTGCTGATTTATGACCGCGATCTTATTTTAAAAAAAGCAAAACCGATTTTGCATAAAAAACAGGAAGGCGCCTCGCAGCCGCAGATATCATTATTTTGCGAGCCAGCGCACGTTTGTGCATTCTCTTAATAGCAGTGTGAAATAACGTAATTGAGCGAGTCAGAGAGAGAATCCAGTATTAACGTCAGATTTGTACACTCGCCAATGGAGCTCATTATGCAAGCTTATTTCGACCAGCTGGATCGGGTTCGTTTTGAAGGTCCAAAAACCACGAATCCTTTAGCGTTTCGTCATTACAATCCGGATGAGCTAGTGCTCGGTAAGCGCATGGAAGATCACCTGCGTTTTGCTGCCTGCTACTGGCATACCTTCTGCTGGAACGGCGCAGATATGTTTGGTGTGGGCTCCTTCGATCGCCCATGGCAACAGCCTGGCGAAGCCATTGCGATGGCGAAGCGTAAAGCCGATGTCGCGTTTGAGTTTTTTCATAAACTCAATGTGCCCTATTACTGCTTCCACGATGTGGACGTTTCGCCGGAAGGCGCGTCGCTGAAAGAGTATCTGAACAATTTTGCGCAGATGGTGGACGTGCTGGCGGAAAAACAGCAGCAGAGCGGTGTGAAGCTGTTATGGGGCACGGCGAACTGCTTTACCAACCCGCGCTATGGTGCGGGCGCGGCGACCAACCCGGACCCGGAAGTATTCAGCTGGGCGGCGACGCAGGTGGTGACCGCCATGAACGCCACTCACAAACTTGGTGGCGAAAACTACGTGCTGTGGGGCGGTCGCGAGGGTTATGAAACCTTGTTGAATACCGATCTGCGCCAGGAGCGCGAACAGATTGGCCGCTTCATGCATATGGTGGTGGAACACAAACACAAAATCGGTTTTCGCGGCACGTTGCTTATCGAACCAAAACCGCAGGAACCGACCAAGCACCAGTACGATTATGACGCCGCTACCGTTTATGGGTTCCTGAAACAGTTTGGTCTGGAGAAAGAGATTAAACTGAATATCGAAGCCAACCACGCCACACTTGCCGGTCACTCCTTCCATCATGAAATCGCCACGGCCATCGCGCTGGGGCTGTTTGGTTCAGTGGATGCAAACCGCGGCGACCCGCAGCTCGGCTGGGATACCGACCAGTTCCCGAACAGCGTCGAAGAGAACGCGCTGGTGATGTATGAAATCCTCAAAGCGGGTGGTTTCACTACCGGCGGCCTGAATTTTGACGCCAAAGTACGCCGTCAGAGCACCGATAAATACGACCTTTTCTATGGTCATATTGGCGCGATGGACACCATGGCGCTGGCGCTGAAAGTGGCGGCTCGCATGGTGGAAGAGGGCGAGCTGGATAAACGCGTAGCGAAACGCTATGCGGGCTGGAATGGTGAGCTGGGCCAGCAAATTTTGCAGGGGCAGCTTAGCCTCGCGGAGCTGGCGAAGTACGCTGAACAGCAGAACCTGGCACCGCGGCACCAGAGCGGTCATCAGGAGCAACTGGAAAACCTGGTTAACTACTACCTGTTTGATAAGTAAACCGTTCTGCGCCGCCGATAACGCGGCGCACTAAAAAGGAGTGGTCACTATGTATATCGGGATCGATCTCGGCACCTCTGGCGTGAAGGCGATTCTGCTCGGTGAGCAGGGCGAGGTGCTGGCCTCGCATACGGAAAAACTCAGCGTGTCGCGACCGCACCCGTTGTGGTCGGAGCAAGATCCCGAAGCGTGGTGGCAAGCGACGGACCGTGCCATTCTGGCATTGGGCGAGGCGCACTCGTTACAGTATGTAAAAGCGATGGGCCTCGCCGGGCAGATGCACGGCGCGACGCTGCTTGATAAAGATAACCAGGTGTTGCGTCCGGCCATTCTGTGGAATGACGGTCGCTGCGGCGAAGAGTGCGCGCTGCTGGAAGAAAAGGTCAAAAATTCCCGTGCGATTACCGGCAACCTGATGATGCCCGGTTTTACTGCGCCGAAACTTTTGTGGGTGCAGCGTCACGAGCCAGAAATATTTGCTCGTGTGGCGAAGGTCTTGCTGCCTAAAGATTTTCTGCGTTTGAAAATGTCTGGCGTATTCGCCAGCGACATGTCCGACGCGGCGGGAACCATGTGGCTGGATGTGGCGAAACGCGACTGGAGCGATGACATGCTGGCTGCCTGCTCGCTTTCACGTGCGCATATGCCTGCGCTGTTTGAAGGCAGCGAAATTACCGGCGAACTGTTACCCGAGATCGCCCGGCGCTGGGCGATGCCCGTCGTTCCGGTTGTCGCGGGCGGCGGAGATAACGCCGCCGGTGCTGTCGGCGTCGGTATGGCAGACGCAGGCCAGGCGATGTTGTCACTGGGCACATCCGGGGTCTATTTTGCCGTCAGCGAAGGGTTCCTCAGTAAACCCGAAAGCGCGGTACACAGTTTTTGTCACGCGCTGCCTGGCCGCTGGCATTTGATGTCGGTAATGCTTAGCGCGGCGTCGTGCCTGGACTGGGCGGCGAAGCTAACGGGGCTGGAGTCAGTTCCGGCATTGATTAACGCCGCGCAACAGGCGGACGATAACGCCGGGGATCTGTGGTTTTTACCCTACCTTTCCGGCGAGCGTACGCCGCATAACAACCCACAGGCGAAAGGCGTGTTCTTTGGTCTGACGCATCAGCATGGCCGCGAAGAACTTGCCCGCGCCGTGCTGGAAGGTGTCGGTTTCGCGCTGGCGGATGGTATGGATGTCGTCCACGCCTGTGGCGTCACGCCGCAGAGCATTACGCTTATCGGGGGCGGGGCGCGCAGCGCATGGTGGCGGCAAATGCTGGCGGATATCAGCGGATTGCAGCTCGATTACCGCACCGGCGGCGATGTTGGGCCAGCGCTTGGCGCGGCGCGGCTGGCGCAAATCGCCGTCAATCCGCAAACGCCTCTGGCGACGCTACTGCCGCAACTGCCGGTTGAGCAACAGCATGCGCCGGATGCTACCCGACATGCTCATTACGCGCCACGCCGCGAAACGTTCCGCCGTATCTATCAGCAGCTACTGCCGCTGATGTCCTGATTTTTCCTGCTTATCCGGCCCGCTGTTCAGGTGGGCTGGAATCACCATGATGTTGTCCTTTTTTGGTCTTAGCAGGCGCAAAACTCCTTGCCACAATAGCGTTAACCCTACTGAGCAAGGAGTCCTGAAATGTCCCGCACCGCGCTGATTAACATCGACACACAGCAATCTTTTTTCCATCGTGACTACTGGCAAGATACGGATTTCGCTGCGTTTCAGCAGGCCATCTCCACGCTTATCGCTGGCTGTGAAGCACGTGGCGTACCGGTAGTCGATATCTTTCATGTCGCTGACAGCGGGCCGTTTTCGCTGGAGAGCGGTTTTGTCACGCCGATGCCCTTCCTGCAACACCGCGCCGCCGTAACGTTTTATAAGCATGTGCACAATGCGTTTACCGATACCGGGCTCGATCACTGGCTGCGCAGCCGCGACATCAACCATCTGATTATTTGCGGTATTCGCACCGAGCAGTGCTGTGAAACCACCGCGCGCGTCGCATCGGATCTGGGGTATCGCGTGACCTTTGTCAGCGAAGCGACACTGACCTTCCCGATGACGCATAAAGGGGTTACGCTGGATTGCAACGCGCTGCGCCACCGCACTGAAACCGTGCTGGAAGGCCGCTTCGCTGCCATTAAAACCGTCCACGAAATTCTGGAACTGTAATGACCATAGATGTCTGGTTTGTGATGTTGCCCGGCGTTCTGGCGCTGGATATGACCGGCCCGGCGGAAACCTTCGTGCTGGCAGGGAACGCTTTTCGCCTGCACTACGTTGGGCCGGAAGCGAGTGTGTCGACCTCGATTGGCCTGACGATGGGCAATATTGCACCGCTACCGGATACCTTGCCGGAAGGCAGCCTGCTGGTGCTGCCAGGTGTGTCAGATTCCTCACGGTTATTTGATACGCCGCAGGCGAACGCGGTGCGGCACTGGCTGATGCGCCTGCAACCGCTGATCCACAGCCAGAGCATTACGTTGATGTGCGTCTGTTCCGGCGCGGTGCTGGCGGCGAAGGCCGGTCTGATGAACGGCATTCAGTGCACCACTCACCATGATGTCATTGCCCGTTTACGCGCGGTGGCGCCTGCGGCGCTGGTTAAAGAGAACCGTATTTTCATTGAGGATCGCAGCATCTGGACCAGTGCGGGCATCACCTCCGGTATTGATCTGGCGCTGCATCTGATTAACCGGTTTTGCGGGCCGGAGGCGGCGCTGGCGGTAGCGCGGGAAATGGTGGTCTGGTTCCGTCGTTCCGGGGAAGATCCGCAAATTTCACCGTGGCTGCGCTACCGTAACCACCTGCATCCGGCGGTGCATCGCGCGCAAGATGCGTTGACGGCGGAGCCGCAAAAAGCCTGGCAACTGAGCGACATTGCCGAGCGGGCGCACGTCAGCCCCCGACATTTAACGCGCCTGTTCCAGCAACATCTCGGGATCAGCGTGCGTGATTATCTGGAGCAGCTGCGGCTGGTGATTGCCGAACAGTATCTGTTGCAAGGGCGCGGCACCGAGCAGGCCGCGCTTGCCGCCGGTTTCTCCTCGCCGCGCCAGCTACAGCGTGCGCGCCAGCGTGCCATTAACTGACGAAACGGCGTTTGTCGAGGCGTTGCACCAGCATCGACAGCGCCAGGCTCGCCAGCAGCGTGGCAGTGAAAATCCATACTATATCGAGCAGCGGTGAAGCGTGGATTTCAACGCCGCGCGTGCGCAGGGCGTGAATAATCAGCGCGTGAAAACCGTAAATACCCAGCGAATGGTGAGAAATGAGCGTCAGCCCCGGCAGCGTACGGCTATTTAGCGTGTTTTTGATGAGCGTAAACAGCGCGATGGCGCAAAGAAAGACCATCGGCCCGCAGTAGAGATACCAGGTATCGGCGAAATTGCCGCGCCATTTCAGCTCATTGAGCGTACCGCGTGAAATCACAAACACCGCGGCTAAAAACAGGGCGGCGCAGGCCCAGCTTAATGCCCGTTTTTGCGTCTCCATCATGCCGATAGCGCGCCCCAGCATGCCATACAGAATGTAGTAAAACGTATCCCCGCCAATATAAAGATTGACCGGCAGCCACTCAAAACCGCCGATTTTCTGCGCCACCGTATTCGGGTTGGCCACAATGCCAATCACCACCACTAATGCCAGCAACATTTTGCCGCTGAGCGCTTTCACCTGAATCAATGGCGACACCAGGTAAATGACGATAATGGCGAAGAAAAACCACAGGTGATAAAACACCGGTTTTTGCAGCAGGTTTTTCAACGACAGCTCGCTGTTAATCGAGGTGAACAGCACGATATAGAGCAGGGCGATAAGGCTGTAGAACACCAGACAAAGCGCGATGCGCAAGAAGTGGCGCGGCTGTGCGCTGCGTTCGCCAAAAAAGAGGTAGCCGGAAATCATAAAAAACAGCGGCACGCTGACGCGGGAAGCGGAGTTGAGGATATTGGCGATATTCCAGTCGAAAGTGGTAATACTGGCGGGATTGGTGATGTACCAGGTAGTGGTATGGATCATCACTACCATTAAACAGGCTATCCCTCGCAGATTATCTATCCAGTAAATTTTCGACTGCATCAGTTCCTCTGTGTTCACGTTAAAGACAACTCCCTCAGACTGTAAGATTATCCGCCCATCTCATTAGATAATTCTGAGTTTTACCGCTCTTGCTTGTGCGTTTTGCGCAGATTTGCAAAATTTGCATTCCCCGCCTTTAAAAATAACAGCCCGCGAGCAGGCAGTGATAAAAATGATGAAGTGTATTGTCCCCGCGCTGGTGCTGCTATTAGCTGGCTGCAGCGCCTCTGCAGATATTCCCGCGCAGCAAGCGCAAAAAGCCAGACCTGGCCCCGAACATTCGCTGGATATGGAAAATTTGTGCAGACAAAACGCCGCTCGCCGTTACAACACCGGCGTACAGCAAATTGATGTCACTGGCTTTGAACAATTTCAGGGCAGCTATGAAATGCGGGGCATGACGCCGCGCCGGGAAGCCTTTGTCTGCACTTTTGACGCGGAAGGCCAATTTTTGCACCTTTCGATGCGCTAAACCGCCAGATTCCCGCCCGACGGCGCGTGCTTTCCCCAATTTTCCTTAAACAAACCCGTTTCGTACTGTATATCTTGCAGCCAGCGGGTATACTGGGCGCTTCCTTTAAATCCACACGTATCCAGCACGAAAGAATATGCAAAAGTTTGATACCAGGACCTTTCAGGGTCTGATCCTGACCTTACAGGATTATTGGGCTCGTCAGGGCTGTACCATTGTTCAACCTCTGGACATGGAAGTGGGCGCCGGTACATCGCACCCAATGACCAGCCTGCGCGCGCTGGGGCCAGAACCGATGGCAACCGCGTATGTGCAACCTTCCCGCCGTCCGACCGATGGACGCTATGGCGAAAACCCGAACCGTTTACAGCACTATTATCAGTTCCAGGTGGTGATTAAACCGTCTCCGGATAACATTCAGGAGCTGTACCTCGGGTCACTGAAAGAGCTGGGTATGGATCCGACCATTCACGATATTCGTTTCGTGGAAGACAACTGGGAAAACCCGACGCTGGGTGCCTGGGGTCTGGGCTGGGAAGTGTGGCTGAACGGCATGGAAGTGACGCAGTTTACCTACTTCCAGCAAGTTGGCGGTCTGGAGTGTAAACCGGTTACCGGTGAAATCACCTACGGTCTGGAACGTCTGGCGATGTACATTCAGGGCGTGGACAGCGTTTACGACCTGGTCTGGAGCGACGGCCCGCTGGGTAAAACCACTTACGGCGACGTGTTCCATCAAAACGAAGTGGAGCAATCCACTTACAACTTCGAATACGCGGATGTCGACTTCCTGTTCACCTGCTTCGAGCAGTATGAAAAAGAAGCGCAGCAGCTGCTGGCGCTGGAAAACCCGCTGCCGCTGCCTGCCTACGAGCGCATTCTGAAGGCCGCCCATAGCTTCAACCTGCTGGATGCGCGTAAAGCCATCTCCGTGACGGAACGTCAGCGCTATATTCTGCGCATCCGCACGCTGACCAAAGCAGTGGCTGAAGCGTATTACGCTTCCCGTGAAGCCCTTGGCTTCCCGATGTGTAACAGAAATAAATAAGAGGCGGCCATGTCTGAGAAAACTTTCCTGGTGGAAATCGGCACCGAAGAGCTGCCACCAAAAGCCCTGCGCAGCCTGGCCGAGTCCTTCGCTGCCAACGTTACCGCTGAGCTGGATGCGGCGGGTGTCACCCACGGCGACGTGCAGTGGTTCGCCGCGCCGCGCCGTCTGGCGGTAAAAGTCGCGAAACTGGCGGCTTCCCAGCCGGATCGCGAAGTTGAAAAACGCGGCCCGGCAATTGCCCAGGCGTTTGACGCGGAAGGTAAGCCGAGCAAAGCGGCTGAAGGCTGGGCGCGTGGTTGCGGCATCACTGTCGATCAGGCTGAGCGTCTGACCACCGACAAAGGTGAATGGCTGCTCTATCGTGCGCATGTCAAAGGCGAAAGCGTGGAAACGCTGCTGCCGAACATGATTGCTAACTCGCTTGGCAAGCTGCCGATCCCGAAACTGATGCGCTGGGGCGCGTCGGATGTGACGTTTGTTCGTCCGGTTCATACCGTTACGCTGCTGCTGGGCGACACCGTTATTCCGGCAACCATTCTGGGTATTCAGTCCGATCGCGTGATTCGCGGCCACCGCTTTATGGGCGAGCCGGAGTTCACCATCGATAACGCCGATCAGTACCCGCAAATTCTGCTGGAGCGCGGCAAAGTGATCGCCGATTACGACGCGCGTAAAGCGAAAATCAAAGCGGATGCAGAAGAAGCGGCGCGTAAGATTGGCGGTAATGCCGATCTGAGCGACAGCCTGCTGGAAGAAGTGACCTCGCTGGTGGAATGGCCGGTGGTGCTGACCGCGAAGTTCGAAGAGAAATTCCTCGCCGTTCCGGCGGAAGCGCTGGTTTACACCATGAAAGGTGACCAGAAGTACTTCCCGGTGTATGGCAACGACGGCAAACTGCTGCCGAACTTTATCTTCGTCGCTAACATCGAATCGAAAGATCCGCAGCAGATTATCTCCGGTAACGAAAAAGTGGTGCGCCCGCGTCTGGCGGATGCCGAGTTCTTCTTCAATACCGACCGTAAAAAACGCCTCGAAGATCATCTGCCACGTCTGCAAACTGTGCTCTTCCAGCAACAACTGGGTACGCTGCGCGACAAGACCGATCGTATTCAGGCGCTGGCGGGCTGGATTGCCGGGCAGATTGGCGCGGATGTGAATCACGCCACGCGCGCGGGCCTGCTTTCCAAATGCGACCTGATGACCAACATGGTGTTCGAATTCACCGACACCCAGGGCGTGATGGGCATGCACTATGCGCGTCACGACGGCGAAGCAGAAGATGTTGCTGTGGCGCTGAACGAGCAGTATCAGCCGCGTTTTGCCGGTGATGAACTGCCGTCAAACCCGATCGCCTGCGCGCTGGCGATTGCCGATAAGATGGACACCCTCGCGGGGATCTTCGGTATCGGGCAGCATCCGAAAGGCGATAAAGACCCGTTCGCACTGCGCCGCGCGGCGCTGGGCGTGCTGCGTATTATCGTTGAGAAGAACCTGGCGCTGGATCTGCAAACCCTGACCGAAGAAGCGGTGCGTCTGTACGGCGACAAGCTGACCAACGCGAAAGTGGTCGATGATGTGATCGACTTTATGCTGGGCCGTTTCCGTGCCTGGTATCAGGACGAAGGCTACAGCGTGGATACCATTCAGGCGGTGCTGGCGCGTCGTCCGACCAAACCGGCAGATTTCGATGCGCGTATGAAGGCGGTTTCGCACTTCCGTACGCTCGACGAAGCGGCGGCGCTGGCGGCAGCGAACAAGCGCGTTTCCAATATCCTGGCGAAATCCGATGAGACGCTGAACGATATCGTTCACGCCTCGGTGCTGAAAGAAGCGGCGGAAATTAAGCTGGCGGGTAACCTGGTGGTGCTGCGCGATAAGCTGCAGCCGTACTTTGCCGAAGGCCGTTATCAGGACGCATTAATCGAACTGGCGCAGCTGCGCGAGCCGGTGGATGAGTTCTTTGAGAACGTGATGGTGAATGCCGACGACAAAGACGTGCGTATCAACCGTCTGACATTGCTGTCTAAACTGCGTGAACTGTTCCTGCAGGTGGCGGATATCTCTCTGCTGCAGTAATCGTCATGGCAATAAAAAACCCGCTGCGGCGGGTTTTTTTATGTCTGGCGTCAGGGCTGTGGCGTGTTTTGTTCGCCGGGGTAAGGGTCGAACGTCGTAAACGTCGAATTGACGCGAACGTTGTTACGGCCTGCGCGTTTGGCTTCATACAGCGCATTGTCGGCGCTCTGGATAAGCTGCCCGTACTCAGTGTGGCTTTTCTGGCAAAGACTGGCGACGCCAATACTGACGCTGATGATACCGCCAGGGGAACTGGCGTGGGGCAAATCCAGCAACTGGACGCTGGTGCGGAGTGTCTCGGCGAGCTCAACGGCATCAGCACAGCGGGTTTCAGGTAACAGGGCGCAGAACTCCTCGCCGCCGTAACGGAACAGGACATCGGCAGGGTTTTTCAGCGCGCCGCGCATCGCGGTGGCGATTTGCTGTAAGCACTCGTCACCGCGCTGGTGACCATTGCAGTCGTTATAAAGTTTGAAATAATCCACATCAATCAGCAGCAGCGACAGCGGCTTGTTATTGCGCTTGCTGGCGCGCCATTCACGCTCAATGCACAGATCGAAATAACGGCGGTTACCCACGCCGGTAAGCCCATCGGACAGCGATTGCGATAAAAGCTCATGCGCCTGTTCACGCAGTAAGGATTCGCGGCGCACGGCGGCGGTAACATCGACTATCTGAATCAGGCAATAACGTTCCGTCTCGCCTAACGGCACAATGGTGACCGCCTGGCTCAGGCGCGCGCCGGGGCGTGACGGTTCGGCGTAGAGCGGGAAGGGTGAACGGTGCAAAGATTGCGAAAGCAGGGCAGATAAATTGTGGCCAATAGCCTGACGAATCGCATCGCCGACACGGTGATACACCAGGTCGGGAAATACGCTAAAAAAATCCTCACCAACCGTGTCGCAGGCCGCACGCCCGGTGTGCGTTTCTAACCACGCGTTCCACAGGGCGATACGGTAGTGTGCATCAACAATGATCACACCGAGGCTTAAAGATGAAAAGGCATCAAACAGCAACGTATCTTTCATTTTCAATGCATTCCGTCTGGAACACTGCCGGTTTCTACGCGGCTGATATAAAGCCGGATCTGTTCACGTAAGTCACGCAGCGCGGACATATCAAGGATAAAGGCGAGATATCCCTGAATCTGCTGGCGCTCAAGCGCAAAATCGATACGCAGCATCATCACCAGCGGGTCGTTGTCATCTTTATTCGGATTGAGGATCTGCTTGCTGCTGCCCACACGAACGACGGGCAGCGAACCTTGCAGCTCTTTCTGGAACATATTGGCCAGCGTCCCTACGCAGGCGTTGAGCACAATATTGCCGATTTCGCTTATCGCTTCGCGTTCCATCTCGCCCAACTCATGCGCGGGGATCAGGTCGCCGACCATCATGCGCACAATTTCAAAACTGGCGGCTTCAGGAAACATCAAAATCGCTTCGGTGGCATACGCGCCCTGATAGTGCTGGCTAATACCGAATAACGAGATGCCCGCGCCTAACTCTTCAGCGGCTTCAGAGCGCGGCGTAAAGCGGATCGTCGGCACCGACATACGCACTTCTTCATTGACGATATTGCTCATCGCGGCGGCGGCCTGACCGACACCGATGTTGAAAATCTCCATCAGGCTGTCGGTTTCAATTTCGCTGATATCCGGCAATTCGCTCATGGATGTGCCTCCAGATCGTTCAACAACGCGTGGAGTTGCGGCTCTTTCAGCGGTTTTGGCAGGAAGCCAAGACCGAGCGTTTGCGCAGCGGTTTGTATGGAGTGCTGAACGTTGGCGGTGAGCAGAATGATATGCGTGCCTGGGTGCGTCTGGCGGATGCGCGAAGCGGTTTCCATGCCGCCAATACCCGGCATGTTTACATCCAGCAGGATCGCAAAAGGTGTGTGCGCCGATGCCAGTTCGATCGCCTCTTCGCCCGTTCCGGCTTCGTCGATTTTCCAGTCCTTGTGCAGGCTGAGCACATACTGGCGTGAAATCATGCGTGACAGGCGGCTGTCATCGACAATCAGGATATATTTCGACATCATTCATTCTCGTCTGGTGATTCATTGCCTGAAAAGGACAATGCACAGCGCCCGGGGTGGCTCTCTTCCCTGATGAATGCGGCTTCACGTCTCAACATCGTTATGTTTCACATAACGCGCTGTTTCGTATTTTCCTTTGTTAAATTCTCTTCCCGGTTTACACGCACGGCCTGCTGCTTTTGGTTAAGTCACCATATTCATCGGCAATAACATGCAAATGATTAGCCTCTTTATGACGAGATGGTGAAAATTTAGCCTTGAAGAGGGCAGATGATGCGGCTATTCTTTGCCGCGACGAACTTCTCGTCTCACCGGAGCGCTTTCTGAAAATGAACAAACACGACTGATGAACTCGGATCCTTGCTAAACGCGCAGGCGTCGGCAGGGGATGTATTGATTTCATTCAGGAGTGCTTATGGCTCATTGCGCCCAGATCCCCGCTTTTATTTTGCATCAGCTCACCTGTCAGTTCGCGACGGGCGAGACGCTTTTTGGCCCGCTTACCCTCTCCCTTGAACCGTCACTGTGCGGCCTGGTGGGGCGCAATGGCGTGGGCAAAACACAATTACTCCGTCTGCTGGCCGGGCTAGCCACGCCTGCCGGCGGGCATATCGAACGCTTCGGCACGCATACGTATGTTGCACAGCAGCACGCGGTTTCCGCGCATACCACGCTTGCGGAACTGCTTGGTTACACAGACGTTTTCGCGGCCCGCGAGCGCGTCGAACAGGGCGCTTACCAGCCCGACGATCTCGACAAACTTGAAGGCTACTGGGATCTGCCGGAACGCCTGGCAGCGGCTTTTTCTGACGCCAGACTTCCCGCTTTTGACCCGAATAGGCCTGCCATTACGTTGAGCGGTGGCGAGCGCGTGCGGGCACTGTTATGCAGTGCGTTTATCGCCAGGACAGGTTATCTGCTGCTGGATGAACCGACCAACCACCTCGACAGGCAGGGGCGTGAGTGGTTTTACGCACAGCTGGCGCAGCGAAACGGTGGGGCGCTGGTGGCGACTCACGATCGCGAATTGCTGGCGCTGATGCCGCGCATTCTTGAGCTCACGCCAGCCGGGTTGCGCAGTTATGGCGGTAATTATGACGACTATCAGCGCCAGCGCGATGCGGAACAGCAAGCCGCGCGGGCAATGCTTGAACACGCCGTCAACGAGCGTCGCCGTACCCGCAGCAGGATGCAAAAAGAGCATGATGCCAGCCAGCGGCGCTCGGCGCAGACGCTGCGAACGGTGGATTCGTTAAATATCGCCTCGTTTGAACGCGTGAAATACAAGAACGCGGCGAAAGAGCGCCCCGATAGCTGGCGCAAGCAGCACCGCGACCAGAATGACACCCTTAACACCGCCGTTAACCAGGCGCGCGAGCGGGTGGAAGAGGAGATGCCGGTACTGTTTACGCTGCCTGGCAGCCATCTTCCTGAAGGTAAGCAGGTGCTGGTGATGGAGGATGTGCTGCTGCCGCACGTAGCGCTTCCTCCGCTTAACTGGCGAATGGACGGCCCGATGCGCGTAGCGGTGCGCGGGCCGAATGGTTGCGGTAAATCGACGCTGCTGAAAGTGATCCTCGGTGAGCTGGCTCCCCGCGCCGGGCTGTGCCAGCGCGCGGTTACCTGCGCGTACCTCGATCAGCACTTATCGCAGCTCGATCTCTCGTTGTCGGTGCTGGCACATCTCAATTCTGGCGATACGCCGATGGAGGAGGGCCTGCTGCGCACCCGCCTGGCGCAACTGCAACTGGGGGCAGATAAAGTGGTGTTACCGATGGCGGCGCTGAGCGGCGGGGAGCGTTTAAAAGCGGCGCTGGCGTGCGTACTGTGGCGGCGTGATGCCACGCAGTTGCTGCTGCTGGATGAGCCGACGAACCACCTCGATCTGGCGTCAACGCAGGCGATTGAAGCGGCACTCGCGACATTTTCTGGCGCGATGCTGGTGGTGTCTCATGATGCGTCATTTCTTCAGGGATTAAAGCTTACGCACAGTCTGGTATGGCGGCAAGAGGGCTGGTACTGCGAAGCGGAGTAAGGTGGACATTAACCCCCGGATTATCGGGGGTTCTACCATCACTATTTATTCAATTAACTGCTTACTGAGCGTTGGGTTCGCATGAATCAGACGCATCAGTTTCATCTCGGTGGCAGTGGGTTTTATACGTTGTGATTCCCATTCATGCACCATCGATACTGAGACTCCCATGGCACGAGCGAAGTCATCAATTTTAAGCCCGGTTCCACGTCGCAATTGTTCAAAGTCACTAAAGTAATTCTGCTTCTTGCTCAGGGTTACCGGCTGCGTTACGTCATTTTTAAAAACAATTTGTTCCAGGCTGCTCAACAGCTCAAATTCTGGATCTTTATATTCCATCGAGAACTCCTCGTAAAATCACACAGCGGGATCGTGATACAGCTCATTAAGAATAGTCGTGAAAATTCCTGGTGTGGTGGTTGCGCCAGTGATTATTTATGCGTCGAAACGTTTTGATGCTGTTGAAATGCACGTTTTGACTTTCCGTTACCGCTTAATTGCTTGATTACGCTCAGGCTGCTTTTATTCAGTATATTTTTGTAAACCTTCAGCAGAATTTTCGATTAAGAATAATCTGTACCGATTCGCGGAAAATTTCATGCCAGGTCGGTTTCGCGCGTTTAAGAATGCATTGAAGGGGTATCTTGCGAAGCAGACCTGGACTATTCTTGTAAGCCTTCAGGCACGCGTGTGCCGGTATGCGCTTTTATGGGTGAAAGGAGTAACAAAATGGCGACAGGAAAGTCCTGCTCTCGCTGGTTCGCGCCTCTTGCGGCGTTATTAATGGTAGTAAGCCTGAGTGGGTGTTTCGACAAAGAAGGCGATCAGCGCAAGGCGTTTATCGATTTCCTGCAAAATACGGCCATGCGCAGCAGCGAACGACTGCCCGCGCTGACGGCGGATCAGAAGAAACAGTTTGGTCCGTTTGTCTCTGATTATGCTGTGATTTATGGCTATTCCCAGCAGGTTAACCAGGCGATGGACTCCGGTCTGCGTCCGGTGGTGGACAGCGTTAATGCTATCCGCGTGCCGCAGGATTATATGACGCAGCGTGAACCGCTTCGCCAGGCCAACGGTTCGCTGGGCGTGCTGAGCCAGCAACTGCAAAACGCAAAAATGCAGGCCGATGCGTCGCATGCCGCGTTAAAACAGGCTGACGATCTGAAACCGGTTTACGATCAGGTGTTTACCAAAGTGGTCACTAATCCGGCAAATGCTTTGCAACCGCTGATCCCGGCGGCGCAAGTATTTACCCAGCAACTGGTTCAGGTAGGTGATTTTATTGCTCAACAGGACACACAGGTGAGCTTTGTTGCCAACGGCATTCAGTTCCCGACGTCGCAGCAGGCCAGCCAGTATAACGCGCTGATTGCGCCGCTGGCCGCGCAGCATCAGGCGTTCAACCAGGCCTGGACAGCAGCCGTTACCGCCACGCAGCAGTAATCCGGCGCAGGCAAAAAAAAGAGGCGACAGGTTCGCCTCTTTTTTATTGCGCTTTGCGTTAGCGCGCCACTTGCGGGTTAACGCAGTTTTTCTCAACCTTACCGTTCAGCGCGTCGATCAGGTTATCTACCGCGCACTCCGCCATGTTGTAGCGCGTTTCATGAGTTGCAGAACCGATGTGCGGCAGCGCCACGACATTGGGCAGCGACAGCAATGGCGAATCAACCGGCAGTGGCTCTTGCTCAAAGACATCCAGCCCGGCGGCGTGGATCTCGCCGTTTTTCAGCGCGTCGATCAGCGCCGCTTCATCAACTACCGGGCCGCGCCCGGCATTAATAAAGATGGCCGATTTTTTCATCATCTCGAACTGCTTCTTGCCAATCAGATGATGCGTCTCGTCCGTCAGCGGCAGCACCAGGCAGACGAAATCGGACTCTTTCAGCAGCGTGTCTAAATCGCAATAGCGGGCCTGGAAGCGCTCTTCCGCCTCGGTGTGGTGGCGACGCGCGTTGTAGAGGATCGGCATGCCGAAACCGAAGTGCGCGCGCTGTGCCAGCGCAAGCCCGATGCGCCCCATGCCAATAATACCCAGCGTTTTATGGTGCACATCAACACCAAACCAGTCTGGTCCAATGCCGGATGTCCATTCGCCCACTTTCACCCGCTCAGCCACTTCCACCACGCGGCGCGCGCTGCTCAGCACCAGCGCCATAATGGTATCGGCGACCGTTTCCGTCAGCACGGTCGGGGTGTGCATCAGCAGGATTTTACGCGCGTTCAGCGCATCCACATCAAAGTTGTCATAGCCTACCGAGACCGTCGACGTGGCACGTAGCTGCGGCATTTTCTCCAGCAGTTCGCTGTCCACTTTTTCGCTGGAACCCAGCAACCCTTGCGCGTTGGCGAAGGCTTCAGCGTGTTGCGCCACCGTTTCTGGTTTCAGGTTCGCCACGCGGGTCACGGTGAAATGCGTTTCCAGACGTTGCAGCAAATCATCGGGCAAGGCTTTGTACAGGATGATGGATGGCTTCATGCGGTTCTCCCTTGTGATGGTGCGCCTGCCGGAATCTGCTTATTGTTAGCAGGCTTAACAATTAAAGTAAGCCATACGGAGGCGAAAAGCGCCACCCCCATAAAAATGTACGATGCGGACGGGCTGCCGGTGGCGCCGTTGAGATAACCCACCACCCAGGAGCCGCAGAAGGAGCCCAGCGCGCCCATACTGTTGATGAGCGCCATCGCCCCACCGGCGACATTGCGCGGCAGCATTTCAGGAATAATGGCGAAGAAAGGTCCATAAGGGGCGTACATCGCCGCGCCAGCAACCACCAGCAGTGAATAAGAGACCCAGAAGTGGTTCGCGCCAACCGCCCATGAGCCGATAAAGGCAAACGCGCCAATCAGCAGCAGCGGCCAGACGAACAGTTTGCGGTTTTGCAGCTTGTCGGATGCCCACGAGGCGAGGATCATCGCCAGCGTCGCCGCCAGGTAAGGCACGGCGGAGAGCCAGCCGACTTCCACCATGCCCAGGTTTTCACCACCGCTGCGAATAATCGATGGCAGCCACAGGACAAACCCATAGACGCCAATACTCCAGGCGAAATATTGCAGGCACAGCAGTACCACATTGCGTGAGCGGAAGGCTTCGCTGTAGTTGCGTACCGCTTTAATGCCCTGTTGTTCTTTATCAAGCTGGGTTTGCAGCGCGGTTTTCTCACTGTTCGACAGCCAGTTCACCTGCGCGGGTTTATCTTTTACCAGCACCCACCAGCAGAACGCCCAAATCACCGCCGGAATACCTTCGATAATGAACATTTCGCGCCAGCCGAAGGACTGGATCAAATAACCGGACACCACCGACATCCACAACACGGTCACCGGATTACCGAGGATCAGGAACGTGTTCGCGCGTGAACGTTCGGACTTGGTGAACCAGTTGCTGATATAGATAAGCATCGCGGGCATCACGGCGGCTTCCACCACGCCGAGGATAAAGCGGATGGCGGCCAGCATCGGGATATTACTCACCATGCCGGTTAACGATGCACACCCGCCCCACAGGATCAGGCAGATAAAGATCAGCTTGCGCACGCTGCGGCGTTCGGCGTACACCGCACCCGGGATCTGGAAAAAGAAGTAGCCAAGAAAGAACAGCGCGCCTAATAGCGAGGAGACGCCTTTGGTGATGCCTAAATCGTCGTTAATCCCGGCAGCGGAAGCAAAGCTAAAGTTGGCGCGATCGAGATAGGCCAGGCTGTAGGTAATGAACACGATCGGCATGATATACAGCCAGCGTTTTGTTGAATTTGTAGCGTTCATAAGGTTGCCTCTGTGGTTGAGGTGGTAACCGCCTGTTTGTAGGGTACAGAGCGGTGAATCATGTTTTGGCGGCAGGGTGCGTTACAGCGCGCCCAGTTCCGCACGGGTTGGCAATCCTTCGCTGTCGCCCGGCACCTGGATAGCCAGCGCGCCGATGGCGTTACCGCGGCGTACCGCTTCGGGCAAGGTTTTGCCTTCCAGCAGGGCGCTTATTACACCCACGGCGAAGCCGTCCCCGGCACCGACCGTATCGACGACGTTCTCCACTTTTACTGGCGCAACGGCGCCCTGTTCTCCGCTGGCGGTTTTAAACCACGCGCCATCGGCACCGGTTTTGATCACCACCGCTTTGACGCCGCGTTGCAGATAGAAATCGGCAATCCCTTGCGGCGTGTTTTCGCCCGTCAGAATCATCCCCTCCTTCAACCCTGGCAGAACCCAGTCGGCCTGAAAGGCGAGGCGGTTGAGCTTTTCCACCATCTCCGCTTCGCTTTTCCACAGCACCGGTCGCAGATTAGGGTCAAATGAAATGGTTTTGCCCTGCGCTTTCATGCTTTGTGCAGCATGTTCCAGCAGTGCGTAAGAGGAGGCGGACAGCGCCGCCGCCACACCGCTGAGGTGTAAATGGCGGGCTTCGTTAAACAGCGCCGCGTGAAAATCGTCTGTCGAGAGGTGGCTGGCCGCCGAGCCTTTACGGAAATACTCTACGATGGGATCGGTTCCATTTTCGGCTTTAGATTTCAGTTGAAAGCCGGTGGCATAACGCCCGTCGAGCGTCACGCCAGCGGTACTGATATTTTCTTTACGCAGCGTATTGAGGATAAAGCGCCCGAAGCTGTCATCGCCGACGCGGCTTACCCAACTGACCTGCAAACCCAGGCGCGCCAGCCCGGTGGCGACATTCAGCTCCGCGCCTGCCGCCCGCTTGATAAACTGTCCGGCATCGGCCAGATCGCCGGTTTCGCTGGCGACAAACATCGCCATCGCTTCGCCAATCGTGATGACATCCAGCGGTTTATGCATGATGGGACTCCTCGCGTAACAAATTAACGTAATGACGGGTAACGGCGGTCAGATCCTCGCCCTCAAGCGGGAATTCGATACCGCGCGGCGCATCGGCCGGTAAGTTATTCAGCAGCGCCAGCCAGCGGGCATCGGCAGTGTCCGGCGGTACGGCGCGGAAACTGTCGCCATGGGTCACAGCGGCTTTGACATGGATATAACTGACCGCAGGCGCAAGCTGGCGTGCGGCGTTTTCAGGTGTTTCACCAACCCACAGCCAGTTACCGGTATCGAAGGTTAAACTCACCGGCAGAGCCAACGTATGACAGGCGGCTTTAAAGCGCAGCATCGGCGCGAGCTTGCCGCAGGCGGTCTGGTCGTTTTCCACCACCAGCGGCACCGGGCTGGTCGCCAGCCAGTCGCGCAGCGTTTCGAGCGTAGCGTGATGGCGAAAGTGGCCGAGCGAGACTTTTAACCACTGGGCTTTCAGCGTCTGCGCTTCTGCCAGCAGGGCCGGTAAGCGCGGGTTCAGTGCGCCATCCGCTTCGAACAGCGCTTCCGGCGCGGAATAACAGACTTGCAGGTTGTGCAGGTCGATGGCGAAGGCCAGCGAGGCCAGATGGGTTAACGCCTCTTCGCTTAACAGCTCGCGGCGGATCTCAACGCCGTCGGCTCCGGCTTCGGCAATAATCGGCAGCAGGGCAATTTGCCCACCCAGCGCCTCGATGCGCGTGTGGCCGTAAGCGGCGGTGACGACGATAATTTTTCTCTGCATTGTCCGACTCCCGGGCGACTTTCTCGCTTTCGTATGTCTTTAACGCTAGATGGAACCGGTTCCAAAGAAAAGTGCACTGTGCCGGAATTATGATCGTCATCACGAAGGATATTTAACGCGCTGTAGAACCGCGCACGATCAGTTCGCCGGAAAAAACGTGCTCGCGAACCGTGTCGCTATGGCCTTCAATGCGCCGCACGACTTGCTCGACGGCGGCAAAGCCAATTTGCCAGGTCGGTTGTTTGAGGGTGGTGATGCCAACGCCTGCCAGCTCGGCCCACTCCAGCTCATCGAAACCGAGCAGACCAATGTCGCTGCCCCAGTTCAGGCCGATACGTTTTAGTGAACGCGCCACTTGCAGGGTGAGCGCGCCGTTGGCGGAGATAACAGCTTTGCGCATTCCCCGGTGGCTGGCATGGAACTGGCGCAGGGTATTATCGAGCTGCGCGGCTTCATGCAGCACAATTTCGGCGTTTTCCGCCACCATGCCGGGGTAACGGGCAAGCGTTGCGCGAAACGCGGCCAGCCGTTCGCGGCGGGTATTCACCGAGCCCAGCGGTTCACTCAGGAACAACAGCGCTTCGAAGCCCTGTTCAATCAGGTGCTCAGTGGCGGTGGTGGCAGCCTGGGTGTTGTCCAGCCCAACCACATCGCAGGCGAAATCGGGGATTTTGCGGTCAATCAGCACCATCGGCAGCGAGGATTGTTGCAGCCGGTTTAGCCCCTCTTCGCGCATCCCTACAGCGTTAACCACAATGCCCTCCACCTGGTAACTGCGCAGCAGGTCGAGGTAATGCAGCTCCTGATCGACTTCATTGTTGGTGTTACACATCAACGGTGTGAACCCTTTTTCGCGACAGGCGGCTTCAATGCCGCTCAGCACATGCACCGAATAGGGGTTAGTGATGTCAGCAATGATCAGACCAATCAGGCGGGTACGACCGCGCTTTAACCCGCGCGCCATCAGGCTTGGGCGGTAGTCGAGATCGGCAACCGCCTGCTCAATACGTGCCAGCAGCGCGGCGGAAAGCAGATGTTTTTCACCATTCAGGTAGCGTGAAATACTGGTTTTTCCCGTTTTTGCCGCTTTCGCGACATCGCTGATTGTTGGCCGCGCCGTTTTCGCCATGGTTGCTTCCCTCACCGTGAATGGTTGCCCACACCTTAGCGCGAAATAGCGCGCAATCAAGCACTAAGCGAGGCTTATCACCCGCAGTGTGAGCGTAATGACGTTTAATTCTTTGCTATCGCGCTGCTGCTGTGGATGATAGAGCGCAAAACAAAATCGACACCACCTGCAACCTATCCAGGAGCACGCGTTGGCAAACTCTGCAATCAAAACTGTTCTCACGGCTGCCCACTGGGGGCCGATGCTGGTCGACACCGATGGCGAAAAGGTGCTCGCTTCGCGCGGCGCGCTGCCGACGCGTCACCCCAACTCACTGCAAACCGTTGTGCAGGATCAGGTCCACAGCCCAACGCGCGTGCGCTATCCGATGGTGCGTAAAGGATTTCTCGCTTCACCTTCCAGCCCGCAGGGTGTGCGCGGCCAGGATGAGTTTGTGCGCGTTAGCTGGGATGAAGCGCTGACGCTGATTCATCAGCAGCACCAGCGTATCCGTGAAACTTACGGTCCGTCGTCGATTTTCGCCGGTTCTTATGGCTGGCGTTCCAACGGCGTGCTGCACAAAGCGGCGACCTTGTTACAACGCTATATGAGCCTTGCCGGAGGGTATACCGGGCATCTGGGCGATTACTCTACTGGTGCGGCGCAGGCGATCATGCCGCATGTCGTTGGCGGCAACGAAGTGTATCAGCAGCAAACCAGTTGGCCGCTTATCCTCGAACACAGCGAAGTGGTGGTGCTGTGGAGCGCTAACCCGCTTAACACGCTGAAAATAGCCTGGAACGCTACCGACGAGCAGGGCATTCCCTATTTCGATGCGCTGCGCAAAAGCGGTAAGCGGGTGATCTGCATCGATCCGATGCGTTCGGAAACCGTTGATTTCTTTGGCGATAGCATGGAGTGGATTGCGCCACACATGGGAACCGACGTCGCGCTGATGCTCGGTATTGCGCATACACTGGTGGAAAATGGCTGGCAGGATGCGGATTTCCTCTCCCGCTACACTGTCGGTTATGACACGTTCGCGGCCTACCTGACCGGCGAGCGTGACGGCGTGGCAAAAACCGCCGAGTGGGCCGCAGAGATTTGTGGCGTTACTGCCGACAAAATTCGCGAACTGGCGGCACTTTTCCACGAAAACACCACCATGCTGATGTCCGGCTGGGGAATGCAGCGCCAGCAGTTCGGCGAGCAAAAACACTGGATGCTGGTGACGCTGGCGGCGATGCTGGGGCAAATCGGTACGCCCGGTGGCGGTTTTGGTCTCTCTTACCATTTCGCCAATGGCGGCAACCCAACGCGCCGCGCGGCGGTGCTGGCCTCAATGCAGGGCACGGTGAAAGATGGCATTGACGCGGTGGATAAAATCCCCGTTGCGCGCATTGTCGAAGCGCTGGAAAACCCCGGCGCGCCGTATCAGCACAACGGTATGGATCGCCACTTCCCGGATATTCGCTTTGTCTGGTGGGCGGGCGGTGCGAACTTTACCCATCACCAGGATACCAACCGGCTGATTCGCGCCTGGCAAAAACCGGAGCTGGTGGTAATTTCTGAATGCTTCTGGACGGCGGCGGCGAAACACGCGGATATCGTGTTGCCGGCGACCACCTCGTTTGAACGTAACGATCTGACGATGACCGGTGATTACAGCAACCAGCATCTGGTGCCGATGAAGCAGGTCGTCGCGCCGCAATATGAAGCACGCGATGACTGGGAGGTGTTTGCCGAGCTGAGCGAACGCTGGGAAGCGGGCGGTCGCGAGCGTTTTACCGAAGGCAAAAACGACCTGCAATGGCTGGAGACGTTTTACAACATTGCTGCCGAGCGCGGTGCCAGCCAACAGGTGACGCTGCCGCCGTTCGCCGAGTTCTGGCAGGCGAACCAGCTTATTGAAATGCCGGAGAGCGAGCAGAATGCGCGCTTTGTTCGCTTTGCGGATTTTCGCCGCGATCCGCAAGCCAACCCGTTGAAAACGCCGAGCGGAAAAATCGAAATTTTCTCCGAGCGGATTAACAGCTTCGGTTATGCCGATTGCCCGCCGCATCCAATGTGGCTGGAGCCGGATGAATGGCACGGCAACGCACAACCGCAGCAATTACAGGTGCTTTCCGCGCATCCGGCGCATCGCCTGCACAGCCAGCTTAACTATTCCCGACTGCGGGAAACGTATGCTGTTGCTGGTCGCGAACCTGTTACGCTGCATCCTGCGGATGCGAAAGCGCGCGGGATTGTTGCGGGGGATATGGTACGCGTGTGGAACCAACGTGGGCAGGTGCTGGCGGGCGCGGTGGTAACCGATGGGATTAAACCTGGCGTGATTTGCATTCACGAAGGCGCGTGGCCGGATCTTGACCCTGCGGCGGGCGGCATCTGTAAAAACGGCGCGGTGAATGTGCTCACCAAAGATCTGCCCAGCTCACGGCTGGGCAATGGCTGCGCCGGTAATACGGCGCTGGCGTGGGTAGAGAAATATCAGGGGCCGGCGCTTACGCTGACGGCGTTTGATCCGCCTGCCAGTTCATGATCCACGTCGGGTGGCGGGTTTCTTCCTGCCAGGCGCTATCTTCGATACGAAAACCCTGCGCATGATAGAAATTCACTGCCCGCACGTTTTTCTGATACACCTCAAGGCTTAGCCATTTAAAGCGCTGTTTGGCATGATCCATCAGCGCTTTGCCAATGCCACGGCCAATCGCGGCGGGGCGCACAAACAGCGCCCCGATAAACTGCGCGTCCATCACACTGATAAAGCCTTGTAACTCGCCGTTCTCTTCCCAGACCCAGGTTTTTGCCACCGGCAAATAGGCATCGCGCACCAGCGCCTCGCTGTTCTGCCAGTAGCGCACATCAATAAACGGATGGGCAAAGCTTGTGCTCTCCATCCACAGCGCGAGCAACGGCGACAGATCCTTGCTACGCCACGCGCGGATCATGCTTTCCTCCGGGATGACAGAAACAGCCGGTAATATGGTCGTTGACCAGCCCACACGCCTGCATAAATGAGTAACAAATGGTGGTGCCGACAAATTTGAAGCCGCGTTTTTTCAGCGCTTTTGATAACGCATCTGACGCCGGAGTGGAGGTGGGGATTTCCGCCAGCGTGGCGGCCTGGGTGAGTTGCGGGGTGTTATCAACAAAACCCCAGATAAATTCCGAAAATGGCTCGCCGTTTTGCGCCATCGCCAGATAGGCGCGGGCGTTGCCGATGATTGCTTCAATCTTGCCGCGATGACGAATAATGCCGGCGTCTTGCAGCAACATTTCTACCTCTTCGGCGGTCATTGCGGCGACGCGTTCAGGCTCAAATTGATGGAAAGCTTTGCGGTAGTTTTCCCTTTTTTTCAAAACGGTAATCCATGATAACCCCGCTTGTTGCCCCTCGAGGCAGATCATCTCGAACAGCTTTTTACCGTCCTTTTGCGCCACACCCCACTCGGTATCATGGTAAGCGAGATAAAGCGGATCCTGAGTAACCCAACCACAACGCTGCATATCCTTACTCCGTCTGTGATATGTAAAATAAACCTCTGCCTGTCTTGACGCGCACCCCAGAAAGACAATATTTATTAAAGGGTCTTGACCCCAACAAACAACGATAACAATTACGCCGAATTCGGCTCTTCTCTGGAGTCGCAACTTGATGAAAATAAACCGCAGTGGCCTTTCGCTGGTGCTGCTGCCTGCTTGTCTGCTTTTTTGCCAGACGGCAGCGGCCTGGCAACAAGAATACAGTGGCAGCGACAAACTGAATGTGACCGCCGAACGCTACACCTGGGATAGCGATCGGCAGCCGCGTTATAACGACATTCTTGAAGAGCGCATCCGCTCGACGCAAAACTTGCCCGGCGTGGCGTTTAATCTGCCCGATGAAACCCCGCTGGATTCCATCAGCACCATGAGCATTGGCCTGAATATTCCGCTGGCGAGCAGCGTGACCACCGGCCCGGTTGCGGTGTGGCATTACGATGGCTCAATGACCTCAATGTATAACGAATTTGGCGACAGCGCGACCACCATGCAGTACAGCGATCCGCTGTGGCACGCCAGCGTAAGCTCGCTTGGCTGGCGCGTGGATAGCCGCTTTGGCGATCTTCGCCCGTGGGCGCAAATCAGTTTCAACCAGCAATTTGGCGAAAATGTCTGGAAGAGCCAGTCTGGTCTTTACCGCTTAACCGCCGCCAACCAATACGGCAACTGGATGGATGTCACACTCGGCGCGGACATGCTGCTGAATCCACATCTGGCGGCTTACGCAGCAATGTCGCAGTCGGAAAATGCCACCTTTGGGCAAAATTATCTCTACAGTATGGGCGTAAGTGCGCGGTTCTGATCGCTATTTAAAACAAACTTTTTACACTTAAGAAACAATCACCGCGCGTTTTATCGCGATAGTATGTACTAACTCACATTTAGGTTTCGGCGCGTGAAGTGATGCCCGCGCCATTCATTCCCGCTTACGTGCATTTCATTCCTTCTGACGCGCATTTCATGCCTTTTTTAGCCAGGCGTGAAATGCGCTTCGTTATTGTTGTCGGCAGTGAATTCCTTCTCTTTTTTTGCAGGACAACTGCCATGAATACACCATCTGCTCATCACACTCGCTGGCTGACACTGGTCGGCACCATTATTACGCAGTTTGCCTTAGGGTCCGTTTATACCTGGAGTCTGTTTAATAGCTCGCTTTCGGAAAAACTGGGCGAGCCGGTAAGCCAGGTGGCTTTCTCGTTTGGCCTGCTGAGTCTTGGTCTGGCGCTCTCTTCTTCTGTCGCCGGGAAATTACAGGAACGTTTTGGCGTAAAACGCGTCACTATCGCTTCCGGCCTGCTGCTGGGGTTGGGTTTCTTCCTTACCGCGCACTCCAGCAACCTGCTGATGCTGTGGCTGAGCGCCGGTGTGTTGGTCGGTGTGGCGGATGGCGCAGGTTACTTGCTGACGCTTTCCAACTGCGTGAAGTGGTTCCCGGAGCGCAAAGGGCTGATCTCCGCCTTCTCCATCGGTTCTTACGGCCTTGGCAGCCTGGGTTTTAAATTTATCGACAGCCAGCTGTTAGCCAGCGTCGGCCTGGAAAGCACATTTATGATCTGGGGCGCGATTGTACTGGTGATGATCGTTTTTGGCGCGATGCTGATGACCGATGCGCCGCTGCAAAAAGTCACCACTGCAAACGGCGTAGTAGAAAACGACTTCACGCTGGCGCAATCCATGCGTAAACCGCAGTACTGGATGCTGGCGGTGATGTTCCTGACCTCCTGCATGAGCGGCCTGTATGTGATTGGTGTAGCGAAAGATATCGCGCAGGGTATGGTGCATTTAGACTCGCTGACAGCGGCAAGTGCGGTGACCGTTATTGCCATCGCTAACCTCAGTGGACGTCTGGTGCTGGGAGTGCTGTCTGACAAAATTTCCCGCATCCGTGTGATTACGCTGGGCCAGTTGATTTCTCTGGTCGGTATGGCGGCGCTGCTGTTCGCACCGCTGAACGCCATGACCTTTTTCGCCGCTATCGCCTGCGTAGCGTTTAACTTTGGCGGTAATCTCACCGTGTTCCCGTCGCTGGTGAGCGAGTTCTTCGGCCTGAACAATCTGGCGAAAAACTACGGTGTGATTTATCTGGGCTTCGGTATCGGCAGTATCTGCGGGTCGATTATTGCTTCGCTGTTTGGCGGCTTCTATGTCACCTTCTGCGTCATCTTCGCCCTGCTGATTGTTTCTCTGGCACTCTCTACCACCATTCGCCAGCCGCAACGCCGCGTTTACAAAGAAGCGCACGCCTGAAGGTAAAACAGTGCAGAAACCGCCGCAATGTCGGCGGTTTTTCTGTATCTGCCGCACACTCCCGCCAGAGCGACTATCCTTATTGGTCAGGTTCTACCTACTAAAGGAGTCTCAAATGTCTTTAGAAAAAGTGGTTTATCGTGCGAAAGCGAAAGCAACCGGGGGCCGCGATGGTCGTGCAACCTCCTCTGATGGCGTGCTGGATGTGAAGCTGGGCGTGCCGAAAGAGATGGGCGGCGCGGGCGGTGAAGTGACCAACCCGGAGCAGCTTTTTGCCGCAGGTTACTCCGCCTGTTTCCTGGGGGCGCTGAAACATGTTGCGTCGGTAGAGAAGAAGAAAGTGCCGCAGGAAGCCTACATTGAAGGACAGGTAGGCATTGGCCCGTTGCCGACCGGTTTTGGTATTGAAGCGCAGCTGGATATTCACCTGCCGGGCATGGATCACCAGGAAGCGGAAGCGCTGGTACAGAAAGCACACATCGTTTGTCCGTATTCGAATGCGACCCGTGGCAATATTGATGTGAAGCTGAACGTGATCACCTCCTGATAGCCCATTTCTGTTACGGTTTTCTGACCCCGGCCATATTTTTTGTAAAGATATGGCCGGTTAGCACGTCCTCATGACACTTTTCCGCGCCGCTATGGTCTACTTAGCGCGCTTTTGAAGTTTCCAGGAAAACTTCCTTCGCGTTTTATCACCCTGCGGACGTTAGCGAATAACGCTCGCCAGGTGCTTTTTTCTTTCTTCAGAGTTGCTTGCATGACTTATATCAAAGCGATGACGCAGCAGAAGCTCAGCTTCCTGCTGGCGATATATATCGGTCTGTTTATGAATTGCGCTGTGTTCTACCGTCGCTTTGATGGTTATGCACAAGCGTTCACCGTTTTGAAAGGGATCTCGGCGGTTGTTGAACTCATTGGTACGGTGCTGGTCACCTTCTTTCTGCTACGCCTTTTGTCGCTGCTGGGTCGCCGGGTCTGGCGTGTACTGGCGTCGCTGGTGGTTATTTTCTCCGCCGCCGCCAGCTATTACATGACGTTTCTTAACGTGGTGATCGGTTACGGCATTATCGCTTCGGTGATGACCACGGATATTGATCTCTCCAAAGAGGTGGTGGGCTGGCAGCTCATCACATGGGTGGTGCTGGTCAGCGCACTGCCGTTGCTTTCCATCTGGAGTAACCGCTGTCGCGACACGTTGCTGCGCCAGTTGAGCACACCGGGCGCGCGTATTCGCAGCGTGAGCATCGTGCTGCTGGCTGGTTTAATGGTCTGGGGACCGATTCGCCTGCTCGACTTGCAGCAGAAAAACGCGGAGCGGACGTCCGGTGTCGATATGCCAAGCTATGGCGGCGTGGTGGCAAACTCTTATCTGCCATCGAACTGGCTTTCAGCGCTGGGCTTGTATGCCTGGGCCCAGGTAGATGAATCTTCCGACTACAAATCGCTGATCAACCCGGCGAAAAAATTTACTTATGTCGCGCCGAAAGATATCGACGACACCATGGTGGTGTTTATCATCGGCGAGACCACGCGCTGGGATCATATGGGGATGCTGGGCTACTCCCGCGATACCACGCCGAAACTGGCGCAGGAGAAAAACCTGGTGGCGTTCCGTGGTTACTCCTGTGATACCGCGACCAAACTCTCCCTGCGCTGTATGTTTGTGCGTGAGGGCGGGGCGGATGATAACCCGCAGCGCACGCTGAAAGAGCAAAACGTCTTCGCGGTACTGAAACAGCTCGGTTTTTCCAGCGATTTATACGCTATGCAGAGCGAGATGTGGTTCTACAGCAACACCATGGCCGACAACATTGCGTACCGCGAGCAGATTGGCGCCGAGCCGCGCAACCGTGGCAAAAACGTCGATGATATGCTGCTGATTAATGAACTGCAGGCCTCGCTGGATAAAGGTGCTCGCGGTAAGCGATTGATTATTATGCATACCAAAGGCTCGCACTTTAACTATACGCAGCGCTATCCGCGCAATTTTGCGAAATGGACGCCAGAGTGTGTGAGCGTGGATGATAAGTGCAGTAAGGAAGAGCTGATTAACTCCTTCGATAACTCGGTGACATATGTTGATCACTTTATCGATACGGTGATTGATAAGGTGCGCGATCGCAAAGCGATTGTGTTCTATGCGGCCGATCATGGTGAGTCAATCAATGAGAAAGAGCATCTGCACGGTACACCGCGCAAAATGGCACCGCCGGAGCAATTCCGCGTGCCGATGATGGTCTGGATGTCGGACAAATATTTGCAGGATCCGCAGAAGGCGCAGATGTTCGCGCAGCTCAAGCAGCAGGCGGCATTTAAAACGCCGCGCCGCCATGTTGAGCTGTACGACACCATCATGGGATGCCTGGGTTATACCTCGCCGAACGGCGGGATTAATGAGAACAACAACTGGTGCCATTTGCCGTCGCAGACGGCGAAATAAGCCGCTTGCTGGCTTTATCACCAGTCAGTTAGCTTTTTTACACGAAGGGATTGACGGGGCATGTCGGCGGCAGTAAGATGCGCCCCGCATTCGGTGATTGGCGCAGCCTGGTAGCGCACTTCGTTCGGGACGAAGGGGTCGGAGGTTCGAATCCTCTATCACCGACCAAATTCAGAAAAACCCAACCGTAAGGTTGGGTTTTTTGCTTTCTGCACCCGAAAGAGGATGAGAGCCTCCGGGGGCAGAGGTTCGACCCGGGCGTAGCGAGAGAACGTTGCTTCAGCAATGGCCCGCAGGATGAGCCACGCAGTGGCGAGTCATCAGAGATGATGTGTCTGCATAACGCCTGATGAACGAAACTCCTCCTGTGCCAACGTGCGGTTTCGCCACGGCGATGTATAAGCCTGCTTAATGCAGTAATACCTGGCAGAATGCAAAGCGGCAAATTTGCCGAAATCTCCCTTATCCCCATTTCCCGCTGCCAGTTCACTATTTTGTGCGATATTCCATTGTATTTTTTTATATATGTTTGAATCTTTTTTCGCGTTGCTTATGGATAGAGGCAGCATTTTCACCTGTGCGTTTTAACGTTCGCGGCATTAATCGCTCAGATATTCAGCATTTCGCAAGAATTTTTTCATTATCTGCATGAATGTTAATCACTGATTACGGAGAATTAATAAGCGCATTATTCTGGCATCTTGCCGCTAGCACAAATTTCCCTGCTGAAAACAGGCGTCTGAAGTTTTTTTTAACTTTGTTTACCGATTCTCACCGTCGTTGTAAATCCCGGTTACCTGTATTGACGTTTTGACATTCTGTTGACAGATTGTAGGGCGTGAGGGGCATTTCAAGGAGAATCTGCACTGCAACTCAGTCAACCTTGTGAAAGGAATCCCCATCTCTCATAACGCCTTCGGGCACAACCGACCAGACCGGGTAAAAATCTAATAAAGGGCTGTCGGATATACCCACTGCATGGGTAACAACACATATCACATTGGAGCAGAATCAATGAGTATTTCCTTGAAGAAGTCAGGGATGCTGAAGCTCGGTCTTAGCCTGGTGGCAATGACCGTCGCGGCTAGCGTGCAGGCTAAAACCCTGGTTTATTGTTCTGAAGGCTCGCCTGAAGGCTTTAACCCACAGCTTTTCACCTCTGGTACCACTTACGATGCCAGCTCCGTGCCAATCTATAACCGCCTGGTAGAATTCAAAACTGGCACCACGGAAGTGATTCCGGGTCTGGCTGAGAAGTGGGATATCAGCGCCGATGGCAAAACCTACACTTTCCACCTGCGTAAAGGCGTGAAGTGGCAGGACAACAAAGATTTCAAACCGACGCGTGAATTCAACGCCGATGATGTCGTCTTCTCCTTCGATCGTCAGAAAAACGATCAGAACCCGTACCACAAAGTTTCTGGCGGCAGCTACGAATACTTTGAAGGCATGGGTCTGCCGGACCTGATTAGCGAAGTGAAGAAAGTTGACGACAACACCGTTCAGTTCGTGCTGACTCGCCCGGAATCACCGTTCCTGGCTGACCTGGCGATGGACTTCGCGTCCATTCTGTCCAAAGAGTATGCAGACAACATGCTGAAAGCGGGCACCCCGGAGAAAGTTGACCTGGATCCGATCGGTACTGGTCCGTTCCAGCTGCTGCAATACCAAAAAGACTCCCGCATTCTGTACAAAGCGTTTGAAGGTTTCTGGGGCACCAAGCCGAAAATCGATCGCCTGGTCTTCTCCATTACGCCTGACGCGTCAGTACGTTATGCCAAACTGCAGAAAAACGAGTGCCAGGTTATGCCGTACCCGAACCCGGCTGACATCGCGCGTATGAAGCAGGACAAAAACATTAACCTGATGGAACAGGCTGGCCTGAACGTCGGTTACATGTCCTTCAACACCGAGAAGAAACCGTTTGATGACGTGAAAGTGCGTCAGGCGCTGACTTACGCGGTGAACAAAGAAGCGATCATCAAAGCGGTTTACCAGGGCGCGGGTGTTGCGGCGAAAAACCTGATCCCGCCGACCATGTGGGGCTATAACGACGACGTTAAAGATTACACCTACGATCCTGAGAAGGCGAAACAGCTGCTGAAAGAAGCCGGCCAGGATAAAGGCTTTACCGTTGAGCTGTGGGCAATGCCGGTACAGCGTCCGTACAACCCGAACGCTCGCCGTATGGCCGAGATGATTCAGGCTGACTGGGCGAAAGTGGGCGTACAAGCCAAAATCGTTACCTATGAGTGGGGTGAATACCTGAAGCGCGCGAAAGCGGGCGAACACCAGGCGGTAATGATGGGCTGGACCGGCGACAACGGGGATCCGGATAACTTCTTCGCGACCCTGTTCAGCTGCGCAGCGGCTAAAGACGGTTCCAACTACTCTCGCTGGTGCTACAAGCCGTTTGAAGATCTGATTCAACCGGCGCGCGCCACCGACGACCACAACAAGCGTGTTGAACTGTACAAACAGGCTCAGGTTGTGATGCATGACCAGGCTCCGGCGCTGATCGTCGCTCACTCCACCGTTTACGAGCCAGTGCGTAAAGAAGTCAAAGGCTATGTGGTTGATCCGTTAGGTAAACACCACTTCGAAAACGTGTCTGTTGAATAATAAGCACGGTGCCTTTTCCCTCTCCCCTCTGGGGAGGGGGAATTTACATTTGTGAGCAATACAGACGCGCCGTCGCCAGGCGTAGCGTCACTACTGAGAATCCGGGTTATGTTGCAGTTCATTCTCCGACGTTTGGGGCTGGTTATCCCAACGTTTATCGGTATCACCCTTCTCACCTTTGCCTTTGTCCATATGATCCCCGGCGACCCGGTAATGATCATGGCGGGTGAGCGTGGTATCTCTCCTGAGCGTCACGCCCAGTTGCTGGCCGAGCTTGGTCTCGATAAGCCGCTGTGGGAGCAATACGTCAACTATGTGTGGGGCGTGCTGCATGGTGACTTAGGTATTTCGCTGAAAAGCCGTCTTCCGGTGTGGGACGAGTTCGTACCGCGTTTTAAAGCGACGCTGGAACTCGGCATCTGCGCCATGATTTTCGCGGTGGCCGTAGGCATTCCGGTGGGCGTAATGGCCGCTGTGAAGCGCGGCTCCATCTTCGATCACACCGCCGTGAGCCTCGCGCTGACCGGTTACTCCATGCCTATCTTCTGGTGGGGCATGATGCTGATTATGCTGGTTTCGGTACAGCTGAACCTGACCCCGGTTTCCGGGCGCGTCAGTGATATGGTGTTCCTCGACGACAGCAATCCATTGACCGGCTTTATGCTGATTGATACCGCCATCTGGGGCGAGGACGGAAACTTCATCGATGCCGTTGCGCACATGATTCTGCCCGCCATCGTGCTCGGTACTATTCCGCTGGCGGTGATAGTGCGTATGACGCGCTCGTCGATGCTGGAAGTGCTCGGTGAGGACTATATCCGCACCGCGCGCGCGAAGGGGCTGACCCGTATGCGCGTGATCATCGTTCATGCTCTACGCAACGCCATGCTGCCGGTGGTGACGGTGATCGGCTTGCAGGTCGGCACACTGCTGGCGGGCGCGATCCTGACGGAAACCATCTTCTCCTGGCCGGGTCTGGGGCGCTGGTTGATTGATGCACTGCAACGCCGTGACTATCCGGTGGTGCAGGGCGGGGTACTGCTGGTCGCGACGATGATTATCCTCGTCAACCTGCTGGTCGACCTGCTTTACGGCGTGGTGAACCCGCGTATTCGGCATAAGAAGTAAGGGGCCATCATGTCACAAGTCACTGAAAATAAAGTTGTCTCCGCACCGGTGCCGATGACCCCGCTGCAGGAGTTCTGGCACTATTTCAAACGCAACAAAGGCGCGGTCGTCGGGCTGGTTTATGTGGTGATCATGCTGATCATCGCCGTGTTCGCCAACGTCCTCGCCCCGCACAACCCGGCGGATCAGTTCCGCGATGCGCTGCTTGCGCCGCCGGTCTGGCAGGATGGCGGCACCTGGTCGCACATCCTCGGTACCGATGACGTTGGCCGCGATACGCTGTCGCGCCTGATGTTCGGCGCACGTTTGTCGCTGCTGGTCGGCTGTTTAGTGGTGGTGTTGTCGCTGATCGCCGGGATTATCCTCGGTCTGGTCGCTGGTTACTTCGGCGGCGTTATCGACAATATCATTATGCGTATCGTCGATATCATGCTGGCGCTGCCGAGTTTGCTGCTGGCGCTGGTGCTGGTGGCTATTTTTGGCCCGTCGATAGTTAACGCCTCGCTGGCGCTCACCTTCGTGGCCCTGCCGCACTATGTGCGTCTGACGCGCGCCGCGGTGCTGGTGGAAGTGAATCGCGATTACGTCACCGCTTCCCGCGTGGCTGGTGCAGGCGCGATGCGCCAGATGTTCGTCAATATTTTCCCTAACTGCCTTGCGCCGCTGATTGTTCAGGCGTCGCTTGGTTTTTCCAACGCCATTCTCGATATGGCCGCCCTTGGCTTCCTTGGCATGGGTGCGCAGCCGCCAACGCCGGAGTGGGGCACCATGCTCTCCGACGTGTTGCAGTTCGCACAAAGTGCCTGGTGGGTCGTGACCTTCCCGGGTCTTGCGATCCTGCTGACGGTGCTGGCATTTAACCTGATGGGTGACGGCCTGCGTGATGCGCTCGACCCCAAACTGAAGCAGTAAGAGGCTCGAGATGGCGTTATTAAATGTAGATAAGTTATCGGTGCATTTCGGCGACGTTGGCTCCGAATTCCGCGCCGTAGACCGCGTAAGCTATAGCGTAAGCCAGGGCGAAGTGGTCGGCATCGTGGGCGAGTCCGGCTCCGGTAAATCGGTCAGTTCGCTGGCGATTATGGGGCTGATTGATTTCCCGGGCCGCGTGATGGCGGAAAAACTGGAGTTTAACGGCCAGGATCTGAAACGCATTTCGGAAAAAGAGCGCCGCAGCCTGGTGGGCTCCGAAGTGGCGATGATTTTCCAGGATCCGATGACCAGTCTGAACCCGTGCTACACGGTCGGTTTCCAGATTATGGAAGCCATTAAGGTGCATCAGGGCGGGAATAAGAAAACCCGCCGGCAACGGGCGATTGACCTGCTTAACCAGGTGGGCATCCCCGATCCGGCTTCGCGTCTGGACGTTTACCCGCACCAGCTTTCCGGCGGTATGAGCCAGCGCGTGATGATTGCGATGGCGATTGCCTGCCAGCCGAAGCTGCTGATTGCCGACGAACCGACAACCGCGCTGGACGTGACCATCCAGGCGCAGATCATCGAGCTTTTGCTGGAATTGCAGCAAAAGGAAAACATGGCGCTGATCCTGATTACGCACGATCTGGCGCTGGTGGCGGAAGCGGCGCACAAAATCATTGTGATGTATGCAGGCCAGGTGGTGGAAACCGGCGAAGCGAAGGATATCTTCCGCGCGCCGCGTCATCCCTACACGCAGGCGCTGCTGCGTGCGTTGCCGGAGTTTGCGCAGGATAAAGCGCGTCTGGCCTCGTTGCCGGGCGTGGTGCCGGGCAAATATGACCGCCCGACAGGCTGCCTGCTGAACCCACGCTGCCCGTACGCCACGGACAAATGCCGCGAGCAGGAGCCGGAACTGAACACCGTCGATGGCGGCCGTCAGTCCAAATGTCACTACCCACTCGATGACGCCGGGAGGCCGACACTATGAGTACGCACGAGGCCACCTCGCAACAGCCGCTGTTGCAGGCTATCGACCTGAAAAAACACTACCCGGTGAAGAAGGGGCTGTTTGCCCCGGAACGTCTGGTAAAAGCGCTGGACGGCGTGTCGTTTACCCTTGAGCGCGGCAAAACGCTGGCGGTGGTGGGCGAATCCGGTTGTGGTAAATCCACGCTGGGCCGCCTGCTGACGATGATTGAAACCCCGACCGGCGGTGAACTTTACTACCAGGGGCAGGATTTGCTCAAGCACGATCCGCATGCGCAGAAGCTGCGTCGGCAGAAAATCCAGATCGTCTTTCAGAACCCGTACGGTTCGCTGAACCCGCGTAAAAAAGTCGGACAGATCCTCGAAGAGCCGCTGCTTATCAACACGTCGCTCAGTAAAGAGGCGCGTCGGGAAAAAGCGCTGGCGATGATGGCGAAAGTCGGCCTGAAAACCGAACATTACGACCGTTACCCGCATATGTTCTCCGGTGGTCAGCGCCAGCGTATCGCTATCGCCCGTGGTCTGATGTTGGATCCGGATGTGGTGATCGCCGATGAACCGGTTTCCGCGCTGGATGTTTCCGTGCGTGCGCAGGTGCTGAACCTGATGATGGATCTGCAACAGGATTTGGGGCTCTCTTACGTCTTTATTTCGCACGACTTATCGGTGGTTGAGCACATTGCCGATGAAGTGATGGTGATGTATCTCGGCCGCTGCGTGGAGAAAGGCACCAAAGAGCAGATTTTCTCGAACCCGCGACATCCGTACACCCAGGCGCTGCTTTCCGCGACGCCGCGCCTGAACCCGGACGAGCGCCGCGAACGTATCAAACTGACCGGCGAGCTGCCAAGCCCGCTTAATCCGCCGCCGGGCTGCGCGTTTAACGCCCGTTGCAGCCGTCGTTTCGGCCCTTGCACGCAGTTGCAACCGCAGTTGAAAGACTACCGCGGGCAACTGGTGGCTTGCTTCGCCGTCGACCAGGATGAAAACGGCGAAAAACCGCACGTTTAATCCCCACGTTATGCCTGGTGGCCCGGCGTTTACCGGATCTACGCAGTGTTGTAGGTCCGGTGATGGTGGTGCCATCAGGCATTATCGTTGCTGGCCTTTCCTTATAAACATTCCTGTTGTATTTAGAAATTTCCAAAAATAGCCGGCAATGTCGTGGTGAAATAATTTCAACGGGAATAATGAGTTGGGGAAATACTCCGTTTTAATACCACTCTAAATATTTCCAGATATTTCATATAGTAATATAAAATTAACAATAATTTAAAGGGTGATAGTGTATTTGTCTTTTTAACCATTTAAAAAAGATATTATAACTAAGTGATTTATCTTAAGTATGAATGTTGCCGGGTGATTTTTGTTTAATCGCGTCATTTACACTTTAATAGATTTCGCGTGAAAAAAAGATGGCGCATCTATAGCCAATGTTTATATATTTGCTGAAATTAAACAGCGTTTTAGCCCTACTAAACTTTGGCACGTAAAAACCAGGCTGAAAACCATCGCTGAAGTAAGACTTCGTACCCGCGTAAAACCGCACCGCCACAATTAAAACCCATCACTTGATGCTATCAGGACACCAATCCTGACGGTGATGGTCGCAATTTTATTTTGTAAATCATGAGAATAACTATGGGTCATTACGATGATTTGCAGAGGTTTAAGGATAAGACTCGCAATCAGCAGCACGATTTTAAAGATCTCTCTGCACAGAACCTCGCACAAGACCAGAGCAGTTGGGCAATCATTAACCAACTTTCTCCCGCCACGGATGAATCCATGCTGGCGATGGGCGGTCATGTGTCACTGCCTGTCCCGCAATCCGTCGATCCTGAGGTGTTTGCCGCGCAACAACTTGCTGCGACGGTGGATGAGGTTGTGCCTGCACCTGCGCCAACAACCTCTCTGCTAAAAGACGTCGCCAGCCAGCTCGATGCAGTGGCTCCGGCGTTCAACGCCGCCGCCTACGCGCCTGCGCCTGCAAGCGTAGCACCGGTTATGCAGCTGCCATCGCCTGCGAATCCTTCTTCGGCTCCCGTCAGCTATGCCCGGCTTTTCGCGGCGAAAGCGGCGGAGGAGAAGCCCCGCGTGGAAAAAAATCAGCCCTTACACTCGTTGTTAGAAAGGATCGCTTCATGCCGTTGATTTGTGTGTGTTCGCCGAAAGGCGGTGTCGGAAAAACGACCCTGACGGCAAATCTGGCCTACGCCCTTGCCCGCGCAGGCAGCAAAGTGCTGGCGCTTGATTTTGACGTACAAAACGCGCTGCGTTTGCATTTTGGCGTACCGCTGTCGGACGGGCGTGGGTATGTGGCGCGCGCGGCGGATTCCTCCGACTGGAGCCAGTTTGTGCTCACCGCGGGCGGCAATATTTTCGTGCTGCCGTATGGTGATGTCACGGAAGCGCAGCGCGTTGCCTTTGATGAGCGTTTAACCAATGACGAGCATTTTCTGACGCGCGGCCTGAATACGCTGCTCAACTATCCGGGCTTGATTATCGTTGCCGACTTTCCTCCGGGGCCGTCTGCGGCGCTGAAAGCGATGTCGCGACTTGCGGATGTGCATTTGGTCACGCTGCTGGCCGATACCGCCTCGCTCTCACTGCTGCCGTATATCGAAAATAACCGTCTTACCGGCGATGTGCTGAACCGCAAAGCGGGTCACTACTTTGTGGTGAACCAGAGCGACAACCGTCGGCAAATCAGCCGCGATGTTACTGCGTTCATGGAACAACGTCTGGGCAATCAACTGCTTGGCGTGTTGCATCGCGATGAAAGCGTCGCTGAAGCCAATGCTTCTCAGCAGTCGGTATTTGATTTCAGCCCGGCGTCCGCCGCGGCGTTCGATATCGAACTGATTGCTAAACGGGTCGCCGGAATTTTGGGCGTCAAAATCGGTGACGGCACGGTACACAACTCACCACGCATGTCAGGCTTCTAACGCTTCGGGCAACGTATGAAAAAGTTTCTCTCTATTTTGCTGGTTCTGGCAGTGCTGCCTGTTGCCCTGTTGGTGGTGATCACGCCCATGGACAGCCAAAAGCAGTACATTTTTGGCCTGATCAGCATCGGCATTCTCTGTTTAATGGGCTTGAGCAAAAAGCGCAGCATTTCGGTGATCATGGTGGTGATGTCGGTGCTGCTCTCAACGCGCTATATCTATTTTCGCCTGACACAAACCCTGCACTTTAATTCCGAAATTGAAACCATCCTCGGTATGGGGCTGTTTCTCGCGGAACTCTATGTCTGGGTAATGCTGCTGCTCAGCTACCTGCAAACGGTCTGGCCGCTGAAACGCGAACTCGTACAGTTGCCGGATGATATGGAGCTGTGGCCGACGGTCGATGTCTATATCCCGACCTATAACGAACCGCTGGATGTGGTACGCGATACGGTGCTGGCTGCGCAGTGTATGGATTACCCGCGCGATAAGATGAAAATCTATCTGCTCGACGATGGTAAACGCAGTGAATTCGCCGTGTTTGCCGCCGACGCTGGTGTCGGCTACATCACCCGCAACGATAACGCGCACGCCAAAGCCGGTAACCTCAACCATGCGATGAAGCTCACCAACGGCGAGCTGATCTGCGTTTTTGACTGCGACCACGTAGCGACGCGCATCTTCCTGCAGGCCACGGTCGGCGGTTTCCTGAAAGACCCGAAACTGGCGCTGGTGCAGACGCCACACTACTTCTATTCACCCGATCCGTTCGAGCGTAACCTCTCCGTCGGGCGCAATATTCCTAACGAAGGGGCGCTGTTTTACGGCCCGATTCAGCGCGGCAACGACAACTGGAACGCCACCTTCTTCTGCGGTTCGTGCGCGGTGATCCGCCGTAGCGCGCTGGAAGAGATTGGCGGTTTTGCCGTGGAAACGGTCACCGAAGATGCGCATACCGCCCTGAAAATGCAGCGTCTCGGCTGGGGTTCGGCGTTTATTGATATTCCGCTGGCCGCAGGCCTGGCGACCGAGCGTCTGGTGCTGCATGTGATCCAGCGAACCCGCTGGGCGCGCGGTATGACGCAGATTTTCCGTCTCGATAACCCGCTGTTTGGCCGTGGGCTGACCATCCAGCAGCGCCTGTGCTATCTGAGCGCGATGCTCTATTACCAGTTTGCATTGCCGCGCATTGCCTTTGTCACCGCGCCGCTGGCATACCTGCTGTTTAACCTGAATATTATTCACTCTTCGGCCAGTCTGGTATTTGCCTACGCGCTGCCACACCTGTTCCTGGCGGTGTACGTTAACTCACGGCTGAATGGCCGCTTCCGTTACAGCTTCTGGGGCGAGATTTATGACCTGGTGATGGCGTTTCACATTGCGCTGCCGACCGTGGTAACCATGCTGTTTCCCAAACGCGGCAAGTTTAACGTCACCGACAAAGGCGGGCTGCTGGATGTCGGCTATTTCGACTTCAGCGTGGTGCGCCCGCATTTGATCATTGCCTTGCTGCTGGCAGCGGGCGTGGTCGCCGGGATTGTCCGCGCCTGCGCGCATGACTACTTTGGTGTGGATCCGCGCGTTATTGTGCTGAACGTTGGCTGGGGCTTGTATTGCCTGATCTTCCTGCTGGCGGCGATTGCCGTTGCGCGCGAAACCCGCCAGACCCGCAAAACCATCCGTATTGATGTCGATATCCCGGTGCTTATCCACTACGCCAGCGGGATCACGTCGCGCAGCCAGACGGCGGATTTGTCGATGGGCGGCTGCCGTATCGTGGCCCCGGACGATCGCCATCTGAATGATGAAATCGAAGCGATTGAACTGCTGCTGCAATCCGGCGCGATCACGATTCCGGTGCAGACCGTCGCCAGCGACGAGCAGCATATCCGTCTGATGTTCGACGATATTCCGCTGTCGCGCCGCCGTGAACTGGTGCGCGTGGTGCTCTCCCGCGCCGATGCGTGGATCCACCCGCCAAAGCCGCAGGACAACCCGTTCCGCTCCCTGTTGACCATTGTGCGTTGCGTCTTTGACCTCTTCTGGCTGACGTGGAAATCACGCCGCGAAAACCGCCGTTTACGCGCGCAGCATGCGGCAAAAGTTGCGCAGGAGGAGAGCGTATGAAACGGCTAACCGCACTTGCTGCGCTGCTTGGCGCGCTGTTTATCGCGCCGTTACACAGTGAAGAAACGACGGTTGAATCGCTGCTGCCGCTGGATCTGCCGCCGCCAACGATAGCGCAATCCACGCCGACATTTGTGCCCTCGGTGATGAGTAGTGTCAGCATCGCGCAGATGGGCCAGCCGCAAGGGATCACCCTCAGCGGCGGGCAATTCCAGGGCGGCGTTGATTTTACCCTGCCGGTCGACCAGGTAATGACCAGCGCCCGGCTGGCGCTCAACCTGCGCATCTCCCCGGCGCTGGCGGCGCGTAATGCCACCATGCAGTTGATGCTCAACGGCCAACCGCTTGGCACTGTGCCGCTGACGGCGACCGACAGCGATCTGGCCCGTTACCAGCTTGATATTCCCGCTGCACTGATGGTCTCCAGTAACAGCCTCAGCTTTAAGATTAACGATGGCGATGCCATGCAGTGTCAGCGCGACCTGAGTGACAAATACCGTGTCACTATCCTGCCGGATTCGCGTTTTGAACTGGAAGGGCAGCAACTGGATATCGGCGCGGATCTGAGCCATTTTCCGCGCCCCTTCTTTGACAGCATGCAGATGTCACCGGCGGCGATTGCGGTAGCATTCGCGTCAAAGCTGAGCCCGGATACCATTAGCGCCGGGGCGCTGATCGCCTCGTGGCTGGGGATTCAGGCCGATTATCGCGGCGTTTCGTTCGCGGCCTACCATGACCGTCTGCCGGAAAAAAACGGCATTCTGATTGGCCACCCCGGTGAGCAAATTGGTGGTTTAACACTGCCGCAAACCAGCCAGCCGCTGTTGAAAATTATCGATAACCCGGCGAATCCGGTTTACAAACTGCTGCTGGTGGTGGGGAAAGATGAAAGCGAATTACGCGCGGCGGCATGGCGCTTAACGCGCGGCAACTTTGCGCAGCAAACCCCGGCGGTGGATGTCGATGCCCAGACGATCCCGTTGAGCAAACCGTACGATGCGCCGCGCTGGATCCCAACCGATCGTCCGGTGAAGTTATCGGAGCTGATCCGTAAAGATCAAAGCCTGACTGCCACCGGGATCTGGCACCCGCCGTTGCAGGTGGCGTTCCGCGCTGCACCCGATCTGTTCTTGTGGGACGGTGAAACCATCCCGCTGCATATCGGTTACCGATTCCCGACGGAAAACTGGATTGACGAACAACGTTCGTGGCTGAGCATGACTCTGAACGACACGTTCCTGCACAACCTGCCGGTCAATAAGCAGGGGGCGCTGGAGACGCTGTGGCACAAACTCGGTGGCGATGCGCGTCAGGAGCAGTTTGATATGCCGCTGGAGCCGTACATGATTTACGGCGACAACCAGCTTTCGCTCTATTTCAACATCGTGCCGAAAAAGGACGCGCCGTGCAGCACTTTGCTGAATAACAACATTAAAAGTCGCATTGATGACGATTCGTGGATCGATCTCAGCCACACCCGCCACTTTGCGCTGTTGCCGAATCTTTCCTATTTCGTCGGGGCTTCTTTCCCGTTTACCCGCCTGGCGGATTACTCAGAAACGGTACTGATGCTGCCGGTTAACCCCAGCGAAACGCAGATCGCCACGCTGTTTGATATGGCGGCACGCTCAGGCAACGCCACCGGAACCGCGCTCGGTCACAACCGCGTGGTGTTCGGTGTGCCGACTGGCGGCAGTTTTCTGGAACTGCTGCGGGATCGCGATGTGCTGGCGGTAAGCGGTATGGATCAGCATGACTTTAACCGTGCGCTGCTGGCGAATTCGCCGTTTGTCACCCACGACAGCACGCTGGGCGTGCGTGAGCCTTCCAGCTGGCAGAAAGTGCAGCGCTGGATAGCGGGCGACTGGGCGGCAGAAGGGCTGGAAGCCGATCGCTACTTCTCTTCCAATGAAGCGTGGCGCGGCTTTATCAGTTTCCGCTCGCCATGGAACGATGCCCGACTGGTGGTGCTGGCGCTTGGCAGCAACGACGAGCAGTTATCGCATCTGCATGACGATCTGGCGTCGGCAAAAATCAACGCCGGTATTCGCGGTGACGCCGCCATCATCACCAATGAAAATGGTGTGCGCAGCTTCCGCGTCGGCGAACAGTTCCCCAGCGGCGAAATGCCGCCCCATCTGAAAATTGTCTGGTACGCCAACCAGCACTCGGCGCTGCTGGCGATCCTGAGCCTGCTGGTCGGGTCGCTGGTGGGGGGAATGGTGTATCGCATGCTTAAAAAACGCGAGCGTAAACGTCTGGATGTGGGGAACAGCAAGTGAAAAGGGTGACAATAATGCCTAAAAAAACCGCCCGTCGGCTGACAACAATTTGCCTCTCCGGTGCGCTGACGCTGGCGACCTCTGGTATGGCGCAGGCCGCGCCAAATGACGCGGCGCTCAAGGCACTGTTTGATCAGGCGAACTACTGGCACGAAAAGTCCCACGACGACCTGGCGATGGAGTCGCTCAAAAAGGTGTTGATGGTCGATGCCAACAACACCCAGGCGATGTACATGATGGCGCTGTGGGCGCAGCAAAATGGTGATTTACAAACTGCCGCGCAGTGGCGCGCCAGGCTGGCGAAAACCGCGCCGGACGATAGCGGTTTGCAGGCGCTGGATAATGCAAAACAGCTGGCGCAGGTGCCGCAAGGGCAGTTAACGCTTGCCCGTCAGCAGGCGCGCAGCGGCAATGTTCCGGCGGCGCTGGAAACCTGGCGCAGCCTGTTCAATGGCGACACACCGCCGCCGAGCCTCGCGCCGGAATACTATTTAACGATGGCGGGCGATAAAGCGCTCTACCCGCAGGCGCTGGCAGAAATTCAGCGCTTCGTCGCCCAGCATCCGCAGGACAATGCCGCCCGCGTGGCGCTGGGCAAGATGTTGACCTGGCGTGAAGCAACGCGCCGCGACGGGATTTTGCTGCTGGAGCCGATGGCCAGCGGCAATAAAGAGGCGGATGAAGGGCTGCGTCAGGCGCTGCTGTGGCTTGCGCCGCAGGCTGGCGATGAACGCTTTTACGATACCTGGTTGCAGCGCCATCCGCAGGATAGCGAGATCCAGGCGTACTACCGTAAAAATGTCGGTGGCAGCGCGAAAGGCGCGGGCTTTAGCGCGCTGAATAGCGGCGACAGCAATGCCGCAAAACGCCAGTTTGAGCAGGTACTGCAAACCAACCCGGAAGACGCCGATGCGCTGGCGGGCATGGGTTATATTGCCCAGCGCAACGGTGATTACCAGGCGGCGGCACAGTATCTGAACCGGGCGGCGAGCCAGGGCGGCGAGGCTTCAGCAGAACGTAAAGCGCAGGCGGAAGACGCCGCGTTTTATGGTCAACTGGCGCAGGCGCAGCAAGCGTTAAAAACGGGCAATGTCAGCCAGGCGCTGGCACTTTCCGCGCCGCTGGCGCAGCAGAGCGGTGAGCGCGGCACCGCCGCCAAACTGTTCCGCGCCGATGTGCTGCGCCAGAACAAAGATTACCCGCAGGCGGAACAAGCGCTGCGCGAGATCCTCAACGAGCAGCCGCAGAATGCCCCGGCGCGGGAAAACCTCTACTACGTGCTGCGCGATCAAAACAAAGCGGCAGAAGCGCAAAGCCTGCTGCGCACGTTACCGGCGAGTTTGCAGGAAAAACTGCAACCGCGCGTGGTGACGGGGACGCCTGGCGACCCGCTGCGTCGGCAGGCGCAACAACTGGCAGCGAGCGGAAATACGTCGCAGGCCATTGCCGTGCTGCGCCAGGGCGTGGCGCGTCTGCCGGATGATCCGTGGTTGCGCCTTGATTTGGCGCGTTTGCTGCAACAAGCGGGTCAGGAAAATGAAGCCGCGAACGTGATGCTGCCCGCGCAAAATCCACGAGCCGGAGCCAGCTCACTGTATGCAGCCGCGCTGTTCGCCAGTGAAAATGGCGGCTGGCAACAGGCCAGTTCGCTGCTGTCACGTATTTCGCCGGCCAGCCAGAACGGCCAGATGCGCGACCTGGCGCAGCGGGTTAATTACAACCTGCAAATGGCGACCGCTGAGCGCTACCTCGCTCAGGGCAATATGACGGCGGCATCCAATACCCTGAAAGCGCTGGCGGCCACACCGCCGAAAAGCCCGGTCGATGCCGGGAAACTGGCGCGAATGCTGGCGCAGACGGGCGATACCACCACCGCCGTCGCGCTGGTGCGTGAAAGTATGAAACAGGGCGTGCAGGGCAACATCGGCGATTATGCCGATCAGGTTGCGGTGCTGAACCAGGCGGGGCTTAACCAGGAGGCGCAGGCCTTTGTTTCCCGCCCGGACGTGCAGGCGCGCAGCACGCCAGCCCAGCTTGCCGGGGTGCGGAATGGTTATGTAATCAACGAAGCGGATCAACTGCGTGAGCAGGGCAATTATGCCGCCGCGTATGACAAGCTGATCCGCGCGTTGCAAAACGACCCGCAGAACACGGATTTGATGTTCGCGATGGGGCGTTTGTATCAGTCCGGCAAGATGAACAAAGAAGCGGGCGTGCTGTATGACTACCTGATGACGCGCGACAGCGAAGATCAGGCGGCGCGCGTCGGGGCGATTGATGTCGCGCTGGCGGAAAATAACGTCGACAAGGCGCAAACCTTAGCCAGCGGCCTGCGCAGTAATAATTCACCGGATCGCTTGTTGCTGCTGGCGCGGCTGGAAGAGGCGAAAGGCAATCATCAGCAGGCGATGACCTATCTGCGCAGCGCGCGCGGTAAGCTGGTGGGGCTGGAGTCGAACAACAGCGCGGCAACACCGACAATCGGCGGTGTGTTGCTGGCGGATAACCCGTTTACCACCACCAGTAAAAGCGCGGCGCCGCAGTCGCTGTATGGCCAAACGCTGCCGTGGCAAGTTGCGCAGGTGGCACACGAACCGGGCAGTAATTTGCCGGGCACCACGCGTACCGATCTGCCGGTCGAAACGGCGCAAACGCGAACACTGCGCCAGGTCGACGACATGATGCAGCAGATGAACGAGAAAACCGGCATGTGGTTGCAGGGTGGCGTGGAAATTCGTGGCCGCGACGGGGAAAACGGCACCAGCAAGCTGACGGAAGCCAAAGCGCCGCTCACCTGGTCCAGTTCGCCGTTTGGCGATGCACGCTTTGAATTTACCGCGACGCCGGTTTCGCTCAGTTCCGGCAGCGCTTCTGGCGATTCATGGCGGCGTTATGGCGCGAACCCGCTGGCGAATGGCGTGAGTAACATTGCGGCCTCGATTAAAAACGCCAACCAATCCACGGCAACCGACGGCAGCGATAAATTTACCGATCTCGCCGGTTATGCCGATGCCAGCAAATTGTCGCCGTTTACCGAAACGGGTTACGACAATCTCACTTCGCTGCTGTCATCGAGCCGTTTGCAGAGTTTGAGCGCATCAAACTATAAGGCCAACTATAGCGATCCGATTAAGTCTTCCACCGATTCGCAAAACGCCAGCGGCGTGGAGCTGAATATGGCGCTGAGCGGCGACAGCTATAAGCTGGATATCGGCAGCACGCCGCTGGGGCAGGATTTAACCTCGCTGGTCGGCGGCGTGAAATGGTCGCCGAAACTGACCAATTACCTGACGCTTATCCTTACCGGCGAGCGTCGCGCGGTGACCGACAGTTTGCTGTCTTACGTTGGGCTGCGGGACGCTTATTCCGGCGAGCGCTGGGGGCAGGTCACCAAGAACGGCGGCAGCGTGCAACTGAGCTACGACGACGGCGACGCGGGGTTCTACATTGGCGGCGGCGGGTATAGCTATATCGGTAAAGATGTGGCGAGCAACACCAGCGTGAACGCCAATGCCGGGGTTTATCTGCGTCCGTGGCACGACGATTTCCGCCAGTTACAGACGGGGCTGAACGTTGGCTGGATGAACTACTCGAAAAACCTCAGTTACTTCACTTACGGCCAGGGCGGTTACTTCAGCCCGCAGAACTACGTGAGCGTGTCGCTGCCGGTTGATCTGTCGCAGAAAATTGATAACTGGAAACTCAGTATTGGCGGCGCGGTGGGCTACCAGTCCTATACGCAGGACAAGAGCAATTACTTCCCGACAGAACCGGAAGCGCAGAAGATGCTGCAACAGCTCGCCGATATGGGCTTTGTGAAAGAGGCGCAGTACCAGGGCGGTTCACAGAATGGCATTGGCTATAACTTCCATGCCGGGCTCGATTACAACGTGAATAAAAATATGTCGGTAGGTGGGAAAGTCGGTTATGACACCTTCGGCAGTTACAACGAAAGCACTGCCGGGATTTGGCTCCGGTACATGCTGGGGGATAAATAATGACAACCAACACTGCTAACACGCTGCTGCTTGGCTATTTCCAGCAACAGCAAACGCCGCCGGGCTGGTTTGATTTGCTGAGCGTGATGATTGACGGCATGGTGCGAAACGTCGGCGAAGCGGAAAGCCTGCCGTTCCTGCGCCAGATGGGCGAAGCATTAGCGGACCGTGTACCGCTTCCGGCCTCATCGACGGTCGGCGAGCTGGAAGCGAACATTAATGCGCAACTGGCGGTGTTCAACTGGGGGTTTATTGATATCGAAACCACTGAGCACGGCATGGCGTTTCGCCACCAGGCGCTGCCGGTGGCGCGTGAAGAGGCCTACCAGACCCGTTGGTGCTATGCGTTTTGCGCCATTCTTGAAGGGCTTTATTCGCGCTGGCTGCGAAGCCAGGGCGGTGAGGCGAGCCTCGTGTTTACCCGCGAAAGGCTCTATTCTGTGGCGGATGTTCTTTTCCGTTACGCTAACCCACAGTGAGTTTGCCCATGTTAAAGCGCGTTTTCACCGCAATGGTGGTGATGGTGAGTCTGCTATTTGCATCCGTTTCCCAGGCCGCTGGCGCCTGGGAGAGTTATAAAGCGCGGTTTTTGATGCCGGATGGTCGCATTGTCGATACCGGCAACAAAAACGTCTCCCACACCGAAGGCCAGGGGTTCGCCATGCTGATGGCGGTCGCCAACAATGATAAAGCGGCCTTTGACAGCATGTGGAACTGGACCAATAAGACGCTGAAGAACAAAGCCAATGGCCTGTTTTACTGGCGTTATAACCCGGTGGAAGCCGATCCCATCGCCGATAAAAACGACGCTACCGACGGCGATGTGCTGATCGCCTGGGCGCTGCTGAAAGCCGGGGAGCGCTGGAATAACGCCGCGTACCTTGCCGCGTCCGATGCGATAACCCAGGCGGTGCTCAAACATACGGTGGTGAGTTTTGCGGGTTACCGCGTGATGTTGCCGGGTGCTAACGGTTTTAACCTCAACACCTATGTGAACCTGAATCCGTCCTACTTTATTTTCCCGGCGTGGCAGGCTTTCGCTGAGCGCAGCCATCAGGTGGTGTGGCGCGATTTGATCAAAGACGGGCAAACGCTGCTTGGCAACATGACTTTTGGCAAAGCGCGCTTACCGACGGACTGGGTTTCACTTTCGGCGGACGGCAAACTGAATCCGGCGAAAGAGTGGCCGCCGCGCATGAGCTACGATGCGATCCGTATTCCGCTGTATGTGAGCTGGCAGGATCCGCACAGCGCGCTGTTAACACCGTGGCGCAACTGGTGGCAGGGTTTTAGCCGCAGCCAGACTCCCGCATGGGTGGATGTGGCGACCAACGATAACGCGCCGTACAACATGAATGACGGTTTACTGGCGGTGCGGGATTTAACGTTGGGTGTAACGCCTGCACAACCGCAGATCACCGCGCAGGATGATTACTACTCCGCCAGCCTGAAAATGCTGGTCTGGCTGGCGCAGCAGCGCTAAATCGATAACCTCTCCCCGCCAGGGGAGAGGTGTGCAGGATCACTGCGGGTAGGGCACCCAGTCACCGCCGTTCAGGCGAACATACGGCTTATTCTGGTACTGCAACACAATGGCGTTGGCGTTTTCGGACACCGGCGCGGTTTGCGGCAGATTACTGGTCAGTTGCTGCCAGTTGACGTTGTCCTCGGTAAAAATTTTGCCATCCAGCACGCGGGTAACAATCTCGGAGATAGCGAGGAAACTGCTCGGCTGCGTAATGGTTATCGGCGCGCCCTGATGCGGTGATTTCATACCAAAGAATTTAATCGCCGTCGGCACGTTGGTAATCGACGGGCTTGGGATATCGCGCAGGCCGGAAACCTGCATTTTATCGCCCTGTAGCGCCGCGCCGTGTTCCGGCACCAGCACCACCATCACTTTGCGCCCGGATTTATCCAGTTGCGTGAAGAACGCATCCAGCTCATCAAACAACTTTTGCGCGCGCAGTTTGTAATCGGCGGTTTTGCGATCGCCCGGATAGTGGTTGCCATCGTGCAGCGGCAGCAGGTTGTAGAAGGTCGCGGTGCGCTGGCCCTGTTTAAAACTGTCGGACTCCATCCAGCGGTTCAGCACCGCCGTGTCGTCATAAATCGGCGAGCCGTCAAATGAGAGCAGCACCGGCGGCAGACCCGCCTGGTTCATCAACGGCGCCTGCATGCCGCCGTTGTCGCGCACTTCTTTGAGGAAACCGCCGAACTCACCGTTGTGGTCCATCATCAACTGTTGGCTGAAGCCAAGTTTCGACAGGTTATCAAACAGATAGCACTGCGTGTTGGCCTGCTGGTAGAGGTTTTTATGCGACGGCTGGCCGCAGCTGGCGCGCAGCAGGCGAATCGCCGCCGGGCCGCTGTAGGCGGTCGCCGAGTTGAAGTTTTTGAACTCAATATCAAAGTGCGACCACAGCGGGTGCGAGGCCAGACCGGCCGCTTCAATATCAGCCCATGAGAGGGAACAGATGTTAATGAACAGCAGATCGAACGGTTGTGCGTCGGCCGGAAGCTGCGCCGGGAAGGTGCTCTGGCGCTTCTCCTCGGCGGCGTAGAAACTTGCCAGCCACGCATTCAGATTCTCTGAGGTCGGCGGCGCGGTTTGCGCGGGAATATCGCCGACCACCGGCGTATCGCCCGTTGCTGCGACCGTTGCCGCCGCCGAACCGCCAGTGGTGGTGACGGTCGTGGTCGGTTGTCCGGCGGGCCACAGAGTAAACGCCGGCCCGGTCAACGTCAGCACGTTTAACCAGATCATAATCGCGACGACAAACACGGTGACGCGGATCCATTGCGACAAGAACAGCCAGGCAATCAGCATCACGAAAATCGCGCCAATCATCTGCCAGTTGATAAAACGCGTCACCAGATCCCACAGGTAATCGGCGCTGAAGCCCGCGACCTGCGAGCCCTGGCTCATCATACTTTCAAGACCCGGCAGCCAGGTGTCGTGCCAGAACAGACCGAACCCGATGGGAATGGCAATCCAGTGACGTAAACGATGCAGGCGGACGCGCGGCAGCGGCATCAGCAGAAAAGCCATAAACACCAGATTCAGCAGCGGGTGAAAGTTAAGGTAGCCCGCCCACAACAGACCGAATTTCACCAGAAAATAGAAATTCCAGCCGGAAAGGCCGCGCCAGTATTGCCACAATGGCGAAGGCGTTGAAGTGGTCATAGTATGATTAGTCATGTTTTCGGTCTGCCTTGACGAACGATTCCCGGCGCAGCACGCCTGCCGGTTTTACATAGCGTGGTTTGGTAAACAGTATGCGCAACGCGCTGCGGATAGGGCGTATCCAGTGGCGTGTAAGGTAACCCAGCGGGAAAAAGATCAGGGCGCAAAGCACCACCAGCTGAATAATATCGCTGACTGACATCATGATGTGTGCTCCGTGGCTTTACTGAATAACCGCAACGGTTCCGGGATCCGACGCCAGCTTGTGCCGTCGTGCTCAGCGTTAATGATTTTCTTCTCTGTGGCGGTGACAGGCAGCGGTTTCGCCCATTTATCCGGTGACAGCGTGCGCATTTGCACCAGCTCTGCGGCAATCTGGTTATCTTCAAACCACACCACGCGATTAGAAAAAATATCTGCCGTTGGCAACGGGAAAATGTGGTTCAGCGCCGTGTCGAGATCGTTAACCCGGCAGAACGACAAAAACAGCACCAGACGATTATCGCTAAGGCTGACAATATCGCCCACGCGGTTTGGGCGGCACAGCGTTAACGCTTGTTCAACGCGGATGCCTGGCACCGGGCGCAGCGCGACCAGCACCCCTTTGCCATCGGCGGGCAACAGCGGGTTATTAACCATATTCCCGACGGCGTCGCAGAACACGTTCCACGGCTGAAAACCACGCAGTTTTAGTGGCTGAGTCATGGACAGTAATGTGGTGATATCTTCCGGCACCAGACGGTTAAATTGCTGGCCCTGCACGCTTTCAATCAGCGTCAGACAACGGGAAAGAGGGGCATTCCACGGGATCACCATATTGGCGCCACAGCCGAGCAATAAGCGTTCGTCGGTAGCACGCAGGCTGGCCTGGGTTTCACGGACAATAATTTTCAGCCCGCTGCCGCGCTGGCGGCGCAGCGTGTGCACCTGGCGTGCGATGTTGTCGATTTGATTGTTTCGCGCAAGGGTGAAAATCAACGTCGCCGCCTGGCTGGAGCGCGCTTCTTCAAATAACGCTTCGTTGGTATCAAATAAGGTCCAGTGTTCCGACAGCGGCGGTGCGCCTTCCAGCACGGCGACATTACTTAATATGCGTTTCTCATCGCTGCGGGGTTGCACCGACGTTTCTTCTTGCTGCGCGAGCTGCCAGCGACCTTGATGATGATTAAGCACTAATTGCTGGCGCGCGCTAATGCCCTTTTCATTGCACCACCAGGCAACATCATAAAGATACATATCGTTTCGGTAGCGTAAACTCGCCAGTCCAAACAACGAACGGTATTCACTCATTAAAATGGATGATTGTTTGTCGTTATTACTGCCAGGATTAATAACCAGTAAGGAGCATTTATGATATTTCGCCCAGGCATGAGTTCTTTCTAACCATTGTTGTAAATCAGGTGCCGATATATTCTGCCAGGCATTATTTTCCCCCAGCAGAATGAGTAAATAGTTTTCAGGTTCAAATGAACAAAGTAAATCGCGGGTGAAAAAGTATAGACTATTATTGTGATTCGGCATTGTGAAAATTCTGATTTTCTCAGGACCATACTCTTTATCTAATTTAATGATTTTCCGCAGGTCCTGACCCATACCGATTGCCGCCACCTGTGCGTCTTTGTTCTGGGCTGCAAGGGTTTGATTTATTAGACTTATTGCATCTTGTTGACGATCGGTATTTACCCACCAAACGCCGCCCGCGGGCATATGACGCAATTCGTCCCATAATGACTCAATGCCAATAGAAAATATGGGCTCCACGATGTCCCTCTTGATGCAAAATTGTCTGTATCTCAGTTTACTAGCGAAAGCCGAGAAATAAACCTAACATTGAAATTAAAGAACATCAGATTTAGCATGTAAACGAATTTTCTCGGGTGCGATGCCCTGCTACTTCTGTACATGTATTTCTTTTCAAAGGGATCGGGCCAGAATGCATAACAATGAACCTAAAACGCAGTCAGACCCTACTCTGGGCTATACATTCCAAAATGATTTTCTGGCGTTAAGTAAGGCATTTTCATTGCCTGAAATTGATTACGCCGATATTTCCCAGCGAGAACAGTTGGCAGCGGCATTTAAGCGCTGGCCGCTGCTGGCAGAATTAGCCCGTCAACAATAAGGGATAACCAGGATGGCCATCTTGGGATTACAGGGGATTCGCGGTGGTGTGGGTACAACATCGATCACCGCGGCTCTGGCCTGGTCATTACAAATTTTAGGCGAATCGGTGCTGGTGATTGATGCCTGCCCTGATAACCTTTTACGCCTGTCATTTAATGTCGACTTTGAACATCACCACGGCTGGGCGCGCGCGGTACTGGATGGGGAAGACTGGCGCGATGCCGGCATGCGCTATACTTCGCAGCTCGATCTCCTGCCTTTCGGCCATCTGGCGGCAAATGAGTGGGAAAACCTCCATTTATTACACGAACCCCTTAGCCAACTCACCACCATTTTGCAGGCGCTGAAAACTCAGCAAAGTTACCAGTGGGTATTAATCGATATCCCGCACGGCGTTTCACCGCTGACGCGCCAGTTCGTGGCGCAGTGCGACCATCTGTTTACGGTGGTAAAACCCGACACCAACTGCCATATCCGCTTGCACCAGCAGCTTTTACCTGCTGGCGCGCATATTTTGCTTAACGACCTGCGCATCGGCAGCCAGTTGCAGGACGATCTCTGGCAGGTATGGCTGCAAAGCCAGCGGCAGATCCTGCCGACCCTTATCCACCGCGATGAAGCGATGGCGGAATCTCAGGCGTCGAAACAGCCGTTGGGCGAATACCGGGCGGATTCGCTGGCGGCGGAAGAGATATTAACGCTGGCGAACTGGTGCCTGTTGCATTGCGCGCAGCCGCAAGAAGTAAGCGGTGAGCAGGAAGGGAGCCCGCAATGAGCCGCCTTTCCGCCTGGTTGCTGATCCCGCCGGTGAGCGCGCGTTTAAGCGAGCGCTACCAGCGTTACCGTGAACACGGCGCTTCCGGGTTTAGCGCAGCGTCTGGCTGCTTCTGGGCGATCCTCGCATGGGTGTTTATTCCGCTGGAGCACCCGCGCTGGCAGCAACTCCGTGCGCAGCAGCATTTGTGGTTCCCGCATATTGATCCGGATAAACCGCGACCGCTCGATCCGGCGCGTTACCTGTTGCAAACCTTGTGGTTGCTGGTCATGCTGCCCTGGGGTGACAGAAAATCGCCTCGTCGCCAGCGTTTCGCCCGGGCGCGCGTGCTGCGCGGGCGCTGGTATCACTGGCTGGATACGCTGCCGGAGCGCGTAACGCATCGCACCGGTCATCTGGATGATAAAAAAGAGCTGGCGCATATCAGCCCGCGTACGCGCCGCTTTATTCTCGGCGTCATTGTGGTGTTCTCGCTGATCCTCGCCATTCTGTGCATTACGCAGCCGTTTAATCCGCTTTCGCAGTTTGTTTTCCTGATGCTGCTATGGGGCGTGGCGCTGCTGGTACGCCGAATTCCGGGGCGTTTCTCCGCCCTGATGCTGATCGTGCTCTCGCTAACCGTTTCCTGCCGCTATATCTGGTGGCGCTACACTTCGACGCTGAACTGGGACGATCCGGTGAGCCTGGTATGCGGCCTGGTGCTGCTGTTCGCGGAAACCTACGCGTGGATTGTGCTGGTGCTTGGCTATTTCCAGGTGGTGTGGCCGCTTAATCGCCAGCCGGTGCCACTGCCGAAAGATATGTCGCTATGGCCTTCTGTCGATATCTTCGTACCGACCTATAACGAAGATTTGAATGTGGTGAAAAACACCATCTACGCCTCGTTGGGCATCGACTGGCCGAAAGACAAACTGAAGATTTGGATCCTCGATGATGGCGGACGCGAAGAGTTCCGCCAGTTCGCCAAAAGCGTCGGCGTCGAGTACATCGCGCGAACCACTCATGAGCACGCAAAAGCGGGCAACATCAATAACGCGCTGAAACACGCGAAAGGCGAGTTCGTGTCGATTTTCGACTGCGACCATGTGCCGACACGCTCGTTCCTGCAAATGACCATGGGGTGGTTCTTAAAAGAGAAAAAGCTGGCAATGATGCAGACGCCGCACCACTTTTTCTCGCCGGATCCGTTTGAACGTAACCTTGGCCGTTTTCGTAAAACCCCGAACGAAGGCACGCTGTTCTACGGGCTGGTGCAGGATGGCAACGATATGTGGGACGCCACCTTTTTCTGCGGTTCTTGTGCGGTGATCCGCCGTGAACCGCTGGATCAGATTGGCGGTATCGCCGTTGAAACCGTCACCGAAGATGCGCACACCTCGCTGCGGTTACACCGCCTTGGGCATACGTCGGCGTATATGCGCATCCCGCAGGCGGCGGGGCTGGCGACAGAGAGCCTGTCTGCGCATATTGGCCAGCGTATTCGCTGGGCGCGCGGCATGGTGCAGATTTTCCGTCTTGATAACCCACTGACGGGCAAAGGGCTCAAGCTGGCGCAGCGTTTGTGCTACGTCAACGCCATGTTCCATTTCTTATCGGGAGTACCACGGCTTATCTTCCTTACCGCGCCGCTGGCGTTCTTGCTGCTACATGCCTACATCATTTACGCGCCAGCGCTGATGATTGCGCTGTTCGTACTGCCGCACATGATTCACGCCAGCCTGACTAACTCGAAGATTCAGGGCAAATATCGTCACTCTTTCTGGAGCGAGATCTACGAAACCGTGCTGGCATGGTATATCGCGCCGCCCACGCTGGTGGCGCTGTTCAACCCGCACAAAGGGAAGTTTAACGTCACTGCCAAAGGCGGCCTGGTGGAAGAAGAGTATGTGGACTGGGTGATTTCACGTCCTTACATCTACCTTGTGCTGCTCAACCTGTTGGGCGTACTGGTGGGGATTTGGCGTTATTTCTACGGCCCGGAAAACGAAATACTCACCGTCTTCGTCAGTATCGCGTGGGTGTTCTACAACATGGTTATCCTCGGCGGCGCGGTCGCGGTTTCTGTAGAGAGTAAACAGGTTCGTCGCTCGCACCGCGTTGAAATGTCGATGCCTGCGGTGATTGCCCGCGAAGACGGGCATCTTTTCTCCTGTACCGTGCATGATTTCTCCGACGGCGGGCTTGGCGTCAAGATTAACGGCCAGGCGCAGGTGCTTGAAGGGCAAAAAGTGAATTTGCTGCTCAAACGCGGCCAGCAGGAGTATGCGTTCCCCACGACCGTGGCACGTGTTCACGGCAATCAAGTGGGCCTGCAACTGATGCCGTTGACGACCAAACAGCATATCGATTTTGTGCAGTGTACTTTTGCCCGCGCCGACACATGGGCGCTGTGGCAGGACAGCTTCCCGGAAGACAAGCCTCTGGAAAGTCTGATGGATATTTTGAAACTGGGTTTCCGCGGCTATCGCCACCTCGCGGAATTTGCTCCACCGTCTGTCAAAGTGATTTTCCGCTCATTCACCATGCTGGTGTCCTGGGTGGTGTCATTTATTCCGCGCCGTCCGGAGCGGAATGTGGCAGTGCAGCAACCGATGACGTGATTGGCTTAACAATGATGAAAACGCGATGAAAAGAAAACTTTCCTGGATTTGTGCAGTGGCTATGGGGACGAGTGTTTTATCTCCGGTGATGACGTATGCAGCGCCAGCCCCGACGGTTCCGGCTGTTGCGCCCGCCACTGAACCGGTGGCAACGCCTGCGCCGGGACAAACGGAATCATTGACGCCAACCACGCCAACCGATGGTCAGAACGTTGTCGGAAAGGTAATGCCGGGCGTACCGGGGGCGAATGCGCCGGTGGTCGCCGCCAACGCGCCGTCGCGCGATGTGAAACTGACGTTCGCCCAAATTGCGCCGCCGCCTGGCAGTATGGTGCTGCGCGGTATCAATCCGGACGGTGGCGTTGAGTTTGGTATGCGCAGCGATGAGCTGGTTTCGAAAGCGGTGCTCAATCTTGAGTACACGCCATCGCCCTCTCTGCTGCCGGTGCAATCGCAGTTGAAGGTTTATCTGAATGATGAACTGATGGGCGTCTTGCCGGTCACCAAAGAGCAACTCGGCAAGAAAACGCTGGCACAGGTGCCGATCAACCCGCTGTTTATCACCGACTTCAACCGCGTGCGGCTGGAATTTGTCGGCCACTATCGTGATGTGTGCGAAAACCCGGCCAGCAGCACGTTATGGCTGGATATTGGCCGCAGCAGTTCGCTGGATTTGACTTACCAGAAGCTGGCGGTGCAAAACGATCTCTCCCATTTCCCGATCCCCTTCTTCGACCCGCGTGACAACAGGGCGCTGACGCTGCCGATGGTTTTCGCTGGCACACCGGATATTGAACAGCAGCAAGCCGCTGCGGTTATCGCCTCCTGGTTTGGCTCCCGCACCGGCTGGCGCGGGCAGAGTTTCCCGGTCATTTACAACGCGTTGCCGGACCGCAACGCGATCGTCTTCGCCACCAACGACAAACGTCCTGATTTCCTGCGTGATGCGCCGGCGGTGAAAGGGCCGACCATTAGCATGATCAACCACCCGAATAACCCGTACGTGAAGCTGCTGGTAGTGTCTGGTCGGGATGACAAAGATCTGATGCAGGCGGCGAAAGGTATCGCTCAGGGTAACGTGCTGTTCCGTGGCGATAGCGTCACGGTGGATGAGGTGAAACCGCTGCTGGCGCGCCAGCCTTACGATGCGCCGAACTGGATACGTACTGACCGTCCGGTCACCTTTGGCGAGCTGAAAACCTATGAGGAGCAGTTACAGTCGACCGGGCTGGAACCCTCGGCGATTAACGTGTCGCTGAACCTGCCGCCGGATCTCTATTTGCTGCGCAGTACCGGTATCGATATGAACCTGAATTATCGCTATACCGCGCCGCCGACCAAAGACAGCTCGCGCATGGATATCAGCCTCAACAACCAGTTCCTGCAATATTTCAACCTGACCAGCAACCAGGATACGAACCGTCTGCTGCTGCATCTCCCGGTGCTGCAAGGGCTGCTGGACAGCAAAACGGATGTCTCTATTCCGGCGCTGAAACTGGGCGCGGTGAACCAGTTACGCTTTGATTTCCAGTATATGAACCCGATGCCGGGCGGCACTATTGAGAACTGCGTGACCTTCCAGCAGGTGCCAAACCGCGTGGTGATTGGCGACGACTCCACCATCGATTTCTCGAAGTATTACCACTTTATTGCGATGCCGGACTTACGCGCTTTCGCCAATGCGGGCTTCCCGTTTAGCCGCATGGCCGATTTGTCGCAAACAATAGTCGTCACGCCGCCGCAGCCGACACCTGCGCAGATGGGTACGCTGCTGGATTCGCTGGGTGCGGTGGGCGCACAAACTGGTTTCCCGGCAATTAATGTGCAACTCACTAACGATGGTAACCAAATCAAGGATAAAGACGCCGACATCATGATCATCGGCACCATTCCTCCGGCGTTAAAAGACGATAAGAAAATCGATCTGCTGGTGAATGCGGCGCAAAGCTGGGTGAAAACGCCGCTGCGCCAGACGCCGTTCCCGTCGATTGTGCCGGATGCCGCCGACCGTCAGGCCGATGCGCAAACCGGGATCACGTCCGATGGCCCGATGGCGGCGATTGTCGGCTTCCAGTCGCCGTATCACGATCAGCGCAGTGTGGTCGCGCTGCTGGCAGACAGCCCGCGCGGGTATGAATTGCTTAACGGCGCGATGAATGACAGCGGCAAGCGCGCGGCGATTTATGGCTCGGTGACCGTGATTCGTGAATCTGGCGTAAGTGGCCTGCGCGTCGGCGATATTTACTACGTCGGCCACTTGCCGTGGTTTGAGCGCATCTGGTACGCGCTGGCTAACCATCCGGTGCTGCTGGCGGTGCTGGCGGCAATCAGCGTGGTGTTGCTGGCGTGGGTGCTGTGGCGTCTGCTGCGGATCATTAGCCGTCGCCGTCTCGACCCGGATCACGAGTAACGAAAAATGAGAACGCTACGTTGGTGGGTAATAGTGGCGTTGATGCTGGCGGCGGTAAATGTGCGCGCCGCCTGCACCTGGCCTGCCTGGGAACACTTCAAACAAGCCTATATCAGCGATGGCGGCCGGGTGGTTGATCCCAGCGATCAACGCAAGATAACCACCTCGGAAGGGCAGAGTTACGCGCTGTTCTTCGCGCTGGCGGCTAACGATCGCGACACCTTCGCCAGGGTGCTGCAATGGACGCAAAACAACCTGGCGCAGGGCTCGCTCAGCACCCATCTTCCCGCCTGGCTGTGGGGCAAAAAAGAGGACAATAGCTGGACGGTTCTCGACACCAATTCGGCGTCCGACTCCGATCTGTGGATTGCCTGGTCGCTACTGGAAGCGGGGCGTTTATGGAAAAACGACGAGTATAGCCAGACGGGTAAGGCGTTGTTAGCCCTCATCGCCAAAGAAGAAGTGGTGACGGTCCCAGGGCTGGGATCGATGCTGCTGCCCGGTAAAATCGGCTTTGCCGAACCGACCACCTGGCGTTTTAACCCGAGCTATTTGCCGCCGCAACTGGCGAGTTATTTCAGCCGCTTTGGCGCACCGTGGTCGACGCTGCGCGAAACCAATCTTCGCCTGTTGCTGGAAACCGCGCCGAAAGGCTTTGCGCCCGATTGGGTACGTTTTCAGAAAGAGGGCGGCTGGCAGCTTAAACCCGAAAAGACGCTGGTGAGTGGTTACGATGCCATCCGCGTTTATTTGTGGGTCGGCATGATGCATGACCGAGACACGCAGAAAGCGCGCCTGGTGGAAAAATTCAAACCGATGGCCAGCGTGACCACCAAAAACGGCCGCGTGCCGGAAAAAGTGGATGTGGCGAGCGGAAAAATTCTTGGGGATGGGCCGGTGGGGTTTGCCGCCGCGCTGTTGCCCTTTTTACAGGATCGTGATGCGCAAGCCGTACAACGGCAACGGGTCGCCGATCATTTCCCCGGCGACGATGCCTACTATAGCTATGTTCTGACCCTGTTTGGCCAGGGGTGGGACCAGCACCGTTTTCGCTTCACCCCTCGCGGTGAGTTACAACCTGACTGGGGCCAGGAATGCGCAACTTCACAGTAAGTTTACTCTGTTTCTCACTCGCGCTTGCGCTGGCTCCCGCCGCGCTTGCGGCCGATACTGGCGCGCAGCAACAACTGCTGGCGCAGGTGCGTCTTGGTGAAAGCACCAAACGCGAGGATCTGGTGCGCCAGTCACTCTACCGCCTTGAGCTTATCGCGCCGGATGACCCGGAAGTCATCGCCGCGCGCTTACGCTATTTGCTGCGCCAGGGCGATAACGCGGGTGCGCAAAAGCAGCTTGATCGCATGAAACAACTGGCACCCGACTCCAGCACTTATAAATCGGCGGTGACCACCATGGCGCTCTCCACGCCGGAAGGCCGCCAGGCGCTGCAACAAGCGCGTTTGCAGGCCACCACCGGCCATACGCAGGAAGCGCTTGCGGCCTACGACGCCTTATTCAAAGGTAACCCGCCGCAGGGCGATCTGGCGGTGGAGTACTGGATGTTGGTGGCAAAAGTGCCCGCGCGTCATGCGGAAGCGGTTAAACGTTTGCAGGCGTTAAATGCCGCTAACCCTGGCAACGATCAGCTGCAGGGCGGGCTGGCGCAAATGTTGTTTGCCGACGGGCGCAGCGCGGAAGGTTATGCGGTGCTGGAACAGATGGCGAAAACCAGCAACGGCCGCGCAGCAGCAGCGAGCATCTGGTATCAACAAATTCAGGCGATGCCGACCAGCGACGCCAGCGTAAAAGCCCTTCAGCGTTTTCTGACGCTGTTCAGTTCAGGCGACACGGTAGACAGCGCCCGTACGCTGCTTGCCGCGCAGCAAAAACAGCTGGCCGACCCGGCGTTTCGCGCGAAAGCGACAGGGCTTGCGGCGGTGGATGCCGGGCAGGGCGCGAAAGCGGTGAGCGAGTTGCAGCAAGCGGTTAATGCTAACCGCGCGGACAGCGAAGCGGTCGGGGCACTGGGGCAAGCCTATTCACAAAGCGGCGATCGCGCCCGCGCGGTGGCGCAACTGGAAAAAGCCATCGCCATGGATCCGACCAGCGGCAATCGCAGCAAGTGGGACAGCTTGTTGAAAACTAACCGCTACTGGCTATTGATTCAGCAGGGTGATGCGGCGCTGAAAGCCAACAACGTGCAGCAGGCAGAGCGTTATTACCAGCAGGCGCGCAACACGGATAACACTGACAGCTACGCGGTGCTCGGGCTTGGTGATGCTGCTGCGGCGCGCAAAGATAATGCAGCGGCTGAAGGGTTCTATCGCCAGGCGCTGCGCATGGATAGCGGCAACAGCAACGCGGTGCGCGGTCTGGCGAATATTTACCGCGCGCAGTCGCCGGAAAAAGCGGAACAGTTTATTCAGTCGCTCTCTGCCAGCCAGCGGCGCAGCATTGATGATATTGAACGCGGGTTGACTAACGACCGGCTCGCGCAACAGGCAGAAGTGCTGGAAAACAGAGGTGAATGGGCGCAAGCGGCAGAGTTGCAACGTAAGCGGCTGGCGCTCGATCCTGGTAGCGTTTGGATAACCTACCGGCTGGCCAGCGATCTGCGTCAGGCGGGGCAGCGGGGCGAAGCCGATTCGCAGATGAACCGTCTGGTCACGCTCAAACCGCACGACCCGGAACAGGTCTACGCGTATGGCCTCTACCTTTCCGGCAATAACCAGCCACTGGCGGCGCTGAATCACTTAAATGCGCTGCCGAAAAGCCAGTGGAACAGCAATATTCAGGAGCTGGCCGACCGGCTGCAGGCCAACCAGTTGCTGGACAATGCCAACCGTCTGCGCGATGGCGGTCATGAAGATCAGGCGGTAGCGCTACTGGCGCAGCAACCGGCGTCTTCACGCATTGATTTAACCCTCGCCGACTGGGCGCAGCAGCGCGGCGACAACGGCGAAGCACAACGTTATTACCAACGTGTTCTGCAAAGAGAACCCGCCAATGAAGAGGCGTTGCTTGGCCTTGCGGAGCTGTATGCCGCAGACGGCAATCGCATGGCCGCGCGTGCGGCGCTGGCGAAACTGCCGGCAGCGACGCCCGCCCAGCCGCCGTCAATCAACACCCAGCGTCGGCTGGCGCTGGTGCAAACCCAGTTGGGCGATACCGCCAGCGCAAAACGGATCTTCACAGCCATCCTCCCGCAGGCAAAATCTCAGCCGCCATCAATGGAGAGCGCGCTGGTCTTGCGCGATGCGGCACGTTTTGAGGTACAAAATGGCGAGCCACAGCAGGCACTGGATAGTTATAAAGATGCGATGGTGGCGTCTGGCGTCACGACGACGCGCCCGGTGGATAACGACACCTTTACCCGCCTGACACGCAATGATGAAAAAGATGACTGGCTGAAACGCGGCGTGCGCAGCGATGCCGCCGATCTCTACCGTCAGCAGGATCTGAATGTCACATTGCAGCATGAGTTTTCGGATTCCAGCGGCACGGGCGGGTATTCGGATTTGAAAGCGCATAACACCATGTTGCAGGTGGATGCGCCGCTGTCGGACGGGCGGATGTTCTTCCGGACTGACATGATAAATATGGATGTCGGAACTTTCAGTAAACGCGATGATGGTACTTATAACCCCCGTTTTGGTACCTGTGTCGATGTGCCTTGCGTTGGCGGGAATCGCCACCAGTCTGATAGCGGTGCCAGCGTTGCGGTGGGGTGGCGAAACAATACCTGGTCGATGGATATTGGCACCACGCCGATGGGCTTTAACGTTGTGGATATGGTGGGCGGAGTCAGTTACAGCAGCGATCTCGGGCCGTTTGGCTATACCGTGGATTTACATCGCCGCCCCATTTCCAGCTCTTTGCTGGCCTTTGGCGGGCAACAAGATCCGAGCAGCAACACCGGTAAAACCTGGGGTGGTGTGCGGGCGAACGGCGGCACGTTGAGTCTCAGTTATGACAAGGGCGAAGCGAACGGCGTGTGGGCGAGCCTCGGGGCGGATACGCTGGAAGGCAAAAACGTAGACGACAACTGGCGCGTGCGCTGGATGACCGGCTACTACTACAAACTTATCAACGAAAATAACCGGCGCGTTACCGTGGGCCTGAACAATATGATCTGGCACTACGACAAAGATTTGAGTTATTACACCCTGGGCCATGGTGGTTACTACAGCCCGCAGGAATATCTCTCTTTCTCGGTTCCGGTGTTGTGGCGTGAGCGTACCGAGAACTGGTCCTGGGAACTTGGCGGTACGGTGTCGTGGTCGCACTCCCGCACTAAAACGATGCCGCGTTACCCCCTGCTTAGCTTGATTCCTGCGAATTTCCGCACCCTGGCAAGCGAGCAGACCGAATCCGGCGGCAGCAGTAATGGCTATGGTTATACCGCGCGTGCGCTGATTGAGCGCCGGGTGACTTCCCACTGGTTTGTCGGTGCGGGTGTCGATATTCAGCAGGCCAAAGACTACACCCCAAGCCACGCGCTGATTTATGTGCGTTATTCCGGTGCGGGCTGGCAGGGCGATATGGATATGCCGCTCCAGCCTCTGGTGCCGCACGCCGACTGGTAAAAAAGGAGTATTCCTGGCGGGAAATAACGGTATAAAGCGACAAGTCTATCGTTGTTAACCGCCAGCGATTCAATAAGTTATCACCTGCTTTCCCTGCAGTTTTCCGCTGAGTGAGATTCTGCTTAGCGGTTTATCTCAAGCGACGCGCGATAGAGTATACTCTGGCGGCTAAGTGCCCTTTTTTTCAGTTCTGCGCTCATTGTGTCTCTGGAGAGTGATTTTGCGTGTCAGCCGTTCTTTAACCATTAAACAAATGGCCATGGTTGCTGTTGTCTCTATGGTGTTTGTTTTTATTTTCTGCGTCATTTTGCTGTTTCATTTCTTACAGCAGAATCGCTATAACACGGCCACACAACTGGAAAGCATTGCCCGCTCCGTACGCGAACCGCTTTCAGCGGCGATTTTAAAAGCCGACATCCCCGAAGCAGAAGCGATTATCAAACAGATTAAACCGGCGGGCGTTGTCAGCCGCGCGGATGTGGTGCTGCCGAATCAATTTCAGGCCTTGCGCATGAGTTTTATCCCGGAACGTCCGGTTCCGGTGATGATCACACGGATGTTTGAACTGCCTGTGCAGATCTCCTTACCCATCTATTCGCTGGAGCGCCCGGCAAACCCGCAACCGCTGGCCTACCTGGTGCTGCAGGCGGATTCATATCGGGTTTACAAGTTCGTCATCAGCACCTTATCAACGTTAGTGACGGCTTACTTACTGTTGACGTTAATGCTCACGGTGGCGCTCACCTGGTGTATCAACCGGCTGGTGGTTCACCCGCTGCGAAAAATTTCCCGGGAGCTTAACGATCTTCCGGCGTCAGAACTGGCCGGGCATCAATTACCTGTGCCTCGTCTCCATCATGATGATGAAATCGGCATCATGGTGCGCAGTTACAACCGCAACCAGCAGTTGTTGCTGCGTCAGCAAGAAGAGCTGAACACCCAGGCGACGCATTTCCCGGTTTCTGAATTGCCGAATAAAGCCTTCCTGATGGCGCTGCTGGAGCAAACGGTGACCCGGCAAAACCCCACCGCGCTGCTAGTTATCGCCTGCGAAACACTGCGTGATACCGCCGGTGTGCTGCAGGAGTCTCAGCGCGAGATGTTGCTGCTGACGCTGGTGGAGAAACTGAAATCGATACTGACGCCGAACAGGGTGCTGGCGCAGGTGAGCGCTTATGACTTTGCGATTATCGCCCACGGTGTGAGTGAGCCGTGGCACGCCATGACGCTCGGTAAGCAAGTGCTCACTGTAATTAACGAGCGTGTGCCGCTGCACGGCATCCAACTGCGTCCCAATGCCAGTATTGGTGTGGCGATGTTTTACGGCAACCTTTCTGCCGGGCAGCTTTACCACCGGGCCGCTTCTGCTGTCGTCAGCGCGCAGCGCAAAGGGAAAAACCAGATCCAGTTCTTCGATCCAGAGCAGATGGAGCGGGCACAGCAATGGCTGGCGCAGGAGAGCGACATTCTTACCGCGCTCGATGAGGGACGTTTCGCGATCTGGTTGCAGCCGCAGGTGGATGCGGCGAGCGGCGAACTGGTGAGCGCGGAAGCGTTGCTCCGTTTGCGCCAACCAGATGGCAGCTGGGCATTACCGGAAGGGCTTATCGAACGTATTGAGTCCTGCGGATTGATGGTCAACGTCGGCTATTGGGTACTGGAAGAGTCCTGCCGCCTGCTGGCGGGCTGGCAAGCGCGCGGCATTATGCTGCCGCTCTCGGTGAATCTCTCGGCCTGCCAGCTGACGCATCCCACCATGCTGGCCGATATGCTGGATTTGTTGCAGCGTTACCGTATTGCGCCGCAGACGTTGATCCTCGAAGTGACCGAAAGCCGCCACATTGATGATCCCCAGGCCGCAGTGGCGATTTTGCGCCCGCTGCGTGATGCCGGAGTACGTATTGCGCTGGATGATTTCGGCATGGGTTATGCCGGACTGCGCCAGTTGCATCATATGAAGTCGCTGCCGGTCGATGTGCTGAAAATCGACAAAATGTTTGTTGAAGGTTTGCCGGATGAACACAGCATGGTGGCCGCCATTATCCATCTGGCGCGTAGTCTGGATCTGCGCATCGTCGCTGAGGGCGTGGAGAATGAAGCGCAACGGGCATGGCTGGCTGACGCGGGTGTGGATGTGGCGCAGGGCTTTTTATTTGGCCGCGCGGCGTCTGCCGAGGCGTTTGAACAGCAGTTCTTTGCTGGATCGGATAAGCCTGAAAACACGTAATTTGTTACGGGCTTGTGCGAGTCAGTTCAAAGTTTTTAACATTGTTGTTTCAGATTTGATGTAAGTTTATTTCTGTCATGTTTGACGGGTGTTATTTTTAAACCGCAGGCTAACTGAAAACCCTACAAAGCCTGAGGTTTAATCTCAAGGACACCTTATGAAAACCTCCCTGTTTAAAAGTCTCTACTTTCAGGTTCTGACCGCGATTGCCATCGGTATTCTGCTTGGTCATTACTACCCTGAACTCGGGGCACAGATGAAACCGCTTGGTGATGGCTTCGTGAAGCTCATCAAGATGATCATCGCCCCGGTGATTTTCTGTACTGTTGTCACCGGTATCGCCGGCATGGAAAGCATGAAGGCGGTAGGTCGTACCGGTGCGGTTGCACTGCTTTACTTCGAAATTGTCAGTACGCTGGCGCTTATTATCGGGCTGGTGATCGTTAACGTGGTGCAACCGGGCGCCGGAATGAACGTCGACCCTGCAACACTCGATGCCAAAGCCGTGGAGGTGTATGCCGAGCAGGCGCAACAGCAGGGGATTGTCGCCTTCCTGCTTGATGTCATACCGGCGAGCGTGATTGGCGCTTTCGCCAGCGGCAATATTCTGCAAGTGCTGCTGTTCGCGGTGCTGTTTGGCTTCGCGCTGCATCGCTTAGGCCATAAAGGCCAGCTGATTTTTAACGTTATCGAAAGTTTCTCGCAGGTGATCTTCGGCATCATCAATATGATCATGCGCCTTGCGCCGATTGGCGCATTCGGGGCAATGGCGTTTACCATCGGCAAATATGGTGTCGGTACGCTGGTGCAACTCGGCCAGTTGATTATCTGCTTCTATGTCACCTGTATTCTGTTTGTGGTGGTGGTGCTGGGAACGATTGCCCGTGCAACAGGCTTCAGCATCTTCAAATTTATCCGCTATATCCGCGAAGAGCTGTTGATCGTTCTGGGCACCTCTTCATCTGAATCCGCACTGCCGCGCATGCTGGAGAAGATGGAGCGCCTGGGCTGCCGTAAATCGGTGGTCGGGCTGGTTATCCCAACCGGCTACTCCTTCAACCTGGATGGCACCTCCATTTACCTGACGATGGCGGCGGTGTTTATCGCCCAGGCAACCAACAGCCATATGGATATTTTCCATCAGATCACGCTGCTGGTCGTGCTGCTACTGTCCTCAAAAGGTGCCGCCGGGGTGACGGGCAGCGGGTTTATTGTGCTGGCCGCCACGCTTTCCGCCGTCGGGCATTTGCCGGTGGCAGGGCTGGCGCTGATTCTGGGCATTGACCGCTTTATGTCCGAAGCGCGCGCGCTGACCAACCTGGTGGGCAACGGCGTCGCGACTATCGTGGTGGCGAAGTGGGTAAAAGAGCTGGATCAAAAACAGCTGGTCGACACGCTGGATAACCGTTCCAGCGCGGCGAAAACCCCCGGAATTTCTTCATAATTTCGTGACTTATGACCGCAGTCCCTTGTCGGGCTGCGGGTACCTGCGCATAATTACCTCCTGGATCCGTCACAATTTACGATGAAATTTCGTGATAATTCACATCGCGATGTGACGTTTTGCATTTCCCGCGGTCTAAAAGCGAAGTGTTTTAACACGCTTTTAGCCCCTTTGCGCGGGCATACTTTTTAACCAGGAATGTTGATTAGGGGTTCACATGCAGGGCACAAAAATTCGACTGTTAACGGGCGGTTTGCTGATGCTGGCAGCTGTCGGTTATGTGCAGGCAGATGCGCTCCAGCCTGACCCGGCCTGGCAACAAGGGACGCTGGCAAATGGTTTTCAGTGGCAGGTTCTGGCCACACCCCAGCGCCCCAGCGATCGCATTGAGATTCGCCTGTCTATTGATACCGGTTCGCTCACCGAAGGTAGCCAACAGAGCGGTTTCAGCCACTTTATTCCCCGCGTTGCGTTGACCCACAGTGGTCGGCTCGAACCTTCCCAGGTACGCTCGCTGTGGCAACAAGGTATTGACCCGAAGCGCCCGCTGCCGCCGGCGCTGGTCTCCTACGAATACACGCAATATAACCTCAGCATACCGAACAACCGCAGCGACCTGCTGAAAGAGGCGATGGTTTACCTGGCGGATGCCGCCGGAAATCTCACCATCACGCCGGAAACGGTGAATCACGCTCTCGCCAGCAACGATATGGTTGCTACCTGGCCGCCCGACACCAAAGACAGCTGGTGGCGCTACCGCCTGAAAGGTTCGCCGCTGCTGGGGCACGATCCCGCCGGAACGCTGAAAGAGCCGGTCGATGCGGCGCAACTGAAAGGTTTCTACGAAAAATGGTACACGCCGGACGCGATGACGTTGATTGTGGTCGGGAATGTGGATAGCCGCGCTATCGCCGAGCAGATTGGTAAAACCTTCGGCGAGCTGAAAGGGAAACGCCAGACGCCTGCGCCGGTTGCGACGCTGTCGCCGCTGCCGCGCCAGTCGGTTAGCCTGATGAGCGAGGGTGTCACCCAGGATCGTTTGTCGATCATGTGGGACTCCGCCTGGCAACCGATTCGCGAGTCCGCCGCCCTTGAGCGTTACTGGCGTGCGGATTTGGCGCGTGAAGCCCTGTTCTGGCATATCCAGCAGAACCTGAGCAAAAACAACGCCAAAGAGATTGGTCTCGGTTTTGACTGCCGGGTGCTGTTCCAGCGGGCGCAATGCGCCATTAACGTTGATTCACCCAATGACAAGCTCAATACCAATGTCGGCGTGATCGCGCGTGAGCTGGCGAAAGTGCGCGAGAAAGGGCTGCCGGAAGAGGAATTTAAAGCGCTTATCGCGCAGAAAAACCTTGAGCTGCAAAAGCTGTTCGCCACCTATGCGCGCGCCAGTACCGATATTCTGATCAGCCAGCGGATGCGTTCTTTGCAAAACCAGGTGGTGGATATTGCGCCGGAGCAGTATCAAAAGCTGCGCCAGAACTTCCTGAACAACCTGACGCCGCAGATGCTGAACCAGGATCTGCATCAGCAGCTTTCACAGGATATGGCGCTGGTGTTGCTGCAGCCGAAAGGCGAGCCGGAGTTCAACATGAAAGATTTGCAGGCAACGTGGGATGAAGTGATGGCACCGCCAGCGGATAACGCCGCAGCGCCTGCTGCCAGTAGTGACGAAAGCCATTCTGACGTCTCGGACATTCCCCCGCAGCAGTAATGCTTAATTGCCCCTCTCCGGTAAAGGAGAGGGGTGAACAGCGTTATTGCGGCATGGCATCGCGCGGAATAATCGCGCCGCGATACTGAATAACCGTACTGGCGGTTAAATGCCCGCGTTTTGCCGCTTCTGTCGCATCGCCACCGGTCAGACGTACCGACAGGTAACCCGCGCTGAAGGAATCCCCGGCCGCTGTGGTATCAATCACTTTCTCTTTTGGCAGTTTCACCGCCGGAACTTCCACCAGCGCTTCACCCGCAATCGCTACCAGGCAGGACTCTGCGCCGCGCTTGATAACCACTTCTTTTACGCCCGCGCGCTGCGTGCGTTCGATGACTTCTTCCACCGGTTTCTCGCCCCACAGCAGATCTTCGTCATCCAGCGTCAGGAACGCGATATCCGTGCAAGCCAGCATTTGCTGATAAACCTGACGCGTCTCTTCTTTGCTGGCCCACAGGCGTGGACGGTAGTTGTTATCAAAAATCACTTTGCCGCCATTCGCACGGCATGCCTGCAACAGCGACAACAGTTTGTTGCGGCTTGCCGGGCTAAGAATGGCAAGGCTGATGCCGCTCAGGTAGAGGTAATCGAAGGTCGCAAGTTGTTCGCAGATAGCCGCAGACTGCTCGCTCTCCAGCCAGAATTTGGCGGCTGCTTCGTTACGCCAGTAGTAGAAAGTACGCTCGCCGGTGCTGTCGGTTTCGATGTAATAGAGGCCAGGCAGGCGGTTTTCCATACGTTGCGTCAGGCTGGTATCGACGTCCTCGCTTTGCCAGGCATCCAGCATCTGCTGGCTGAAATTGTCGGTGCCAAGCGCGGTAACATAGTGCACGGAAAGCGCCGCAGGATTGACCTGGCGGGCGATATAAACAGACGTGTTAAGCGTATCGCCACCAAAGCCACGGTTCACTTCCGTGCCTTTTTGTGACAGTTCAATCATGCATTCGCCAATGACGGCAATTTTCCTGGACATAGTCATCAACCTGGATCAGATAAATTAACGGTAGTGTGCGTTGTGGGTGATTCGTGGTCAACTATATTAAAACAACGTTCCAGTATTTTTTTGAGCTAAAGCCTGTTCCTGGCAGATTTCCCGTCGGCGGTTTTTAAATTTGCCCGCAGACGGAGCGTAAAGTTATCGACACGCCCGCCGATAACTCATTGACGAATTCCTCCCGGTCATCGCCTTCGACAGGACAGCAGAAATGAAGTTAAAGCAGGTCATCCAGCAGCTAAACATTCCGGAAGCAAGCATTGAAAGCTTGCAGGAGCGTCGTTATTGGCTGCAATGTGAACGTGCTTATACTTATCAGCCCATCTATAAAACCGATGGTCGTCTGATGGCGGTTGAAGTATTAACCATTGTCACCCATCCGTCGCAGCCGGAAACGCGCATTGCGCCGGATCGCTATTTTTCCGAAGTGGCGGTGCGCCAGCGTGTTGATGTGGTGCATGAGCAAGTGGCGCTGCTGGCGGAACAAAAAGCCTTCTTCCTCAGCAATGATGTGCTGGCCTCGGTGAATGTTGACGGCCCAACCCTGCTGGCGATGCGCCAGGATACCGATCTGATGGCGTTGATTAATTCACTGCCGTGGATCCGCTTTGAACTGGTCGAACATATCCGGCTCCCGCAGGATTCGACGTTCGCCTCGATCAGCGAAATTGGCCCGCTGTGGCTGGACGACTTCGGCACCGGCATGGCGAATTTCTCTGCGTTAAGCGAAGTGCGTTACGACTACATCAAAGTGGCACGCGATCTGTTCATCATGTTGCGTAAAACGCCGGAAGGGCAAAACCTGTTCACCATGCTGTTGCAGTTGATGAACCGCTATTGCCAGGGCGTGATTGTCGAAGGTGTGGAAACGCTGGAGGAGTGGCGCGATGTGCAGGATTCACCGGCTTATGCGGCGCAGGGCTATTTTCTCTCCCGTCCGGTTCCTTTAGCCAAACTTGAACACGTGATACTCGAGCTGTAACCGCAGCCCTTTCTGCGAGCCTCTACTATCTTTATGACAGGTAAGGCTTTAAAGGAAAGGCAGAACGATGACAAAAACGAGTAAAGCGATTATCGCCGTCTTCGCGACGTTGCTGTTGCTGATTGTGGTCGCCATTATCATCATCGCCACATTCGACTGGAACCGCCTCAAACCCACCATTAACGAAAAAGTCTCCACGGAACTTAACCGTCCGTTCGCTATTCGCGGCGATTTGGGCGTGGTGTGGGAACGACAAAAAGAGGAAACCGGCTGGCGCAGCTGGGTTCCATGGCCGCATGTTCATGCCGACGATATTATGCTGGGCAACCCGCCGGGTATCGACGAAGTGACGATGGTGCATTTACCCCGCGTTGAAGCCACCCTCGCGCCGCTGGCGCTGTTCACCAAAACCGTTTACCTGCCGTGGATCAAACTGCAACAGCCCGATGCCAGGCTGATTCGTCGCTCGGAAAAGCTCAACAACTGGACCTTCACGCTGGCCAGCGACGCCAACAAAGACGCAAACGCGCAGCCTTCGAGTTGGTCATTCCGGCTGGATAACATTCTTTTTGATCGCGGGCGTATCGCCATTGATGATGCGCTCAACCGCGCTGATATCGAGATTCTGGTAAATCCCTTAGGCAAGCCGCTGCCGTTTAGCGAAGTGACCGGCAAAAGCGACAGCAAAGTCAACGCCGGGGATTACATCTTTGGTCTGACGGCGAAAGGGCGTTACAACGGCCAGCCGGTGTCCGGCAGCGGCAAAATTGGCGGCATGCTGGCGCTGCGCAGCGAAGGCACACCTTTCCCGGTGCAGGCGGATTTCCGCTCCGGTAACACGCGCGTGGCGTTTGTCGGCACCATCAACGACCCGATGAACATGGGCGGTGCTGACTTACAACTCAAGTTCGGCGGCAACTCCCTTGGCGAACTGTATGACTTAACCGGCGTGTTGCTACCGGACACGCCGCCATTTGAAACCGATGGCCATCTCATCGCGAAGCTCAACAACGAAAAAGGGTCGGTGTATGACTATCGCGACTTTAATGGTCATATCGGCGAAAGCGATATTCATGGCACGCTGCGCTACACCACCGCTAAACCGCGTCCAAAACTGGAAGGCGACGTTGAATCGCGCCAGTTACGGCTGGCAGACTTAGGGCCGCTGATTGGTGTCGATTCCGGCAAAGGCGCTGAGCAGTCGAAACGCACCGAGCAGCAAAAGGGCGAGAAAGCAGGGCAACCGGCAGACAAAGTGCTGCCGTATGACCGCTTTGAAACCGACAAATGGGACGTAATGGATGCCGATGTGCGCTTTAAAGGCCGGCGGATTGAGCATGGCTCAACGTTACCCATCAGCGACTTGTCGACCCACATTCTGCTGAAAGATGCCGACCTGCGCCTGCAACCGCTGAAATTTGGTCTGGCGGGCGGCACCATCTCATCGAATATCCATCTCGAAGGGGATAAAAAACCGATGCAAGGTCGGGCGGAGATTCAGGCGCGGCGGCTGAAGCTCAAAGAGTTAATGCCTGATGTCGAGCTGATGCAGAAAACCCTCGGTGAGATGAACGGTGACGCAGAGCTTCGCGGCGTGGGCAACTCCGTAGCGGCGCTGCTGGGCACCAGCAACGGCAACCTGAAATTGTTGATGAACGACGGGGTAGTCAGCCGTAACCTGATGGAAATTCTTGGTCTTAACGTCGGCAACTATATTGTCGGTCAGTTGTTTGGCGATGACGAAGTGCGGGTAAATTGTGCCGCAGCGAACCTCGATTTAGTCAATGGCGTCGCGCGTCCACAAATCTTCGCCTTTGATACGGAAAACGCGCTGATTAACATTACCGGCACCGCCAGCATGGCGTCGGAACAACTCGACTTAACCATCGATCCTGAAAGCAAAGGCGTGCGTATTGTCACGCTGCGTTCACCGCTCTACGTGCGTGGCAGCTTTAAAAACCCGCAGGCGGGGGTGAAACCCGGGCCGTTGATTGCGCGCGGTGCGGTGGCGGCAGCGCTGGCAACCCTGGTCACCCCAGCGGCGGCATTGCTGGCGTTGATCTCGCCATCGGAAGGCGAGCAGAATCAGTGTCGGGCGATTTTGTCACAGATGAAACACTAGGAAGCACAACGGGAAGTGGCCCTCTCTTCAGCGAAGAGAGGGCAAAAAGGTTACAGCGACTGGTGTTTAGTTTCGTGGGTCAGCAGCAGCGCGATAAGCGTTAACGTGGCCATCGCGGCCAGGTAGAACCCGACATACATCAGACCATAATTGGCCTGCAGCCAGGTGGCGATATAAGGTGCCACCGATGCGCCGAGGATCGACGACACGTTGTAAGAGAACGACGCGCCGGTATAACGCACTTCCGTCGGAAACAACTCCGGCAGCAGCGCGCCCATCGGACCGAAGGTCAGCCCCATCAGGCTCAGGCCGATCAGCAGGTAAGCCATCACCAGCACCGGGCTACCGGAACCGAGCAGCGGCGGGAAGACAAACAGCGCGAACAGGATGATAAGCGTGGTGATGATCACCATGCTTTTGCGGCGACCAAAGGCGTCCGCCAGCAGACCCGCCACCGGCACCATCACACCGAAGCCAATCACCGCCATCATCAGCATCCACAGCACTTCGTTACGCGGCAGGCCCAGGCCCTGCGGCGAGGTGCTGAAGGTCATGGAATAGACCGTCATGATGTAGAACAGCGTATAGGTCGCTAGCATGATAAAGGTGCCCAGCACGGTAACGCGCACATGTTTGGTCAACAGCGTGCCCAGCGGCACTTTCACCTGCTTCTTCGCGGCGGCGACTTTGGCAAATACCGGTGTTTCATGCAGCGAAACGCGAACGTACAGGCCAATCAGCACCAGCACGGCGGAGAAGATGAACGGCACGCGCCAGCCCCACGCCATAAACTGCTCATCGGTCAGTAACCAGGAGAGCAGCAGGAAGGTGCCGTTCGCAAAGAAGAAGCCAATCGGCGCGCCCAGTTGCGGGAAAGAGCCGTACAGCGCGCGTTTGCGCGGCGGGGCGTTTTCCGTGGCCAGCAGCGCCGCGCCGCCCCATTCGCCGCCCAGCCCCAGACCCTGGCCGAAACGCGCCAGTGCCAGCAGCAACGGTGCCATCACGCCAATGGTTTCGTACCCCGGCAGCAGACCGATCAGCACGGTTGAGATCCCCATCGTCAGCAGCGAGGCCACCAGTGTCACTTTACGGCCAACGCGGTCGCCGAAGTGACCAAACACGGCGGAACCAATCGGGCGCGCAATAAAAGCAATGGCGAAGGTCGCCAGCGACTGTAGCGTGGCGGCCGTCGGGTCGCCCTGCGGGAAGAAGATATGCGGGAATACAATCACCGCAGCGGTGGCGTAAATATAGAAATCGAAGAACTCGATGGCGGTGCCAATCAGAGACGCAACGACGACTTTATTACGTGAATTTACCGGGGGATTTTCCTGCTCGTTGTCGAAAGTTGTGGCTGTAGCTTGCATAGAATTTTCTTATTTTTGCGCGAACGAACGACCATATTAGCCACAGCAAAAGCGACATTTCAATCTGTAACAAACCGGGCTTTCGCGCAAAAAACCGGCAAAAAGCGAATAATTTTCAGACTCACGATTTACCTTCTATGAAATGCTTCACAGATTTTAATAATCAGAGAATAAAACTGGTTTTTGGTTAAATAAAAGTTACGGACTGGATTTTCATGCTGAAATCGCCAGGCGGGCTGAAATATTCCATTTCCTTCAGCCCGATAGCAGTGTTAGTGGTGGGTTTTGTCCGGCATGCGCGGGTCACCTTTGTACTGCGCAGTGGCGATCCACGCGGCGCAAAACAGCGTCAGGCGAGCAAAGAAGTAGAAGAACGCCATCAGCCCGAGCACCGAGCCAAACGCCGCGCCGGAAGGCGATTTGACCAGCGATGGCAGCGTCCAGGTCATGATGATTTTGATCACTTCAAACCCAATCGCGGCGAGAAATGTGCCGCGAATCAGCGCCTTTTTACGCGGGCGGTGGCGCGGCAAACGCCAGAAGATCCAGAAGAAGAGCAAATAGTTCGCGAAAATCGAAATAGCCAGGCCAATCAGCCGCCAGGCCGGTTTCAGCCATTCAATGTAATCCAGGTGCAGCGCGTTGATGATCAACTGCTGCGCGGAGCCCGCCACCGACGTTATGGAAAGCGTCACGATCAGCGCGACTAACAGACCAATCAGCGAAATGAAGTCGCGGAAATACTTTACCCAGATTTTTTCTTCATCCTGCGCGTTACGCTCCCAGACATCGCGCGACTGAGCGCGGATTGCCTCACGCAGGTTGCCGGTCCAGTTGACGCCGGAATAGAGGGCGATAGCCAGCCCGACAATCCCTACCGTCGTGCGCTGCTGCACGGCAATATTGAGGGTGTTTTGCAGTGTCGAAGCCATCGTCGGATCGTTCACGCTCATCAGGATCTTATTGAAGATGTCCTGCAACAGCGTCGGGTGCGAGGCGAGCACAAAACCGGCGGCGGCAAACGACACCATCATGATGGGGATCATCGACAGAAACGAGAAGTAGGTGATCGCCGCGCCAAACTGGTTGCCCATGCGGTCGTTAAAACGTTCCGTCGCGCGGATCAGGTGCGCCACCACAGGCCAGCGCTGGATCTTTTGCACCATGTCGGTGAGGGATGCCAGCGTGGTACTGGCGGCTGAAGGGGCAGAATGTTTCTTTTCGGTGGGCTGCTCAGCCATCTTCCTGACGGGTTCGTAGTCGAGGTCTTGCGTCGGGCGTTTTTCATGATTTTCCGGCGTCATCAGGTCTGTTTTCCTTCTCCTGAATGTGTTGTAACTGAAATTATAGCTGCTAGTGGTCGACGTAATCCTTCAGTACGGTCGCCAGCCACTCCATAAACAGATGCACGCGGCGCGATAAATTACGGCGGTGCGGGTAAATCAGCGAAACCGGCATCGGCTCCGCACGATATTGCGGCAGGATCTCCACCAGCTTCCCCGCCCGCAGCGCTTCGCGTACGCCAACGCGCGGCACCTGAATAATCCCTAATCCGGCCAGACAGGCAGCCTGGTATGTTTCGGTACTGTTCACCGTCAGTATGCCGCCGGTTTTCACCCAGTGCGTCTGTTTATCCTGCCAGACCTCAAAGCCTGGCGGGCGCGTACCAAGGTTAACGGCGTAATGCACCAGCGCGTGGGAGGATAAATCGTCGAGCGTTTCCGGGTAGCCAAAACGCGCCAGATAATCGGGGCTGGCGCAGTTAATGACCGACAGCCGCCCGAGCTGGCGGGCGATCAGACCGGAATCTTTGAGCGTGCCAACGCGCACGACGCAGTCGAACCCTTCGCGAATAATATCCACCAGCCTGTCGCTGCTGCTGAGCTCCAGTTCAATGCCGGGGTATTGTTGCAGGAAAGCGGGCAGGCGCGGGATCAGCAGATTTTTCGCCACCCCGACCGGCATATCGACGCGCAAACGCCCGCTGATGCTTGATGGATCATGCAGGAACATACCGTCGAGCTCATCCATATTCGCCAGCAGATCTTTCGCCCGCTCGTAGTAAACCATGCCGTCCTGCGTGAGCTGGACGCGGCGTGTGGTGCGGTGCAACAACTGGGTGCCGAGGTGCGTCTCCAGCGCCTGGATCTGGCGCGATACGCTACCCTTAGGAAGCCCCATCGAGTCCGCCGCGCGGGAAAAACTCTCCAGTTCCGCCACGCGGATAAACAGTTGCATTGCGTAAATTTTATCCATCATCACGCTCGATTGTTGCCTGTAATGAAACAGTGAAGCGTAATTTAGCACCTTTATTGTTTATTCGTCAGCTAATAAGCTCTTTTCACGGTCTCACATCAGCGAAAACGAGGTTTCTTATGACACAACATATTGCTTTAGTGACAGGTGGCAGCCGCGGTTTGGGTAAAAACGCGGCGCTGAAGCTGGCAGCGAAAGGAACGGGCATTATCCTGACCTACAACAATAACGCCGAAGAAGCGCAGAATGTGGTGCGTGAAATTGAGCAAAAAGGCGTGAAAGCGGTGGCATTGCAGCTTAACGTCGGTGATATCACCGGATTTGATGCTTTTGCGCGCAACGTGCAGGAACAGTTGAAATCGGTATGGCAGCGCGAAACGTTTGATTATTTATTGAACAATGCTGGCATCGGTATCAGCGCAACTTTCGCCGAAACCAGCGTTGAGCAATTTGATCAGCTGGTGAATATCCATTTCAAAGGCCCGTTCTTCCTGACGCAAAGCCTGCTGCCGCTGCTGAAAAATGGCGGGCGCATCCTGAATGTTTCCAGTGGCCTGGCGCGTTTTTGCCAGCCGGGCTATGCGGCGTATGCGTCAATGAAAGGGGCAATGGAAGTGCTGACCCGTTACCAGGCGAAGGAGCTTGGCGCGCGGGGCATTTCGGTGAATATCATTGCACCGGGGGCGATTGAAACCGATTTTGGCGGCGGGGTAGTGCGTGATAATGAGCAGGTTAATCAACACATTGCTGCGCAAACCGCGTTGGGTCGTGTCGGCCTGCCGGATGATATTGGCGATGCGATTGCCGCACTGCTGAGCGACGAGCTGGCATGGATGAATGCGCAACGCGTGGAAGTGTCGGGTGGGATGTTCCTGTAAGACCGTAAGACCGTAAGACCGTCACGCCCGGCAGGGTTCGCTGCCGGGCGTGCAGCTTTACTGTTTCTGAAAATGCGTTACCCGGATACGCACCGGTTGCTGTTTTTTATCCAGCGAGCCGCTGATGCCGACCAGTTCATCCGGCGACACGGATTTACCATCAAATATCGCCGCTGGAATATAGACCTGAACCTGATCGGTTTTGTCGCGGAACAGGTAAAGATCACCGCTCTCCTTCTCAACCAGGTTACCGCGCAGCGAGACGGACGCGCCATCATGCAGGGCTTTTGCCTGTTTGACGGTCATGGTGCGCGCATCTTCCATGCCGCGATAGCCGTCATCCATTTTATGCGGCGGTGGCGGCGCTTTGTCCGCTTTCAGACCGGGTGCATCTTCTGCGAATGCCGTCATGGAGAACAGCGCCACCAGGCTGGCGGCAAGCACAATTTTCTTCATAACCTCTCCTGAATATTGCCGGAACACGTCCTTAAGCCTGGCAGAGCATAGCGAACTATGCTGACGAATTATCGTTTTTCGTCATATTCGTGGCGCAGTAAGCCAAACAGCCAGTCGTTATGCCAGCGTCCTGCCAGCCAGTAGGACTCGCGCAATTCGCCTTCAAGAATAAAGCCGGTTTTTTCCAGCAAGTGTCGGGACGCGTGGTTTCCCGCCGTTACGGTAGCGGTGAGTTTACGAATGTCGCCTTCGCTGAAGGCGTAATCACACAGCGCTTTTAGCGACTCCTGGCCATAGCCTTTGCCTTGTGCGGCAGACGCGAACAGAAAGCCGACTTCGGCGCAGTCATCCTCGCGGTGAATATAACCGGTGACGCCCAGCGGTTTGTTTGTCGCCGTGTCGCGTACCAGCAGGCAGAGCCAGTGTCGGCTGCCGGGGGACCAGGGGGCCAGCCGGGCGTCGAATGCTTCACGGATCTCATGTTCACTGCGGGCATCGGCAACGTAGCGCATTACCTGCGGATCTTGTTGCAGTGAAAGAAAGAATGGCCATGCTGCTTCTGTTATTGGCGAACAGGTCAGTCTTGGGGTAAAAAGCATTAACACAGTGAATATCTCCTGCTGTTTTTTTTTCGGCTTGAAACCACTATCACTGATAATAATCGTCAACTGAGCTATCTTTTACTTATTCATAAATAAAGAAAAAATTAAGCGCTCAGGTTGGCCAGTTAATTGTTTCTTCAGTTGTACTTAAAGGAAAATAATGACTCTTTCTGCCCCATTGAATACGGGTGAACAGTTTGAAAAATGCATTGCTATTATTCGCGAGGCGTCTGTTGAAATCTTATTGCTGCTGAATGTGCATTTTGATGAAGGTAAAGACCCTCGCTGGTTTTTGGAACAACTGGATGTTGCGCGCCTGAGTTTGGGTGGCTGGGGCGCGGTGGCTAAACGACTAAAACTCAACGATGCGGAATTAACACAGTTCACTTTACAGCTTCGTCACTTGCAGCAGCTCGTTCCGCGTTATGAGAACGGGCAGAATGTGACGGAAAATCAGCTTATTGCGGCGCTGCGATTTATCAGCGCGCTGGAAAACCTGCGTAATAAGCAGAAGTTGCTGAGCTACAACACCGCCTTGCCGTCGGATGATGCGCAGCAGCGGCAAGGGCTACAGCAGCTACGCGCCATGGAAACGATGATTAAATCGCTGGTGATGCAGGTGTGGCCGGATAGCGAAAAGCTGCGTAATCACCTGAAAACACAGTTTGGTGCCGATCGTGTGCGGCGCTGGCTACGGCTTGGCGATCACAACGATGTCCTGAGCGGCATGCGGTTTAGCGAGCTGGCGCTGTTGCTGATAGATAAAAAAGAGTTTAGCCAGCGTTATGCCCGGCTGTTTAATGACGCCTCGGAACTGAACCTGCTAGTGGAACCGCGCAAAACGTTGCAAACCTTTCTGGATGACATTCGCCAGATGCGTGCAAGCGTGGTGTCAGGACAGCCGCTCACCTCTAATCAGCTGCTCTTATTGAACAGCTATTATCCGCAAATTACCGGACCGGTTCAGCGCGCGTTCGACGAGGGGCGCACGCAAACCAATCCCGCTGAAATACTGCGTGAGGCCGGCGGGGATTTAGACGCTTACTGGGAGCAGACGCGGAAAAAAGACCGCGCTGCCGGAGGTGATGCGATGCCGATGCGTGACAGTATTGATAAACCTGCAAAACGATCGGTGCGCAGCCGCGAAGAGCGCGACCAGATGCTCTCCGGCGTGCTGTGGAGCGCGGTCGGTGTGATGGTGTTGCTGATGGCGATTGGCGCCTTCTGGATGTTTACCAGCGGGATGTCTGGACCGGTGGCGCGTCAGACCCGGGTTACCGTGCCGATTGCCGAGGATCGCGAACGGCCCTCACCGAAAGAGGAACTCAGCCGCCTGGGACTGCCGCGCGACGAAAATAACTTCCGCGCGGCGATTGATCGCAACGATACGCGCGTGGTGTCGCTGTTTTTACGCACCGGGATGAACTGGAAACTCTCCTGGACGGAAAACGCGGTGATAGCGGATTACAACGATGTGCTGGATCTGCTGCTGCGATATCGCCTGCAAATGGATGAAAACCGCCCTTGTCGCCGTTTTATCGCGACGCTGACCCATGAAATGGCGGTGAACAATAAAAAGCTGACCTCGATTACGCGCGACTATCTACGCGCGTTTTGTACCGTCAAGCCGGTGGTAGATCGCCAGCGGTATGAGATGGAGCAAGCGCAGTTACGTTTCGAAGCCGATCCGTCGGATGAAAACCGCAAGTGGTCGGATATTCAGACCTCGATTTATGAGGTAATTGATTAATTTTCGCAGGTGCATACTTTCGTGTTACGCACAGCAACCTGGCACATCCTGGCGCTTACAAGCGTAAGCGACCAGGATGCACCAGCATAGCCAATGACGTGATAGCGCGCCGCTGAAGCGGCAGCTTACGGTTCGCCGTACAAACCGATAAGGCGGCGCACTACGCCGTTCGTCCAGCCGAAACCATCCTGCAACGGGTATTCACCCCCACCACCTTCACGCGGCGTACTGCTGGCGATATGGTACTTCTCAATCAGCTTGTGGTGCTGCTGATAGTAGTGATTCACCGTCTGCAACCAGCTATGGGCGATCTCATTGCCCAGCGAGTCGTTACCGTACATTTTGAAGCCCTGAATCGCCATCCATTGCAGCGGTGCCCAGCCGTTGGGTTTATCCCACTGTTCGCTGGTTTCGTACTCTGTTGCCAGAATACCGCCAGGCGTCAGCAGGCGTGCTTTTACGGCGTCCGCCAGCCGCTCTGCCTGCTCATGGGTTGCCATGCCAACATACAGCGGGACAATACTGGCCGCGGAAAACAGCGCCATCTGCTCACGACGCCAGTCGTAGTCGCGATAACAGCCATTCTCGTCATCCCACAGATAGCGGTTCACCGCCGCGCGGCGATCGCTCGCTTTCTGGCGGAACAGCGCTTCGCGTTCTCTGTCGCCTTTCAGCCCGGAAATATTGGCGATAGCGCTTTCCAGTTTGAACAGAAACGCGTTCAAATCAATCGGGATGAACTGCGTGGTGCGAATGCTCGCCAGCCGTTGCGCATCGCGCAGCCAGCGCGAGGAGTAGTCCCAGCCGGACGCCGCACCCGCGCGCAAATCGCGATAGACTTCACTTGCCGGTCGCCCGGAATGACGCGCCGTTTCAACGTCCTCAAGCCAGGATTCATCACGCGGCGTGTCGCGGTCGTCCCAGTAACGGTTGAGCAACGAACCGTCCGGCATACGCACCGCGTGGCGGTACGCCTGGTTCAGCGCCAGCGATTCCGCGCCATCCATCCAGAACGCGTACTCCATTAACAGATGATCAAGGTAGCGTCGCGCACCGCGTACGCCGTCCTCTTCAAACAGCTCAACCATCAGCGCGAAAACCGGTGGCTGCGAGCGGCTCAGGTAATAGGTGCGGTTGCCGTTCGGAATATGACCGTAACGCTCAATCATCCACGCGAAGTTATCCGCCATACAGCGCAGCAAATCATCGCGCCCGCTCTCTGCAAGGCCAAGCATGGTGAAGTAGGAATCCCAGTAGTAGGTCTCGCGGAATCGCCCGCCGGGCACAATGTACGCCTGCGGCAGCGGCAGCAGGGAAGACCACGGAATGTGATCCTGTGGCTCTCGGGTGAGGATCGGCCACAACTGGTCGATATGCTCTTTTAACGAGTTCTCCGGATTGGAGACGTACGTTTTGGAGTAGTCCTCCGGCATCCAGAAATGCGCTTTCACGAATTGGCGCAGATCGAACTCCGGTTTGCGTTTGATTTTGCGATAGCGAATCAGAATATCGAGCGGATCCATTTTCGGCGCGCAGTCGGGAAAGGTTTTGCTGTCGGCAAAAATACGCGACGACTGCACGTGTTCAAACAGTTCAAGATAACGATCGGCAGGGGTTAGCGCGTCGGACGCCGGTAACCCTTCGATCATTTCCGGCTCCGGCTCCGCCTCGATCATTTCATCCAGTTTTAACTCGCACGGATCGGTTTCGTAGACGATCTCTTCCTCAATCACGAACTCGACGGATTCTGCGCTTTGTAGTTTCTGGTTGAACATAAGGATTATGGCCTCCGGATGTCGTCGTAAAAAATTACGGGTGTTGCCCGGCTATCTATTAAGCGTAGACATTCGCTTCGATCCGTGAAGGACGAAGTGTGCGGTTGATCACATTTTAGCGTGGTAAGGAATAAACGCAAAAACCCACAACCTACTGATTAATAGTGTATAAAACGTACTGAAGCTCATTTAACGCCGCGGCGAAATTAGGAGCATTCGTTTTGCAACGATTTGTGAACAATCGCCCGCAGAACCTAATCATGGGGTGTAGCCGGTCCGTACCCCCGCAATGACTGAGGAAAAGCCTTTGCAGCTCGTCTCTATTACGTTAGAGCAATGTCTCGATATCCGCCATACGGTACTGTGGCCGCATCTTGCCCGCAATGCTTCACGCGTAGAAGGCGATGAAGACGCCTGGCATTTTGGTGTGGCTGAAGACGGGAAAATTGTCAGTTGCTTATCGGTTTTTATGCTTGATGAACGGCGGTGTCAAATCCGTAAATTCGCCACCTTACAAGCGCATCAGCAGCAAGGTTATGGCCGTTTTCTGTTGCAGAGCGTGCTGGAAAAGTTAGTCCGGGCGGGCGTTGATTTTGTGCAACTGGATGCCAGAACGTCGGCGGCGGCATTTTACGCGCGCTTTGGCTTTATGGCGCAAGGCGAGCCGTTTTATAAACAAGAAGTGCAGTACATTCGTATGTCACGCACATTGTAAAACCCGGCGACGAACGCCGCCGGGGTAATGATTAACGCGGGATTTGCTGCGTAATGCAGTGGATGTTGCCACCGCCGAGCAAAATCTCACGCGCCGGAACGCCGGTGATGACGAAATCCGGGAACATCTCTTCGAACAGCGCCTGCGCTGCGCCATCGGTGGCCGCGTCCAGCAGCGGGTAAATAATCTGCTGGTTACTGACCAGATAGTTAACGTAAGAACCCGCCAGGCGGTTGCCTTCGTGGCGCTCAATCGCCGTGCCTTTTTCGACATCACGGGTCTCTTCGGCGCTGGCGAACAGCGGCAGCGGAGACGGCACTTTCCACACTTTCAGCGTGCGCCCTTGCGCATCTTTGGTGTTTTCCAGCACCTCAAGTGCGGCAACGGAGCGCGCGTACTGCGGGTCGTTCTGGTCATCTGTCCAGTGCAGGGCCACTTCGCCAGGACGGACGAAACAGCACATGTTGTCGATATGACCGTCGGTTTCGTCATTGAATACGCCTTCCGGCAACCAGATAATCTGCGTCACGCCCAAATAATCGCGCAGTTGCTGTTCGATCTGCACTTTGCTCAGATGCGGGTTGCGGTTCGGGTTCAGCAAACACTCTGCGGTGGTCAACAATGTGCCTTCGCCATCGACATGAATGGAGCCGCCCTCCAGCACCAAATCGGTGTGATAGCACGGCATCTGGTGATAAGCCGCAACCTGCCCGGCCACCAACTGATCGCGATCCCAGCTTGCATACAAACCGCCATTCAGCCCGCCCCAGGCGTTAAATGTCCAGCTAATACCACGTTTTTCACCCGCGTTATTTATTACCACTGTCGGGCCGGTGTCGCGCATCCAGGCGTCATCGCTTTCCATCTCCACCAGCGTCACGTCCGCAGGCATGGTGGCGCGCGCTTTGGCCATTTCGGCGGCAGGCACGCCCATGATCACCGGCGTGTTGCGTGAAATCGCTTTGGCGACAGCGGCAAACGCCTGCTGCGCCGGCGCGGCGTCAGCACGCCAGTTATCGGTGCGGTAAGGCCAAATCATCCATACCGCCTGATGCGGCGCCCACTCCGCCGGCATGGCGAATCCATCTTTTGTCGGCGTGGTTAGCTGTGACATCGCTTAGCTCCTTACGCTGCCATCGGAGGTGGCAATCGCGCTGTACATATTCGGGCGGCGATCGCGGAACAGCCCCCATGCGGCGCGCTGCGCGGCAATGGCGTCGAGATCGAAGGTATGCACCAGCACCGCTTCGTCGGTTTTGTTTGCCTGTTCAACCAGCGCACCGGTTTGATCGGCGATAAAGGAAGAGCCGTAGAAGGTCATTTCCAGGCCTTCGATGTATTTGCTGGTTTCGGTGCCAATACGGTTAGACGCAATCACCGGAATGACGTTCGCGGCGGCGTGGCCCTGCTGCACGCGCGTCCAGTGCGGCTGGCTGTCGATATCCGGGTAAGCGGGTTCAGAGCCGATCGCGGTCGGATAGAAAATAATTTCCGCGCCCTGCAAGGCGAGAACGCGCGCGGTTTCCGGGAACCACTGATCCCAGCAGATGCCGACGCCGATTTTCGCATAGCGGGTGTTCCACACTTTGAAACCGGTATCGCCAGGGATAAAGAACTGTTTTTCCTGGTACGCCGGGCCATTCGGAATATGGGTTTTACGGTAGGTGTCGAGCACGCTGCCGTCGGCGTCAATCATCACCAGCGAGTTGTAATAGGCGTTGTTGCACTTTTCAAACAGGCTCAGCGGCAGCACCACTTCCAGCTCTTTAGCCAATGCGGAGAAGTGCTTGATCAGGGGGCTATTCGCTACTTCCTGCGCCAGCGCGTAGTGTTCCGGGCTTTGATCGATACAGAAGTAAGGCGCGGCGAACAGTTCCTGAATCAGGATCACCTGCGCGCCTTTGCTGTGCGCTTCACGCACCAGACGTTCAGCGTTTTGAATGTTCTTATCCAGATCCCAGCTACACGCCATTTGCGTTGCGGCGACGGTTACATTTCTCATAAAAAACTCTCCCGTTGTTCTCGGTTCAGGCAGTGCAAATCGACAGCACTTATTTTGCTGCAAACTATAGCAACGAAATACGTTATGCATAAAATGTATTGTTATCATGAAAACATGAACAGGATGCATAGTGGTGATCGACCTGAATTTGCTGCGGCTGGTACCGATTCTGGCGAAAGAGAAGAGCGTGACTCGCGCGGCGCTGAAAGCGAATCTGTCACAATCTGCCTTTAGCCATGCCCTGAATCGCCTGCGTGAACAGCTCAACGATGAGATGTTTATCCGCACGCGCAACGGCATGGAGCCAACGCCGTACGCCGCGATGATGATCCCGGTGATTGAGAGCGCGCTCAGCAAGCTGGATACCGCCACGCGCGGGCCAAGCCATTTCGACCCGCTGCGCGACGCACACACGTTTTATATTGGCGCGGTGGACTATTTCGAGTTCATGTTTATGCCGGTGCTGACCGCGCGCTTTAAAACCATTGCGCCGAATGTGCGGCTTTCGGTGGATATTCTTTCAGAAACCATCAAGGTTGAGCGGGTGGAGCAGGGGCAACTGGATGCGTTTATCGGCGTCGATAACGTACAACACATTCCCCATTATTTTAATAAACATAAACTTATATCCGACCACTTTGTCGCTATCGCCTCGGTCGAACGTACCGATTTGCCGGAACAGCTCACCATGAGACATCTGGTCAGTGAAGCGCAAATCCATTTACCGGCGGTCAGCTCCGGCGCGGATCATATTGACAGTTGGCTGCTCGAACAGCACCTCTACCGGCCGCTGGCGACGGTGGTGCAAAGTTACGCCGTTGGCGGGCGCGTGGCGGTGGCGACCGGCTATTTAATGTGTGTGCCGTTTCGCATTGCCAGGGAGCTGGCAACCATGTTGCCGCTGCGCATTATGCAGTTGCCGGAAGGCGCGCCATCGTATGATTTGCTGCTGCTGACACACCGGTTGTTCGACTACCAGCCCGCAGTGCAGTGGCTGATTAACGAACTGAAGGCGGCGAGGATTTAGATGAAAGTGATTTTAATACGCCATCCGCAAACCGAGTGGAACCTGGCGGGTATCATTCAAGGCCGGCTAGATAGCCCGCTAACACCGCGCGGTCGCGAAGAGGGCCACGCTTTGCTTCGCGGGCTGCGGGAGGCGGGGATTCACCCTGGCGCTGTTTTCTCATCGCCGCTCGGCAGGGCGCAGCAGATGGCTTTGCTGATTGCTGAGCAATATCACTGTGGTATCTGCCTCGACGAGGCGTTACAGGAGCAGGATTTCGGTGAGTTTGATGGTCGGCTGCTGAGCGATATTCGCCGGGAATATCCCCGTTTCGGTGATGATGAGGCTTTTCAACCGCCACAGGGTGAATCGCTGGGGCAGGCCGCTCAGCGGTTGCTCGACTTTTTACACCGCTTGCCGGATCTCTGCCCGCATGACACGGTAGCGCTGGTGTCGCACGGGCAAATTATGCAGGCGGCGATAGCGCAATTGCTGGAAAATTCCCTCGAAAATGTGGCGCGTTACCACCATCCCAATGCCAGTTATTCGTTGCTGGAGATCGACCACGACACCTGCCAGGTGGTGCGCTGGGGAGTGGCCAGCCATTTGCTGCGGCGAAAAAGTTTTTAACTTCAGCGCGCCATGCTCACTTCTTAAAAAAACGGATGATCTTTTGCCACAATGACGTTTTGGTTGCAGAGCGTGCCCACGAAGGGTTGAGCAAATCCCCCGGCAGCAGATAAGGGCGATCATCATCATCGCGCAGGTGCGCATTCAGGGCTGTGGCAATCTCCAGCATTTTCTCGTAGAGCGGCTGCGTGGGCGATTTGCTGTAGATTTCGCCATCACGCCACTCCAGCCAGCAGGTTTCTTGCCCTTTCCAGATGGCGTAAAATTCGCCATTTCGCCGATCAAAGGCGAGTTCGTTATCGCGGCTAATCAGCGCTACCCACTCTTCGCTGCCGATCGGCTGCGTTTCGCTTTCCGCCCAACATTCCGCCCGGGTGATATGCATTTCCCAGCCCATTGAAGGTTCCTTTTTTGCTGCTGAATAATGTTGCTATTTTTTCAGAAAATCGCGCCGGTAAGACGGTAAAAAAGAGAAGCCCGCCGGGGGCTTCTCTTCGTGCTTAACACACCGTAAAAACGTGCAGCCGCTGCTTAACGCATGGTGACGAATTCTTCTGCGGCTGTCGGGTGGATTGCCACCGTATTGTCGAAGTCTTTTTTGGTTGCGCCCATTTTCAGCGCCACCGCGAAGCCTTGCAGCATTTCGTCCATGCCGGATCCGATACCGTGAATGCCGACAATTTTCTCCTCCGGACCAACGCACACCAGCTTCATACGGCACGGCTGGCGGTGAGTGGTGACGGCGGTATACATCGCGGTGAAGGATGATTTGTAGATTTTCACCTGGTCATCGCCGTACTGCTCGCGCGCCTGCGGTTCGGTCAGGCCAACGGTGCCAATCGGCGGATGGCTGAACACCACGGTCGGAATGTTGCTGTAGTCCAGATGCTCATCCGGCTTGTTGTTAAACAGGCGTTCAGAGAGACGACGACCGGCAGCCACGGCAACCGGTGTCAGTTCCACCGCGCCGGTGTTATCGCCGACCGCGTAAATGCCAGGTACGCTGGTGTTCTGGAATTTATCGACTTCGATATACCCTTTGTCGTTGGTTTTCACGCCAGTGACCGCCAGGTTGAAATTATCGGTTGCCGGTTCGCGGCCAATCGCCCAAATCAGGCTGTCCACGGTTTGTGAACGACCATCTTCCAGTGTCAGCGTCAGGCTGCCGTCAGCGTTTTTCACCACCTCTTTCGGCACCGCGTGGGTGTGCAGCGTCGGGCCTTCTGCCGCCATCACTTCCACCAGCGTTTCGGTGATGAGCGGATCAAAGCTGCGCAGCGGCGCATGTTTACGCACAAACAGGTGCGTTTCGGCACCCAGGCCGTTGATCACACCCGCCAGTTCCACGGCGATATAACCTGCGCCAACGACCGCGACGCGTTTTGGCAGCGCGGGCAGGGCGAAGAAACCGTCAGAATCAATGCCATATTCCACGCCCGGAATGTTCGGGTGGCTTGGACGACCACCGGTGGCGATCAGGATATGATCGGCAGTGATCGTTTCGCCGTTCACTTCCACGGTTTTGGCATCGACAAAGCGCGCGAAACCGCGGATCACATCGACATTGTTTTTACCGAGCACGTTATCGTACGAAGTATGAATGCGGTCGATGTAGGCGCTACGGCTGGCGACCAGTTTGCTCCAGTCGAAATGATTCACGGTGGTGTCGAAACCGTAATCCGGGCCGTACAGATGAATCGCTTCAGAAATCTGCGCCGCGTGCCACATCACTTTTTTCGGCACACAACCGACGTTCACGCAGGTGCCGCCAAGTTCTTTTGCTTCGATCAGCGCGCATTTTTGACCGTACATAGCCGCACGGTTAATCGATGCGATACCGCCGCTGCCGCCGCCAATAGCGATGTAGTCGTAATGTTTGCTCATGGTTGTTTCCTTAATCCTGAACGAAGTCGAAAATATTCGCGATTGTAGCGCGCAGCCGAAAAGGTTCCACCAATGGCTGCGATTACTCCGGCACCACCTGGTGAATCAGCGTATGCCCGGTGCCGGCTGGCACCAGTTTGCTGTGCAGCCACGGCAGCACATTGTTCATCTGCGCTTCGAGTTTCCACGGCGGGTTAATCACAATCATACCGGAAGCGGTCATACCACGCTGGTCGCTGTCCGGGCGCACGGCCAGTTCGATTTGCAGAATGTTACGAATGCCGGTGGCTTCCAGATCGCGCAGCATGCGTTTGATTTGCTGGCGCATCACCACCGGATACCACAGCGCGTAAACACCGGTCGCAAAGCGTTTGTGACCTTCGCTGATGCCGCTGACTACCGCCTGGTAGTCGGTTTTCATTTCGTAGGGCGGGTCGATAAGGACCAGACCGCGACGCGAAACCGGCGGCAGTTTGGCTTTTAACTGCAGAAAACCGTCGGCGCGATCAACGCGGGTACGGCTATCTTTCTGGAACTCCTGGCGCAGCAGCGGGTAGTCGCTCGGGTGCAGTTCAGTCAGTTGCAGGCTGTCCTGCTCACGCAGCAGTTCACGGGCGATCAGCGGTGAACCGGGGTAATAACGTAACTGCCCGCTCCGGTTGAAATGGCGCACCACGTTCATATACGGCTCCAGCTCAGCCGGTAAATCATCCTGCTGCCAGATACGGGCAATGCCTTCCAGATATTCGCCAGTGCGTTCTGCATGTTCACCGGAAAGCTGATAGCGCCCGGCACCCGCGTGGGTGTCGAGATAGAGAAACGGTTTCTCTTTTTCTTTCAGCGCTTCGATGATCAGGCTCTGAACGGTGTGTTTAAGGACGTCGGCATGATTGCCTGCGTGAAAGCTGTGGCGATAACTGAGCATGGGTACTGAGATTCCGGAAAATAAACGAGATTTCGCACAGTTTACCGCAGATTAGCGCAGATTACCGTAACACCCGCCCGCTTGTTTCAACGCGGCGCAAAAGGTTTCAAAACATAACCACGTCATAAAACTGTCAAACAACGGCGCTAGCGTCATTTTCAGGCAAGGTAATTGTTTGAATAAAAGGATAAAACATGAAGACTCGTCTCACGCTTTTAACCGTCGCGCTGCTGTTGACTCACCAGGCGCTGGCAAAAGATGTGACTCTCATGCAGGCGCGCGATATCGCGAACACCACGACGCCCGCCTCGGAAAGCCCGGCCTATGTCGCGCTGGAAGCTCAGTCGCTGGCGGGGCTGCGCCAGGCGTTGCAGGGAAACGCTTCCTCGCTCACGCGCGACCAGCTTGAGCATTCTGCCCAGCATCAACAAGCGGACAGCGCATGGTTAAAAGCCCGAGGTTATGACTTCCAGGTGAAAGCCAATCAGCAAGCTGGCATCGCGCTGCTCTCCTCATTTATCGCGTTGCCGAAAACGACGCTGGATGCCAACCTGCAAACGGTCGAAGCGATTAACCTCGACGCAACCAAAGGCCTGCGTCGTCAGGCGCTGGCGGATGCCGAAGGGATCAGTTATCTCTACTTTGTAGCCGATGCACTGGGGCCAAAGCTTGGCAAGGCGTTTCTCACTGCTTATGACAAAGGCGAACTGGGGAAAGCGGCGGCGCTGATCAAAGCCACGGAAATCAGTACCGGCGCGGCGAAAAAGCACTTTGATTACAAACGCCCGTTCCTCATTCCCGGTAACACCATCCACTTGGTGCCGGACGATGTGGTGATAAAAGATAACAAAGCCTACACCGCAGACGGCGGTTCATTTCCCAGCGGGCATACCAATACCGGTTATACCGATTCGCTGTTGATGGCAGAAATGCTCCCGGAACGCTTTGAGGCGCTGATGACGCGCGGTGCGCGCTACGGCTATTCGCGCGTGGTGTTGGGCGTGCATTACCCGCTGGATGTGATGGGTTCACGTATGGTGGCGCAGCGCAATGTGGCGCATTTCCTGAACGACGCGGCTTACCGCGCAATGTTTAATGAAGCCCGCGACCAGTTACGGGCCGCGCTGGAAAAAGAGTGCGGCATGTCCCTTGCGCAATGTGCGCAAAGCGGCGGTAAAGATGACCCTTATCGTGACCCGGCAATGCGTGATTTCTACCGTTTTACGATGACCTACAATTTGCCGCAGCAGAAGGGAGCGGCGAAAGCACTGAAGGTACCGCAAGGCGCTGAGGTACTGCTGGAAGCGGCGCTGCCGAATCTCTCCGCCAGCCAACGGCGCGCCTTAATGGTGAAAACGGCGATCCCGGCGGGTTATCCATTATCTGGTGAGACTGACGAGCAGAATTTCTGGCAGCGTGTGGACCTGTCTGCCGCCTTTCAAATGGGGCATAAAACGCGCTGAATTTCACCCTACTCACGCCCGGTGAGCGCAATGCCGCCGGGCTTTTTCTTCGTTGCTGCTTATTGCAGCGATACCCACGCTAAGCGCATCGCGCGGGATTGAAATCTCCTACACTTAACCCCATGCTAGAAAACATTGCCAAGCGCCTAAGCGCTTTATTCACCTCATTCCAAGGACTGCGCATATGACCAACCCTTTATTGACGCCTTTCGTGCTACCGCCGTTTTCTCAAATCCTTCCTGAGCATGTTGTTCCCGCCGTGACCAAAGCGCTGGAAGATTGCCGGAACGCGGTGGAAAGCGTTGTCGCGCAGGGCGGCCCGTATACCTGGGCGAATCTTTGCCAGCCGCTGGCGGAAGTGGATGACCGTCTTGGTCGCCTGTTTTCGCCGGTCAGCCATCTCAACTCGGTGAAAAACAGCCCGGAACTTCGCGAGGCTTACGAACAAACGCTGCCGCTGCTCTCTGAATACAGCACCTGGGTAGGGCAGAACGAAGGGTTATACAACGCCTACCGCGATCTGCGCGATGGGGAGCATTACGCTTCGCTGAGTGTGGCTGAGAAGAAATCGGTAGATAACGCACTGCGTGATTTCAAATTGTCGGGCATCGGCTTGCCGAAAGAGAAACAGAAACGTTACGGCGAAATCGCCGCGCGTCTCTCTGAGCTCGGCAACATCTACAGCAACAACGTGCTGGACGCCACCATGGGCTGGAGCAAGCTCATCACCGATGAAGCGGAGCTGACCGGTATGCCGGAAAGCGCGCTGGCGGCGGCGAAAGCACAGGCGGAAGCCAAAGAGCAAGAAGGCTGGCTGCTGACGCTGGATATCCCGAGCTATCTGCCGGTGATGACTTACTGCGATAACCAGGCGCTGCGTGAAGAGATGTATCGCGCTTACAGCACCCGCGCCTCCGATCAGGGGCCGAACGCCGGGAAATGGGACAACAGTCCGGTGATGGCGGAAATCCTCGCGCTGCGTCACGAGCTGGCGCAACTGCTGGGCTTTGAAAGCTACGCCTTTAAATCACTGGCTACCAAAATGGCGGAAAACCCGTCGCAGGTGCTGGAGTTTTTAACCGATCTCGCCAAACGTGCGCGTCCGCAGGGCGAAAAAGAGCTGGCGCAGCTGCGCGTTTTCGCCAAAGCCGAGTTCGGCGTGGATGAGCTGCAACCGTGGGATATTGGCTACTACAGCGAAAAACAGAAACAGCATCTTTACAGCATCAGTGATGAACAGCTGCGCCCGTACTTCCCGGAAGAGCGCGCGGTAAACGGCCTGTTTGAAGTGGTAAAACGCATTTATGGCATCACCGCGAAAGAGCGTAAAGATATCGACGTCTGGCATCCGGATGTGCGCTTCTTCGAGCTGTATGACGAGAGCAACGAGCTGCGCGGCAGCTTCTACCTTGATCTCTATGCGCGTGTGAACAAACGCGGCGGCGCCTGGATGGACGACTGCGTGGGGCAGTTGCGCAGAGCCGATGGTTCGCTGCAAAAACCGGTGGCTTATCTCACCTGTAACTTTAACCGCCCGGTCAACGGCAAACCGGCGCTGTTTACCCATGATGAAGTGATTACCCTGTTCCATGAATTTGGGCATGGCTTGCACCATATGCTGACGCGTATTGAAACCGCCGGCGTGGCGGGTATCAGCGGTGTGCCGTGGGATGCGGTCGAGCTGCCGAGCCAGTTTATGGAAAACTGGTGCTGGGAGCCGGAAGCGCTGGCGTTTATCTCCGGTCATTATGAAACCGGCGAACCGCTGCCGCAGGAGCTGCTGGATAAAATGCTGGCAGCGAAGAACTACCAGGCGGCGATGTTTATTCTGCGTCAGCTGGAATTCGGCCTGTTCGACTTCCGCCTGCATGCCGAGTTCAGTCCGGAGCAAGGGGCGAAAATCCTCGAAACGCTGGCAGAAATCAAACGCCAGGTTGCGGTAGTGCCGGGACCGTCGTGGGGGCGCTTCCCGCATGCGTTCAGCCATATTTTCGCTGGCGGTTACGCGGCAGGTTACTACAGCTACCTGTGGGCCGATGTGCTGGCGGCGGATGCGTTCTCCCGCTTCGAAGAAGAGGGGATTTTCAACCGCGAGACCGGGCAGTCGTTCCTCGATAACATCCTCACCCGTGGCGGTTCGGAAGAACCGATGGAGCTGTTCAAACGCTTCCGTGGCCGCGAGCCGCAGATTGACGCGATGCTTGAGCATTACGGTATCGAAGGCTAACGCATTGAAAATTTGTTTGCTGGATGAAACAGGCGCCGGAGACGGCGCCTTATCTGTTCTTGCGGCCCGCTTTGGGCTGGAGCAGGACAATGACAACCTGATGGCGCTGGTGCTCACGCCGACGCATCTGGAGCTACGTAAGCGCGACGAACCGAAGCTCGGCGGGATTTTTGTCGACTTCGTGGCAGGCGGCATGGCGCACCGACGCAAGTTTGGCGGCGGGCGCGGTGAAGCGGTGGCGAAAGCGGTCGGCATCAAAGGCAGCTATCTGCCGGAAGTAGTGGATGCGACCGCCGGGCTGGGGCGCGATGCGTTTGTGCTGGCGTCGGTGGGCTGTCGGGTGCGGATGCTGGAGCGCAATCCGGTTGTCGCCGCGTTGCTGGAGGATGGTCTCAATCGCGGCTATGCCGATGCGGAGATTGGCCCGTGGTTGCGTGAACGGTTGCAGTTGATTCACGCCTCCAGTCTGACGGGGTTGGCGGATATTACGCCGCGCCCGCAAGTGGTTTACCTCGACCCGATGTTCCCGCATAAGCAAAAAAGCGCGCTGGTGAAAAAGGAGATGCGGGTGTTTCAGTCGTTGGTTGGCCCGGATCTGGATGCCGATGGTTTACTGGAGCCCGCGCGCCAGCTCGCCATCAAACGCGTGGTGGTTAAACGTCCGGATTACGCGCCGCCGCTGGCGGGGATCGCGACCCAATCGGCGGTTGTCACGAAGAGCCATCGCTTCGATATCTACCCCGGTTTGGGAGAGTAAGCAGACGGCGGCATGGATTGCGCTCTGTAAGGGTGTACCAAAAACCTGCCATATCTGTGGGCTTAACCCGACAACGCGGCGCCAACGCTTGTTGATAGGCACGTGGAGTTTGCCGTGAGCAATAAAAAGCCCGGCCGCATTGCGCGGGCCGGGCGGTATTTAGCCTAACGTTAAGCCGTTAGTGAAATATCAGTCTTCTTCTTCATCCCGCAGCGGGACAATCAGCATATCAACGTGCACGGTGTTAATAAGCTGGCGTGCGGAAGACATCAGTTTGCTCCAGAAGTCCTGATGGTGGCCGCATACCACCAGATCCATATCGTATTTTTTAATCGCATCCACCAGCACTTGCCCCAGATCGCCGCTGCCGCTCAGGGTTTCAGTGATCGGGTAACCCGCGTTGGTGGAAAGCTCTGTCAGCGCCTGATGCGTTTCGTCGGAGATACGTTTTTGCATATCGCCGAGGTTAACGTCGATAAGGCCTGTATAAAGATCGGAGTAGTTTACATCGACATGAATCAGGGAAATTTTCGCGTTGTACGGTCGCGCCATGGATACCGCTTTCTCAACCAGCAATTTGCTTTCGGGGGAGAGATCGACTGCGATAAGGATATGTTTGTAAGCCATAGTGTTACTCCTTCCATAAGTTGTCGATGACCATCGGGGTTAAACCCCCTGATGCTGTTGCACTGCGCCCGCATCCTGCGTTTCACGTGAGCGTAGCGCCCGGCCTTAAAGATCTCATTGTGAAGATATTTCTACCTTATAACGCTCTTTTAGCACCGTCAATCAACCTGGATCACGATTCACTTAAGCCAGATTTACAGCCAGATGCATTGATGATGGTGATGCTGGTGGCAAAAAAATAAACTGATCTCCTACACTATAAATAAACCGTACGGAAAACAGACGGTGTCCCTCAGTTGTCTGGCGCATGGAAGCGAAGTCAATTGCGGGACACCGCCTGTGTTGTCATCCCGTACGGCGATTAATACTCTTCGTTGTTTGGCTTGGTTGGGTATCCGGGAGCGAGGGTCCAGGAGCGAATCTCTGTGGGCGGTCGCCGGGGAGGGGATATGGTAATCAGCACTGTTGCGCTGTTTTGGGCTTTGTGTGTCGTATGTGTGATTAACATGGCGCGTTATTACTCATCGCTGCGCGCGCTGTTAGTAGTACTTCGCGGATGCGACCCTCTACTTTATCAATACGTGGACGGTGGCGGTTTTTTCACTTCCCACGGTCAACCGAGCAAACAGATGCGGCTGGTGTGGTACATCTACGCCCAGCGCTATCGCGATCATCATGACGATGAATTTATTCGCCGCTGCGAACGTGTGCGCCGTCTGTTCATTTTAACCAGTTCACTCTGCGGTCTGGTGGTGGTGAGCCTGATTGCGTTGCTGATTTGGCACTAAATTGAAACCATAAAAAAACGGGCCAGCAAGCGGGCCCGTTTTTGTCGTGCGTGAAGCGCGTTAAATCAGATGCAGCGCCAGCCAGTACAGTACGCCGGACAGAATAATCGAGGCTGGCAGGGTGAAGACCCACGCCATCAGAATATTGGTCACGGTTTTACGCTGCAGGCCACCGCCGTCAACGATCATCGTCCCGGCAACGGAAGACGACAGCACGTGCGTAGTGGAAACCGGCATCCCGGTGTAACTCGCCAGACCGATAGAAACAGCGGCTGTCATCTGCGCGGACATGCCCTGCGCATACGTCATGCCTTTCTTACCGATCTTCTCACCGATGGTTGTCGCCACGCGACGCCAGCCGATCATCGTACCCAGGCCTAACGCCAGCGCGACGGCCATGATTATCCAGATTGGCGCGTACTCGATGGTGCTCAGCATATCGCCTTTCAGCTTTTTCAGCAGACGCTGGTCGTCAGCGCTAACTTCCGGCTGCTTCGCCACCTGGTCGGTGATATCAGACAGGCAGAGCATAATGCGACGCAGCTGGCTGCGTTGTTCCACCGGCAGTTTGTCGTAGCTTTCAACATTGGTCAGCATCGTTTTCGCGCGATCCAGCGCCATAATGGCGCGGCCCGGATGGCAGTGGAACTCACCCGGTTGGGTGGCCACTTCTTCCGGCGTTGGGATAAGCGGATCGACACCGGTCACTTTTTGCAGCAGCGCCGGATGTTGCTGGAAGTACGTTTCCACGTTGTTGACGGCATCACGCGTACGGGTGATGTCGTAACCAGAGGCATTCATATTGACCACGAAGCCCGCAGGCGCAACGCCAATCAGCACCAGCATAATCAAGCCGATACCTTTCTGACCGTCGTTCGCACCATGCGAGAAACTCACGCCAATCGCGGAGAGGATCAGCGCGATACGCGTCCAGAACGGCGGCTTTTTCTTGCCGTCGATTTTCTCGCGTTCAGCAGGGGTCATATGGATGCGCGCACGTTTTTTCGTGTTGCTCCAGTAACGACGCAGGATAAACACCAAACCGCCAGCGAAGACCAGGCCCACGATCGGTGAAACGATCAGCGAAGCGAAGATATTCAGCACTTTCGGGATGTTTAACGCGTCCACCACCGAGGTGCCGGTCATCAACGCATTAGTTAAACCAATACCGATAATCGCGCCAATCAGGGTGTGGGAGCTGGAAGCAGGCAGGCCCAGATACCAGGTGCCAAGGTTCCAGATAATAGCGGCCAGCAGCATGGAAAAGACCATCGCCAGACCATGCGCAGAGCTGACATTCAGCAGCAGATCGGTGGGCAACATATGCACGATCGCATACGCGACGCTCAACCCACCCAGCAAGACGCCGAAGAAGTTAAACACCGCTGCCATCACGACCGCCAGCTGAGAACGCATAGCGCGTGTATAAATGACGGTTGCTACGGCGTTGGCTGTGTCATGGAAGCCGTTGATGGCTTCATAGAACAGAACAAAAACCAGAGCAAGCAAGAGTAACAGCCCGGTATGAAGATCCAGGCCGGCAAACAAATGTACCATAGGTCGTTAAGCCATTTTGAGGACATGAACGCGGCGCATTATCAGGGACATTGGCAGCCTCGGCAAAGTGAATTATGTATTTTTTTTGACATTATTTCTTAAATTAAACTGACATTTTAAAATTAATTTATATTTTTCAATGCCCTGTTACCATTCGCGCGTATTCACGCTGGTGCGACCAGCGTGAACTCTTTACAATCCGCCACGATTTATCAATGAGGGTGAAGTTGTGGAAAAGTTTGATGCTATTATTATCGGCGCCGGTGCGGCGGGCATGTTCTGCGCGGCGCTGGCCGGGCAGGCGGGTCGTCGGGTGTTATTGCTGGATAATGGCAAAAAACCCGGCCGCAAAATTTTGATGTCCGGCGGCGGACGCTGCAACTTTACTAACCTTTATGTCGAGCCTGCGGCATATTTGAGCCAAAACCCGCATTTTTGCAAATCTGCGCTGGCGCGCTACACCCAGTGGGACTTTATCGATCTGGTTGGTAAATACGGTATCGCCTGGCATGAAAAGACGCTGGGGCAGCTTTTTTGCGATGATTCAGCGCAACAAATTGTCGATCTGCTGGTGGCCGAGTGCGAAAAAGGGAACGTCATCCTGCGTCTGCGCACGGAAGTGCTGAGCGTTGAGCGTAACGACGATGGCTACACCTTGCAACTCAACGGCGAAAGCGTGCAGGCGAAAAATCTGGTCATTGCGTCCGGCGGTTTGTCGATGCCGGGGCTGGGCGCTTCGCCGTTTGGTTATAAAATCGCCGAGCAGTTCGGTTTAAAGGTGCTGCCAACGCGTGCCGGATTAGTGCCGTTTACCCTGCATAAACCGCTACTGGAGCAGATGCAGACGCTTTCCGGCGTCTCGGTGCCATCGGTAGTTACCGCCGAGGATGGCACGGTTTTTCGCGAAAACTTGCTGTTTACCCATCGGGGATTATCCGGCCCGGCTATTTTGCAAATTTCCAGCTACTGGCAGCCGGGTGAATTTGTCAGCATCAATTTGCTCCCCGATGTCGATCTGGACGGCTTCCTCACTCAGCAGCGCGATGCGCACCCGAATCAGAGCCTGAAAAATACGCTGGCGATGCAGTTGCCAAAACGGCTGGTGGAGTGTCTGCAACAGCTTGAGCAGATCCCGGATGTCACATTGAAGCAGCTCAATAGCCGCGAGCAGGAGAATCTGGTTGCGCTGCTGACGAACTGGCGTGTGCAGCCGAATGGCACCGAAGGTTATCGCACCGCAGAAGTGACGCTCGGCGGCGTCGATACCCATGAATTGTCGTCGCGCACCATGGAAGCCCGCAATGTGCCGGGTCTGTATTTTATTGGTGAAGTGATGGATGTCACCGGCTGGCTTGGCGGTTACAACTTCCAGTGGGCGTGGTCGAGCGCCTGGGCCTGCGCACAGGCCTTAGCGGCGGAACCCTCGGCCTGAGCCCGCGTAACGCAGAAGAAAAAAGCCCAGCCCGGGCTTTTTTATCGCCGGTGAATCGCTAACGTTTCTTTTGTTACAGCGGCACGCCTGAGCCGGTGGAGACAAGTGCGCTGTCGGGGAGCGTGTGGCGCTGACTGAGATTGTATTGGTCCACTATCCCGAACATTTCGGCGAAAAGCGCATCGTCTTTTTTCGCCCAGAATGTATCTAAATCATCCCCGCTCCATATCTCATGGGTATGGCATACAAATTCAAGCAAACCGCTTTCATGCGGCGTGAAGTCGATACGTTTGGCGCTATTTGCCGCAATAATGTGTTGATAGAAAAGCACGATCTTACAGTCGCAACCTTGCGCGTTATACAACGACAGGAATTCATTGAGATGTTCCCGTAAAAGGCAGAGATCGGAATGCTCGGTGATACGGTGATGATAAAGAAACACAAAATCTTTTTTGCCCCGGTATTGTAGCTGGCGGGAAATACGGCGTTGAAAGGCGCGGCTGTCTTCTTTAATTCTTAGCGGGTCATGATGGGTGAATTCAAAACCCAGCATATGCCTTTCGCTGTATTGCCCTGTACATTTTTCGTAAAACGTTGAACGCACAACGGCATGCTCGCCATCCGGGAAATGTTGTAAATGCTCTTTTTCCAGCAAATGGCGATAGTCGTCTTTTTCCATTTGCAGAATATATTCAATATTCGAGCGCCCCGATGAAAAAACGGAACTGAAGGATTTTCGGTTATGTCGGCGAAGAATATCATCGGGAAGACAATTCTCACCCAATGAAACCCAAAGTACTTGCGAAGTGAAATTATTGCGATATTTCCATTTCTTATGCAGGTTACGCATCGTTCTTTTCAGCGATTTGAGGTTATCTCTTACGCGTTGTTTAATGGCTTCGCCTTTCATCAGGGGCACCTCATGTTGTTATTACACCATTCCAGATAAAGCGATGAGTGACCTTATCGCTGCTGATTTTATCTATTGTGCTGCCTCTGAATGTTTGTGCAGCGTTAAGGTAAGTTATTGTTATATTTATTTTTGTCTGACGCAGGGTTGCTATTCTGCGTAGGCGTTGTGAAATAAAGAAATTCGCTTTACTGACCGTGGTCAGTAAATAGCGGGCGAATGCGTGACATCCGCTATTACTTCTCTTTGCGGATTTTAAAATAGGAAATTTTTGTTGATGGCCTGGTGGTGATTATTTCTTTGGCAGAAGAAATAAATTATGCCAGCCATAATAATAAAGTTAGGTCATATACATGATATATCCTGAGTTATGCGCTTCATTAAGAAATTCCTCACGGCACGTTTCATTAGCACCATGAACAGGAGATAAATTTGATATAAAGACTCACACGCCGTTACATATTTTACACTTTGTCTTGTCTTTACCCCTCATCAGGAAAATCTCAAAATAGTCCGCCGGGCTTGATGCAGGTCGCGGAATGAAAATAAAGCCGCGTCAATTTTTTGTGGAGCCGATTGTTTTTACGCCTTTAATGTTTGCCGCCATCTGCCGATAACGTCAGTACGCCCTCCGTTGCGCAATTAGTGAAAATACCTCTGACAAGGAATGAAAATGAAAACCGGCACGTTACTCCTGCCTGCACTGCTGGCTGTCGCTATTAGCGCACAAGCCACTGATTACCCTGAAATCCAGGGCAAAAAAATCGTCAGCAACACCGTAAACCCCTTACTGATGATGCGCGTGAATGACCGTATTTCCGCCCTGAACCAGCTGGTTTTCAGCGACGGGCAGCACATTAACCGCTGGGATGGTTTTGATTGCACCACCAACAAAGCGGTGAAGCTGTACTGGGAAATGCTTGACGATCAAGAGGCGGTGATTCGTCGCTTCTACGGCGACAGCTACGAGCGTTACGCGGAACCAAAACCCCAGAGCGCGCTGGATGATATTGCTAAAAATCTTTGCCAGGCTTCCCGGCTGAAAAACCCAAGCTGGGTTTATATCGAGAAAATGTCGAAATATGAGACGCCAATTCTGCTGGATACGGCTTCAGTGTTGCGGGTTAATGAGTTGGTGATCGCTAAAATTGGCTTTGAATACAGCGAGATCACTTTCGATCCGCCGTATGACGCGCCCTACGATTTGAAACTTGAAATCCATGGCTATAACTGTGAAACCCAGCATGACAATGTGATTGCCGGGCTGGATATCACGCCCGAAGGTTATGTCTCGGACAGCCTGACCGGTAAAGCGGCACAGCGTCGCGCGGACACGTTTGTCAACACACCGGCCACCACCGCTGCGTTCAAACAGCTTTGCGCCATGAGCACGCCTGCTGCGTTTAAAGGGGAAGGGGTGTATGTTCCGTCAACGAAGAAAAAAAGCGTCTCCACCCTCCTTGGCCCAAGTCTGCCAGACTTCACCAACAATTCACCGCAATGGATGACCCAGTTCCCGCTGCGCGCAGATATCGAAAAGCAGGCTCTGCAAATCGTTAATCCGTGGGCCACACCGCGCTTTAAAAAGCTGACATGGAACATGCAGTGGAGCGATAACGATGTCGTACCGATGCAACTCGATGTGCAACCCAACGGGCTCATGCTGCTGCTGGAAAACTACAAAATGTTCAAGGCGCAGCGCCTGACGATGGGCAACCTTGGACAGTTAAAAGGCGCCATCAGTCTGAGTTATTCACCAACGGTAACCAGTGAACTTCACACCAATCTGCGTTTTCCGCTGTACCAGGGGCAGAAATTTACCTTTGATACGGTTGCACCGAAAATGGGTAAAGGTGAGAAGAACACGGTGATTAATCGCCGGTGCGAAGTGAACGGCAGTGATGATGCGCGTCAGATCAACAGTGCGTTCAGCGGGCGTTACTGGAAAGTGGTCTGCGAGATTGAAAGCGATGGCGAAACGCATAAAGAGACGCTGGCCTGGCTGTCTGATTTGAATGTCTTTATGCCGTTAACCCAGTGGGAAAAAGGCAAAGAGACACCGGTGAAAGTGACCGATGTTGAGGTAACACGCTAGTTAAACGTAGACCTGAGCCGACCGGCTCAGGTTCCACCGTTAACCAGGCCACCTGGGCAGGTTTCACCTGCCGGTGCAGGCAATGCAGAGCGTGTAAACGCGTTATTCGCAAGTGCCATGCGTTGAGGTATGAATCAACGCATGGCGCTATCAGTAGCGGCGGAATGAAGAGAGTTTATGCAACTGGCGACCACGACCGTCAAAGTTATCCTCGTTCAGCCAGCCATTCATCATTGAGGAGAGACCCGACCATTCGCGCACGGTAATTGAAAACACCGTAATATCGCTCAGCCGTCCTTTACGGATTTTCTTTTCGCGCAAAATCCCTTCTTTCACAAAACCAATGCGTTCCGCCGAATGAATCGCATCCGCGTTATAACTGCCGGTGCGCCATTCACATCTGCGATACTTCAATTGATCGAAAAAGTAAGACAAAACAAGATAAAGACTTTCAGTACTCATACGGGTTCTTTTCATTAACGGCGTCCAGTTAACGTCGCCAATATCGAAAGAACCATTTTCCTGATCGAATTTCCCGGTATAGAAAATGCCTTTTATTTGCTTATCGGCTTTATCTTGTACCGCGAAATAGATTCTGTCAGGACGTGACGCGAGATTTCTGAGATAGGCATAACATGCGGTCATATCTTTCGGCCGGGGATCTTCAAGATAAGTCCAGTCCCGGTCATCATCAATGCTTTGCCATTCCGGGAAGAGATCTTCCGCGTGATCCACGACAAGCGGTACAACGTCGCAGTAACGGCCTTTAAGCGAAATTTTTTCTGGCAGCGGGCGTTTTGTCCAGTCCTGGATTTCCTGACCAATGCGCTGTCCATACTGATTAAAAAATTCCATTATCCCCTCCTGATTATTACGAATTTAATCCTGCTTAACTTTTATTTAATGGGTGTTAAATGGTAATGATGTATAGAGCTATATTTTATCGGCATATAATTATGAGACTTTATATAATCACGGAAATAATATAACGGCGGGTGTTTTAAAAACTTATACTGCTTTTCATCTGGCGTGTCTGCGCTTTCGCGTGAAAGTGGGATAATAATCGCGAAACAGGTATTGCATAATTTAACTTAGCATTTTTGAATAACACGGCTGCAACAGCGCAATAGCAATTTAGCGGCATGAGATTTGGCCTAAGCGTCATTTTTTAGCGATTATTCAGCGCCTGCTTGTAAAAAAATGACTCTTTTTTTTAGTAGGTTAATCGCGGATTAGGATAATTCCTGGCATTTCTTGCCGCGAAAAACCAGACAATATTGATCTTTTTGTTTACAGCAATCGTGCGGTAGCTTTTTCTCAAACCCGTAACGTTAAACTTCTGGACAGCACCCGGAATCGTGCATGTCCCTATGTCAGGATCCGATTTATGAGCAATCGAATTACTGTTCAGTTACCCGTCGATGGACTGCTTTTCTGGAAAATCTCCGGACGGGAAGCGCTGTCCGAAGCCTTCACCTTTAACCTGCAGTTGCTGGGCACCGACGCGCGAATGGACCGCAGCACGCTGCTGGGTAAATCGGTGACTGTCGCAATACCAACACAAACGCTGACCGGCGCGCCGCGCTACCTTAACGGCAAAATCACCCGCGTGGGGGTGAGCGCCGTTGAGCTTTCCGGCACCCGTTATGCGGTGTATCAACTCACCGTCGAGCCGGATTTGTGGCCGATGAAACGCGACCGCAACCTGCGTATCTTCCAGGGCCAGACAGTACCGCAAATCGTCAAAACCCTGCTCGGCGAATACCAGGTCAACATTGAAGACAAACTGACCGGCAGCTATCGCACCTGGGACTACTGCGTGCAGTACCAGGAGAGCAGCTTTGATTTCATCAGCCGCCTGATGGAGCTGGAAGGCATCGCCTACCACTTCCGCCACGAAGCGGACAAACACACGCTGGTGCTGACGGATGCGGCGACTCAGCATGATCCCTTCAGCGGTTACGAAACCATCCCTTATCACCAGACCCCTTCCGGTGGCAGCACCGATGAAGAAGGCATCAGCCAGTGGGCGCTGGAAGATAGCGTAACGCCGGGGCTTTACAGCCTTGATGACTACGATTTCCGCAAACCCAACGCGTGGTTGTTTCAGGCGCGGCAAAACCCGAGTTCACCCACGCCGGGCACCATCGATGTTTATGACTGGCCAGGGCGCTTTGTCGAACACGGTCACGGCGAGTTTTATGCCCGCATCCGCCAGGAACGCTGGCAGGTGGAGCATCAGCAAATTGAAGGCACGGCGACAGCGATTGGTATTGTGCCGGGCAGTACGTTCCAGTTGACCAATGCGGCGTTCTTTAACGATAACGGCGAGTATCTGGTGACGGCGGCGAACTACTTTTTTGAAGAGAACCGCTACGCCAGCGGCGCTGACAGCGAAACCATTCACCGCATTGATTTCAGCGTTATCCCCTCATCGGTGGTGTTCCGCCCGGCGCAGCAAACCGCGTGGCCGCGCACGTACGGCCCGCAAACTGCGCGTGTTGTTGGCCCGCAGGGGGAAAGCATCTGGACGGATAAATATGGCCGCGTGAAGGTGAAATTCCACTGGGATCGGCTGGCGAAAGGCGATGACACCAGTTCCTGCTGGGTGCGTGTCTCCAGCGCATGGGCCGGGCAGGGCTTCGGCGGCGTACAGATCCCGCGCGTGGGCGACGAAGTGGTGATCGACTTTATTAACGGCGACCCGGACCGACCGATTATCACCGGACGTGTCTATAACGAAGCGAGTATGCCGCCGTGGGCGCTGCCCGCTGCCGCCACGCAAATGGGCTTCCTTAGCCGCTCAAAAGACGGTTCGGTAGACAACGCCAACGCCCTGCGCTTTGAAGATAAAGCAGGCGAAGAACAGGTGTGGATCCAGGCGGAACGTAACATGGATACGCACGTCAAAAACGACGAGACGCATACCGTCGGCGGTTCACAAAGCGTGAGCGTCACGCGGGATTACACCGGTTCGGTAGCGGGCAAACACACCCAGGCAACGCAGCTTTCGCACGAACAACTGGTTGGCGGCGGCTTTACACAGATGGTGCAAGGGCCGCTGGTGCAGGCTTCTGACAACAGCATTCAGCTGGTGGCGGGGCAATCGGTGCTGACGCTGGGCGCGAACGGCACCGTCACGCTGAAATGCGTGGATTTTCAGATCGATGCTATCGGTTCGGGGGCTATCAACACCGCAGGCCTGCTGGATTTAAACCTGACAAAACCGACAAAAGGTGAAGATGCGCAGCCCACCATTGCGCAGATCCAGGCGGCGGTAAAAGCGGCATTTAATCAAGGGACGGATAAATAATGGCGACGGCGCAATTTGTACTTTCCGAAGGCGAACTCACGCTGCCGGATGCTTACCAGGATCGCAGCATTAACGTGCTGAAATTCAAAGAGAACAATGCCACGCTGGTGATCACCCGTGCCTGGGATATCAAACCCGGCGACGAAGAGAGTTTCCTGAACCAGCAACTGGCGAAAGTGAAACGCAGCATGCGCAAAGTGGTGACGGGTGAAACGCAGGACAGCACGGTTGCCGGGCAGCCGGCCCGCGAAGTGTCGCTGCGTTTCGAAAACCAGGGCGCGGTGATATATGAAAAACTCGCCGTGACCCGCATTGACGATCACCTGCTGGTGCTGACGCTCAGCCGTACCATGCCCTTTGATACGGACGCAGATGCGTTCTGGACATCAATCCGTAAAGGTTTACAGCTGAGGGCGTAAGGATGACGGATTACATCGCGGCCCGCATTGAAGATCCGCTGGTTCATAGCTCTGCGCTGGCGGATATGGTCAGTGGGCTGGTAGAAGGGGCGATTGTCCTGGGGATCATGTTCGTCGCCGGAACGGGCATTGGCGCCGTGGTGGGCGCGGTGGCGATTGGCGCACTGATGGTCAGCGGCACGCTGGGCAAAATTGGAGATGCGGCCGGGAAAATGGTGGATGCGCTCATCGACCCCGGACCGCCGGATGCGCATATCGTATCCGGCTCGGACGATGTCTTTATCATGAAGAAAAATGCCGCGCGCGCCGCCGCGACGGTAGACAGGGACTATTTACAAAACCTTGCCGCCGCGCCTGCCGATGAGAGCATCGACTGGGCAGCCATCGGCATGTTAGCCCTCGCTGGCGCCGCGGCGGTGATGAAAACCGCCCTGAACCCGAGTGCGGCGCTGCTGGCGGTTGCCGAACGCGCCAGCCACCTTACGCTCGACGACATGAAAAAGTGGGGCTCCAACCTGTGGGAAGATTTGACGCAGCCGATGGTGGAGAGCGCCGATCCGCATGCCACCCCGATGCCGAAAGATAATGTCGACTGCAAAAAAGGGCACATGGTTACCAGCAGTAACTTTGTCGCCCAGGGCTCCAGAACCGTTTTAATCAATAACCAGCCTGCCGCGCGCAACGGCGAGAAAAGTACCTGCGAAGCCGAAATCAAAGTCAAAGAAGATCCGCGCGTGCGCATCGGCGGTGAAACCATTACCGTGCGCGATATCCGCAGCGGCAAAAACCAGCTGGCTTACCTGATTGGTAACCTGCTGGGGAGCCTGGGTATTGGCGCGCTGTCGCGCCTGATCAAAATGGCCTGTGAGCGCCAGCTTATTCGCGGCCTGCTCAAAGAGATCATCTGCCCGCTCGGCGGAATGGCCATTTCACAGGTTCTTACCGCCGCAGCCATCAGCGCGGTGAATACTGCCTTCCCGGTGAACATTCCTACCGGCGCAAAAGTCCTCGCCAAAGAAGAGGATCTCGATTTTGTGCTGCCAGACCGTATGCCGCTTTACTGGCAGCGTATCTATCACAGCCGCAACCGCGCCACCGGCATGCTCGGCACCGGCTGGATGCTGCCGTTTGAAACACGATTGCTGCGCCTGGCCGATAACCAGTTGATCTTCCGCGATATGAGCGGGCGCGAGCTGGGGCTGGGCGAAGTGCTCAGCGGCGATATGATCTCCTACCCGGAAGACGGCCTGAAGCTGTTTTGCAGCCCGAACGGCGCAATGGTTATTCAAACCGGCGACGGCGAGCAGCAGATTTATGAGCCGGATCCAACACGGCCCGGCGAGTGGCGTATGCACCGTCTGTATGACCGCCACGAAAACGCCCACTATTTTAGCTGGAACGAACAAGGCCAACTGGTGCGTATCTCCAGCGATAACGAAGCGCTGGACGTGGAGCTGGAGTACGAAGCAACGTTCGGACGACTGCGTGCGGTTTACCAGGTTTATGGCGGCGCGCGCCATCTGCTGGTGTCCTATCGCTATAACGAACAAGGACAACTGATTGCCGTTACCGACGCTGATGATATCGTTACCCGCCAGTTTGGCTGGGATCGCGCCAGCGATATGCTGGCCTGGCACGGCTTTTCGACCGGCTTAACCGTCCATTACCAGTGGCGACCCGCAGCCGATTCCAGCCACTGGCGCGTGAGCGCCTATCAGGTGCATGACGAGCAAGGCGCGGTGCTGGAAAACTGGCGTATCGACGCCGATGAAACCAAACGCTATGCCCGCGTCAGCAACGATGAAGGCGTGGTGAGTGAGCACCACTGGGATGCGCTGTACCGCATCACGGAGTACACCGATGTGCACGGCGGCAACTGGCAATTTAGCTGGTCGGGGAAATCCGAGCAGCCGCTTGCGGTGATTCAGCCGGACGGCGGTCGCTGGGAATATGCGTGGGACGATCGCGGCAACATGACGCTGGAGCGCGATCCGCTCGATCGCGCGACGCTGAAAACCTGGCACCCGCTGTACGACTTCCCGCTGACCGAGGTGTTACCGGACGGCGCAAGCTGGCGCTATGAGTACAACCTGGCGGGCGATGTGGTGTCGTTGACCGACCCGGAAGGCGGCGTGACCCGCTTTGAGTGGAACGACCAGGGCGATTTGCTCCGCCGTATCGATGCGCTGGAAAACAGCCACCGCTTCTGGTGGGATGCGCTGGGGCAGTTGATCCGCGAAGAGGATTGCTCCGGCAACCTGAGCCGCCGCCAGTATGACGATGCTGGTCGGCTTGTGCTGACCACCGATCCGATGGGCAACACCGAACGCTATATCTGGAGCCCGGCAGGTCGCCTCAAAACGTTCATCCGCGCCGATGGCCGCGAAACCCTGTTCAGGTACAACAAAGCCGGTCTGTTATGCGGCCAGAGCGTAGATGGCGTCAGCGAGCGGAAAGTGACGCTTAATGCGCGCGGGCAAGTGACAGAAGCTGTCGATCCCGCCGGGCATGTTACCCGTTTCCGCTTTAACCGCGCGGGTCGCCTGGTGACGCTAACCAACGCCAACAACCAGCAATGGCGCTTTGATTACACCGCCACCGGTTTGCTGACGCGCCAGTATGATTACGCCGGGCGGCAAACCGAGTATCAGTACAACGCTCTGCAACAAGTGGCCACGCTGGTGCGCCACCCGGTTAGCGGCAGCAACCTGCCGCCGCAGGTGATGAACTACGAATATGACGCGCTTGGGCGCATGATTGCGCGGGAAACCGAGCAGCACCGCACCGAGTACCGCTATAGCGAACTGGCAACGGAAGTGCGCCGCTATGTTTACAGCGAGTGGCGTCAGGCGGCGATTGATATGCGCGAACCGGAAAATGCAGAAGTGATTGTTTTCCGGCGCAATAAACTTGGCGACCTGGTGAGCGAGGAGAACCACGCTGGCAAATTCGAACACCAGTACGACGCATTAAGTAACCTCAGCGCCACCACGTTCCCGGACGGGCGGCAGATGCAGTACCTGCGCTACGGCACCGGGCATCTGCTGGAGATGCAGCTCGTCTTTGGCGGCAAAACGCTGCCCATCACCGGCTACCAGCGCGACAAACTGCACCGCGAAACCCATCGCACGCTGGGCGCGCTGGAACTGGAGACGCAGTACGATATCGCCGGGCGCATCACGCAGCGCCGCTGCATGGACAATGTGCGCGACCGGCTGGTCTTCGAACGCCGCTACCAGTGGGATCGCGCCGACCAGATTATCCGCCAGATGTATACCGACGGCACGCCGCCAACCCCTGCGGAGAAATACCGTCAGTCGCTGTGGGGCTACGACGCGGCTGGTCGCATGACGCAGAGTATTCAGCCAACCGGCGAGGAGCGTTTCTGGTATGACGCGGCGGACAACCGCACCACGCCGGATTTACCGCCGGTGTGGGACAACCTGCTGAAACGGCTGGAGGGCGTGCGTTGGGAATATGACGGTTTCGGACGCATGACTGAACGCCACGACAGCCATCGCGGCACGGTGCAGCGCTTCAGCTATGACGATGAACATCGCATCAGCCAGGTGATAATTGAGGGCGACGCGGAGTTCACCCGGGCCGAATACCGCTATGACGCGCTCGGTCGCCGCACGGAAAAACAGGTGTGGCGACGCCACACCCGCAACGCGGAACGCACGCAGTACGCATGGTCGGGCTTGCAGATGGTTGGCGAGTGCAGCGACAGCTATCCGGACGCGGCCGTGCAGTATATCTACACGGAAAACAGCTACGAACCGCTGGCCCGCGTCGACAGCCGCGGCGAGCATGCGGATGTTTACTGGTATCACACGGAGCTGAACGGTCTGCCGGAAAAAGTGACCGACAGCAGCGGCGACGTTGTCTGGCAGGGCGTTTCCACCACCTGGGGACGCAGCGAGCGGGAAAACAGCAACGTGGACTGGGATGTGCCGCAGAACCTGCGCTTCCAGGGGCAGTACCTCGACCGCGAAACCGGACTGCACTACAACACCTTCCGCTACTACGACCCCTGCGGCGGACGTTACACCCAGATGGACCCGATAGGGCTACTGGGTGGGCTGAATACTTATGACTATGTGCCGAACACATTAAGGTTTATCGATCCGCTTGGGTTGGCAGCATGTGGTGTGGGTTCCGGTGGTAAAGGGTTAGGAGGTCACCAGGCAGTCGATCGTGCCGCTGCTGAATTAGATGCAGCTGCGCAACGTGCGTCACGATTACTCGACCGAGGGGGCCATATGAATACAGCATGGGGAAAAATTTATCAGCGATGGGCTAATAATCAATATGTACCTCAATGGCTTAAAAATGTTTCCCGAGGCAATGCTATTCAACAAATTACTGACAGACTGACATTAAACAATAGATATTTAACTGATATAGACATAAAGCGGAATGTAACGGGTTCATGGTGGGGTAATCTCCGTCCTGACTATCATGCAACTTTACCTAATGGAAAAGTTGCTGTGTTTGATATAACAACGCCTGGTCAGGCTCCCAAAATTATGAAATATAATGTTGACGGCGTAACAGATTTTTTGATCAACATTCTTTATTGAGGCGTTTTATGAGTAAGAAATTAAAAAAAGAATTAGTTGAAAGATGGAACCATGAATTGGATTTTGGTATCAATCATAGTCTTAAAAAAGAAAACTGGAAGGATAAGAATACGCCTAATTCTCGCTGGGTTGAGCATCCTTTTGGCATAACCGAAGAAGGTAAACTCGATTTTAGAGGTTTTCCATTTAGAGAGCCTCTAAAATTTCATTATCTAAAAAATATAGATTTTTCTTACTCATTAACACTTAATGAGATGACTAAAGGGTATGGTATGTCTCGCGGTGGGAGCATTATTTCATCTATAGTTGAATATTGCTCTTTTGTTGAGTCTTTAATGCCTGCGAATTTATCTGAAAAATTCGTTGGATGTAATTTTGATAAGGCTGTTTTTGACTCGACAAGAATAAATGCATTATTTGAATCATGTACTTTCATTAAATGCAAAATAAAAAATGTTCTTGGCGAGATGAGGTTCATTAATTGTAACTTTGTGGGGGCTAATCTGACAAAATCTAATTTTTACTCCTGTTATTTTGAAAATTGTCAGTTTGATAAAGCGAATTTCTCTGGATGCAATATTTCAGGATCAACGTTCGTTGGTACAAAACCATCAGAGTCTCAGATAGCAAGCTGTGCCGTGGCAGATAAATTGAAATTTATGTGAATATAAATTCCTCAGGAGATATTTTTGGGCTGATTTAATCATTTGAGTTCGATCACGCCCAAACTTTTTGTTTGGAATTATCGGGGGCTAAATATTGGCGTTTATGCGGTGTGCGGATTTTTTTATAGCTAAATAAATTCAATTGAAAGCTATTGCGAAAGGGGGCGCTGCTTCTTTTTCAGAATCAGGTTATGTTACCACTGCTGGTAAAGTATCTTTCTTAAATTATATGATCTGGCGATAGTATGTATATTCGTAATCACTGATACGTCAGAAATTCTCTTTAGATTCTTTTGGAATAAAATGAATAATGATTTCTCGATTTCAGATGAATTAATTATGGATGTGGTCGTAAAATCAGACTTGCAGATACGCCTGGCGAGGGAGAGATAAATGCTTTGTATCGGGTGTTAGACGTTTTTTGTGATACGTATAAAGATAAACATCTTGTTCCCAAAAAAATAATTCATGCGCTTTTTATCCTTCACGATAACCTGGAAGGTATGCTTCAATATTCATCAAAGGGAAACTCTACTTATTTTTTCGAATTTAATTCCATGGTCAATGAATATATTGAGAGGTTATTTTTAGGTTAAGGATAATTTCCATATGGTTAAAGCTGTTCTGGTGATAAATAATGACATAAAAAAGACTATTATGAACATCCCGATAATACATCCAGCCTTAATGGCTGATTGTATTGTTTCGAATGTTACACCATATTTCAATATATCCCACTTTAATTAAATATCATAAACCCGCTCTTCCGGTAACAACGCAAGTGCTTCATTAATGCGCTCACTCTCTACCAATTCATGAATTTTCGCGGCAAGTTCTGTAACATCGGTAATGTTCACAATCCATTTCTGGCAGTAATCGGCGACCGCCTGATTGCGTAATCCTATCTGTATTGTGCGGTGATCCAGTTTGTTCAAACGGATATCACGCTCCGGATCCCACTGGATCACCACATCTGACGCCTTTATTTGGCTTTGCCACTCAGCTTCTTCTGCGCCTGAGTGCCGGTGATGGCTCAAAATTCCCTGATTAAGGATTTGCTTAAACCCGTCATGGGTAAGATCAATCGCCAGAATCCGGTGCTGATTTGGATCTTTCTTTCCCCAGCCGGAGCGGTACATCATCCACAGAAAAGAGGGCTTAATCCACGTCATGCGGGTCGTACTGAAAGGCGGCGAGACGAAGGTGCCATGCGCAAGCGCGCTGTCTGCAATGGTGTCGGAATAAGCCTGGTAAACGCGGATAAAATCGTTGTTGTAGAATGCTCTTAATTGCTTTTCGGCAGTTAATTCATCTGCCTGGTTTTTTTTCATTATTCGTGTACTCATCCTAAGTGAACATATTGCCTGGTCATTCTAGCACAGCGCTTAACGTCGAGGATAAGCACCATACCGAAGCATAAGAATTATTAGTGTTCGAATAATCTCAGTCATAAGCCAGCCGCATTTCCAATCTACTGATGTAACAAATTACATTCACCATAAAAAATATTAATCGACAATCTCTGGCAACGGAAAATGTTGTCGCTCTTAATTATGCCGCTAACTGTTTTTCATTCGATGTGATTGATAGCATAAGCAATGCATACGCCTTTCGGAAATTCCTTATCAGACTTGAAACGCATACCAGTGATAAAATGTGTTCGAAACGTGACGGGTAGACCTACCAATAACCGTAGTTTTTATAATGAAAATATAACGTATACGATTTGTCGTACATTATTTTATGGACATAACAGCCGTTATTCGATGAAAAAATATTTATAAAAGAAAAGCTAATGCATGCGCTACACTGCATAGAAAAGCGCATCCTTTCAAGGAAATGATAAAAGAAATTACTCGCATCTAGTATTGGTTTATCTTGGGTTTACTTAATTTTATATATCGTGCATCAGAGATGGTTTAATGGTTACGGAAGGATGTTTATGGTTGACTTTAACGCAGATATTGTGAGCTTTATATCATTAGGTAATGTTCTTCTTGGCGATTCCATTGACCTTTACCTGGAAGACATTTTTAATAATTATACTGTGGAAATTAAAGAGTATTCTCTGCCTGCACCGTCCAGTGAAATCCGGTATGCTTATTCGGTACAAAATGGCACGCTAATAATAGTAACCACCACGGATGATATTATTGTTTCAGTCGGCTGCAACGAAAAATATGCCGGAAAATATAAAAATAGATTGTATGCCGGTATAACCATGCAAGAACTTTCTCAGCGTAGTAAAGACCTGCGAATCCTGAATGGTGCGCTGATTGTTGACCAGGACTACGGTCTCTCATTTACGTTGCCGCCACCATATGATGAGATTGCCGATTCCCTTGGGCAAATCCCACAGGATTTATCGCTTAATGAAATTTATGTATGCGATCATTCTGGCTGGATAAACAAATAATAAGTCTCCTTTTGAAAACTCTGTTGATAATGATGTCTGAGGCAATATTTTTGTGCTAAAGGCAAACTCAACAGAGTTTTTATATCGATATTAACAACGCCATCGTACCCAGCTAATACACAATACTATCGACCATTAATCGCAGCTGCTTGACCAGGCGACAATCCCCTGCAGGCGCATGGAGGCAGCAGGCGTTAACGCCAGTGCTGTGAGCCGACATGCTTTTTTCAGCTAAAACCTCAAAGCTGGCGTCAGGCACGCTGACGGCGGTGATACCTTCCCCTATACTGCGGAAAACAAAAGAAAATAACCGCTCGCTACATTTACAGGGTAAAGAATGGATACGGCTGAATTCTTCGCGCAGCTCGCGCAACAACTGCTGCTCTCTGCACCGCTTTTTTTATTGATTGCGCTGGGATATTGCCTCGGGCGCTTCGCCGGTTGGCCTGAATCGGTTAACGAAGGGCTCAACCGCTTCTGTTTTAACGTAGCCATTCCATGCATGCTGTTCAAAGTGATGAGCAAGTTCTTCGAAAGCCCGCCGGTGGATATGCGGCTGCTGATTGCCTACTTCGGCACCTGTTTTGTCATCTATGTGATTGGGCGCATCGCTGCGAAAAGCCTGTTCCGTATGGACGCGGTATCGGCCTCGGTGTTCGGTCTGGCGGGCATTTTTTCCAATAACGTGATGCTGGGCATTCCCGTTGCCATTATTTTACTTGGCGCATCGAGCCTCTCGTCGGTGGCGCTGGTGCTGGTGTTTAACAGCCTGATTTTATGGACCCTGGTGACCGTGTCGGTGGAGTGGGCGCAAAACGGCAGCTTCTCGGTGCGGGGGATTGGCAAAACGCTGGTGAGCGTGCTGCGCAACCCGATTATCATCGGTATCTTCAGCGGGTTCGCCTGGAGTTTTTTGATTCATCGCCCGCTGCCGCCGTTCCTCGATAGCCCGGTGAGCATGGTGGCGCAGGTCGCCGCGCCATTAACGCTCATCACCCTCGGCATGAGCTTGTCGCGCTACCAGATCCGCAAAGGGTTAGCGGAAAGTTTGACCATCTGCTTGCTGAAACTGATGTTGATGCCTGCTTTGATTTGGTTGATTGCCTGGTTGCTGCATTTGCCGCGCGAAGAGAGCCAGGTGGTGGTGTTGCTGGGGTCGATGGCGGTGGGGATTAACGTCTATCTGATGGCGCAAAAATTCCAGGTACTACAGGGCGCGACGGCGACCAGCATGCTGCTTTCCACTCTGCTGTCGACCGTGACCACGCCGCTGTTTATGATCCTGATGACGCATTTCTATCCGAACTGGCCCTGAGGCCAGCCGGAAAGCCGTCAAACAATATCATCCACCACGCCGCCGTCCACGCGCAGCGCTGCGCCGGAGGTGGCGGAAGCCTGTTTCGAACAGACATAGACCACCATATTCGCCACCTCTTCCACGGTGGCGGCGCGCTGGATAACTGAACTCGGGCGATTGGCCATCACAAACTCTTTCGCCAGCGTTTCCAGCGATTTCCCGGTCTTTTCCATCTCTTCTTTCATCATGCCGGCAAAACCGTCTGACATGGTTGGTCCGGGCAGTACGCTGTTAACGGTGACGCCGCTGCCGGCGACAAATTTCGCCAGCCCGCGTGCCAGCGAAAGCTGCGCGGTTTTCGTCACGCCGTAATGGATCATATCCGCCGGGATATTCAGCGCCGATTCAGAAGAGATAAACACCACGCGCCCCCAGCCTTTTTTCACCATTGCGGGCAGCAGCGCACGCGAGAGGCGCACGCCAGACATCACATTGGTTTGCCAGTAATTTTCCCAGGTCGCATCGTCGGTGGCGTAAAAATCCTGCGGGCCGTAAATCCCGGCGTTATTCACCAGAATATCGACCTCGCCGCTCGCTTTCAGCAGCGTTTCCACGCCCTGCGCTGTGCCGAGATCGGCAACGGCGGTACGCAGCTTCGCACCCGGCACCTGTTTTTCCAGCGCCGCTTTTGCCTCATTCACCGAACCTTCGCTGCGCCCGTTAAGGATCACTTCCGCGCCGCTTTCTGCCAGCCCTTTAGCAATCGCAAAACCAATACCGCCCGTTGAAGCGCTGACCAGCGCGACTTTACCGTCGAGTGAGATTTTCATTGTCTGCCCCTTATCCAGTGGATTTCACAAATGTATTAAGGCTAGCAGTTGGGGCACAGCGCGCGTTGCCAATTGTTGCTCATAAAATGTGTGCGTCGGGTTAATACCCGCCACGGTATGACGGCGGCAACGTTACTCTTCGGCGGCGAGACACTGTAAATGGCCATGACGCACGCCGCGCTGGGCGATAACGTCATCGGCGAAGTGCTGCACATCGCCCATTTTGCCTTTCAGCACGGCGATTTCGAGGCAGTCGTCGTGGCTGATATGCACGTGCAGCGTGGCGACAGATAAGTCGTGATGATGGTGTTGCGTGGCGACAATGCGGCTCGCCAGGTCGCGCTTCTCATGTTCATACACATACGACAGCACCGCGTAACCCTGCTGTTCATTGTTTTGCTCGGACTCCTGTGCCAGCGCGCCGCGCAAAATATCCCGCAGCGCTTCCGAACGGTTGTTGTAACCGCGTCGTGCGCTAAGGTTGTCCAGCGTATCGAGCAGGTCATCATCCAGTGTTATGGTCACGCGTTGCATGGTTGTGTCCTTTGTAATGAGAGGGGGAAGGCGGGCAGCACCGCCTGTTGCAGCGCCTGGCCTGCCGGTGAACGCAAGCGCAGCGGTGAAGTGACGTCGAGCGTTTCCACCAGCGCGCCGCTCTCCATCACCAACACGCGCTGGCAAAAACGCTCCACCAGCCGCAAATCATGGGTGATGAACAGACAAGCTACGCCGGAACGCTGTTGTAACCGCTGTAAGAGTCGGATAACGCCCGCTTGCAGCACTAAATCCAGGCTGGAAACCGCTTCATCCAGAATCAATAGCGTGGGTTCCACCGCCAGCGCGCGCGCCAGGCAAACGCGCTGCAACTGCCCACCGCTCAATTGCGGAGGGCGTTTATCGAGCAGAGAAGTATCCAGCTCGACATCTTCCAGCAATTGTTGGATACGTGCCTGCTGCTCGCTGTTGGACAGTGATAACAGATGGCGCAGCGGTTCACGCAGTATATCGCGCACGGTTTTACGCGGGTTCACCGCGCTGACCGGATCCTGAAACACCATCTGGATATCGCGGCGAAACGCCTGGCGGGCGCGGGCGTTAAGCTGCTTCAACGGCGTACCCTGCCAGCGCACTTCGCCTTCGTCTGGCGATTCCAGCCCTACCAGCAGCCGCGCCAGCGTGCTTTTCCCGCAGCCGCTGCGCCCGAGCAGCGCCACGGTTTCCCCGCTTTTTAACTGAAAAGAGATATTGTCCAGCACCGGTCGCTGGTGGTAGGTGTGCGACACACCGCTCACATCAAGAAGGTTCATTGCGCCAGCTCCAGTCCATACAGCGCCAGGTGGGCCGCGACTAATTCGCGGGTCACTGCCTGTTGTGGGGCACTGAACAGGGTTTCCACCGCGCCCTGTTCAATAATGCGCCCGTTGTCCATTACCGCGACATCATCCGCCAGCCGCGCTACCACGCCCATATCGTGCGTAACCAGCAGCATGCCGGGCTGACGTTCGCGCATAATCTGCGCCAGCAAATCGAGAATGCGCGCCTGCGCCACCACGTCGAGATCGGTCGTCGGTTCATCGGCGACGATAAACGGCGCATCGCTCAGCAGCGCCATGGCGATCATCATGCGTTGCAACATGCCGCCGCTCATCTCGAACGGGTAAAGCGTGAGCACACGTTCGGCGTCCTCCAGCCCGACATCCTGCAATGCCGCGATCAGTGTGGCGTTATCGGCGGGTTTACCGAGAGCCAGGCAGGTTTCGCGTGCATGAGCGGCCATGGTGCGCAGCGGGTTAAACGCGCTGCGCGGGTTTTGCATAATGGTGGCAACCGTCGAACCACGCAGTGCTTGTGGTGTGACGGGCTGATTATCGGCCAGCAGCCGACCGGCCGTTTGCCGTACGCCAGCAGGCAGCACGCCGAGCGCCGCCGCACAGGTTAATGATTTGCCACTGCCGCTACCGCCTACCAGCGCCAGCACGCGCCCGCGTTGCAGGGTTAACGACACTTCCTGCACCAGCGGGCGTTCCGCGTGCAGGGTGATATTTTGCAGGCTCAGTTGTGCAGGCATCAGTGGGCGTGCTCCGTTTCAAGGTGGGGATCGAGATGGTCGCGCAGCGCGTCGCCCACCAGATTAAACGCCATCACGCTAATGAACAGCGCCAGCCCCGGCCAGACCATCTGCAGCGGCTGCGTCCAGATATATTGCCGGGCGTCGTTAATCATCACGCCCCATTCCGGTGTTGGCGCGGTGACGCCAAGCCCGAGGAACGACATCCCGGCGACGTGCAGCATCATATGGCCGATATCCAGCGTCGCCAGCACCAGAAGCGAAGGCACTACCGCTCCCGCCAGATGATCGCGAAACACATGCAGATAACTCGCGCCACTTAAACGCGCTGCCAGCACGTACTCGCGGTTACGCAAGGAGATCACCAGGCTGCGCACCATGCGCGCATACCAGGCCCAGTGTGAAAGCGCGATGGCGATAATCACGTTGGTCAGCCCTGTCCCAAGCACGCCGACCATAAAAAACGACAGGATCGAGGTGGGAAAGGTCATAAAGATATCCGCCACGCGCATGATGGCCTGATCGACGCGCCCGCCGAGCAGCCCGGCGCAGCCGCCTGCGCTTAAACCAAGCGCCAGCACCAACAGCAGACACATCATCACCGACCCCAGCGATACCCGTGTGGCGGCCATTAAACGTGAGAAAATATCCCGTCCCAGGTGATCGGTGCCGAGCCAGTGCTGGCTGCCCGGCGGCAACAGGCGCGCGGGTAAATCGATGGCTTGCGGATCGTACGGCGTCCACCACTGGCAGGTCAGGGCAATCACCAGCAGTAACAGCAGGATCAGCAGCGCGAAACGCACCGGCCAGCGGGCCGTTTTTATAAAGTGCATCAGTGCGCTCCTTCATGGTGGCGAATGCGCGGATCGAGCGCTGCGCTCAGCAGATCGACTGCCAGATTGCACAGCACAAAAACCAGCACCATCACCAGCGTAAAGCACTGGATCACCGGGTAGTCGCGATTGAAGATTGCCGATACGGCATAGCGGCCAATTCCGGGCCAGGCGAAGATGCTTTCGATGATCATCGTACCGCCAATCAGTTCGCCGATATGCATCCCCAGCGCGGTGATCACCGGCAGGGACGCGTTACGCAGAATATGCCGCCGCTCGGTCTGCTTGTCGCTTAACCCGCGTAGCCGCGCCCACGTCACGTGGCGTTGCCCGGTGGCTTCCAGCATGCTGGCGCGCAGCAGACGGGCGTTGATGGCCAGCGACATAAAGGCAATCGACACCGCAGGCAGGATCAGGTGCTGCCAGCCGCCGTAGCCCATTGCGGGCAGCCACTGCAAATGCACAGAAAAAAACATCACCAGCAGGAAAGCCAGCCAGAAGTTCGGCATTGACACGCCAAGAAACGCCACCGCGCGTACCAGAAAATCCGGCAGACCATCGCGGTGACGCGCCGCCCAGATACCAAGCGGTACGGAAGTGAGCAGGATCAGCGCCAGCGCCGCGCCTGCGAGTTGCAATGTCGCGGGCAGAAAATGCAACACATCGTCGAGCACCGGGCGCTGCGTGGCATACGAAATGCCGAAATCAAGATGCAGTGCGCGCCACAGCCAGTGCAGATATTGGCTGGCGAGCGGCTGATCCAGCCCCAGTTGAATGCGGGTGGCGGCAATCATTTCCGGTGTTGGCGGCAGGTTCGACAGGCGCAGATAATCCATCGCCGGATCCCCGGCGCCAAGGCGCAGCAGCAGGAAAATCACCACCGAGGCGGCTACGATCATCGGGATCAACAGCAGCAGACGGTGCAGTAAAAAGCGGCTCATGGCGCGGTGTCCGGGGTTATCTGATCAAACGGGATCTCCGAGGCGATCGGGGCAAACGGAATCGTGCCGAGCTGCGGTTTTGCCACCACCATCATCGAGATGTAACTGATGGGCAGATAAACCGCGTCGTTGTGCAAACGGGTGAGAATATCCCGGTACAGCGCCTGACGCGCGCTGTCATCGCTGGTAGTGAGCACCTCGCCAATCTCTTTGTCGATAATCGCTTTGTCCGGCAGGCCTAACTGTGCCTGGTAATCGGCATGCGACGGCACGCGCATTGAACTCATAAACGCATGCGGATCGTACGGTGCGCCCCAGGTGCGGTTGAAAATCATGCCGAAACGGCCATCGCGCTGACGGGCATAAATACTGCTCTCTTCCTCGCCGATCAGGGCGACATCTACGCCAATCTGGCGCAAGTTGGCCTGAATGATTTCGGCCATCGACTTACTCAGCGCATCGGTGCCGATATAGGCCAGCTCAATATGCAGTGGCTGGCCTGCTTTTTCGCGGATGGTTTTTCCGGCGGGCAGCAGCCAGCCCGCTTTATCCAGCAGCGCGTGCGCCTGCGCCGGATCGTACTGGCGCGGTTTCAGGCCGATATTGGCATACGGCACGGAAGGGGCGAACAGCGTGTCGGCAACCTGCTGCGTGCCATACAGCGCGCCATCGACCAGCGTTTTCTTATCTACCGCGTAGTTCAGCGCTTCGCGAACGGCTAACTCATTGGTGGGCGCATGCGTGGAGTTCAGCGCCAGCATCACTGTCTCCATTGGTGCAGAGAGCTGGGTGCGCCAGGCGGGGTTCTGGCTGAAACGGGCAAACGTATCCAGCGGCAGTAAACCTTCGTTGCCGTAAAGCAGATCGATATCGCCGGTTTCAAATGCCACCGCGCGGCTGGTCGGGTCTGGGATCACTTTGACGATAATTTTGCCAGCTGCCGGTTTCGCACCCCAGTAGTGTTCATTCCGTACCAGCACGTCGTACTGGTTCAGCTTTGATTCCTGTAACACCCACGGGCCGGTGCCGATGGGCACTTTAATCCCGTTCAGTGTTTCATGGTCTTTAAACTGCGACGGGGCGATAAAGCGGAACGGGCGGGGCAGGGCGAGTTCTTGCAGGAAAGGGTAGTAGGCGCTTTTCAGAGTGATTTGTAACTGCTTGGGGCTTAGGGCTTTGACGTCGGTGATTTGGTTGGCAAGCTCAAGCCAGGCGTGGCGTTGACGGTTATCCAGCACGGCGCGGAAGTTCTCTGCGGCGGCGGCGGCGTCAAACGGTTCGCCGTTGGAGAACGTCACCCCGTCGCGCAGGGTGAAGATCCAGGTTTTGCCATCCTCCGAGTGCGTCCAGCTTGTCGCCAGCCAGGGTTTCACGCTGCCGTCGGCCTGGTATTTCACCAGCGGTTCATACACCATGCTTTGCGCGAACATCTGGTTTGGCGTGTAAAGATGCGGGTTGAGTGGGCCAACATTCACCGGCCAGGCGGTGGTTAGGGTGTTTTGTGCCGCGAAAACGGCAAAGGATGCGCAGAGCAGAAGCAGAGCGCCAGCCTGACGATAGAAAGACACGTTCGGTTTCCTGATGAAAAGTCGGTGGCGAGAAAAGTATGACGATTTTAGTAATTCATCATACGAATAGTATGTTCTGGATCAAAAGCCCTGTTTTTAACAGGGATTTATCGCATTTAGCGTGAGATGTATTGCTTACTGGCGAGCCGAACACCCGGAATGCGCAAGGTGACTTATTCGTCGGGGTTATCGCTTTGGCTGGCGTAAGCATTGAGCGAGACGCATAAAGTGACGTTGATAAGCCGCTTGCAGACATTCAGGATGAGAGCGCTATCCCTTAAACAGTTGCAGCAGCATTTCTACCTGCTCATCGAGCGGCGCGAGGTCTTTTTTCACAATCAGGTGCAGTGGTGTGGCGCGGCGCGTACCGTGGCTGAGCGGCAGCGTTTTGAGTACGCCGCTATCGAGCAGTGGCTGGATGCGCTCCTCCGGCAGCCAGCCGTAACCCACCTGATACAGCACAGCTTCTACCGCCGCATCGATGGTCGAAAATGTCCACGACTCCTGCGCCACCGGGCTTTGGCGATGGTCGCTTTCGGCAATGCGGATCAGCGGCCAGCTGGCGAGCATCTCTTCGCTTACCTGTTCCGCCGCGCACAGCGGGTGATCGCGGTGCGCCACGGCGACAAAATCAATGTTCATCAGCCATTCGCCGCGCCCGGTCATATCCTGGCGGCGAGTCAGTATCATCACATCCGCTTGCGCATGCACCGGCAACTCGCTGGAGGCGGTCTCCAGCACTTCAGTCAGCCGCACCTGCGTTTGCGGATAACGCTGCTGAAACTGGCGCAAAATGGCAAACAGCCGCGCGCGGGGGAAAATGCTGTCGACCACTAAATCAAGCCGCGTGCGCATGCCATTGCGCAGCGTGGCGGCGCGGGTTTCTACCCAATCGAATGCCTTGAGCAACGGTTTTACCTGGTTGAGCAGCAACTCACCCGCCGGGGTAAGCACCGCGCGCCGCCCTTCCTGTACCAGCAGGGCAACGCCGAGCCGCTCCTGCAACAGCGCCAGGTTGTAACTGACCGATGACTGGCTGCGATGGGTTTCTTCCGCCGCTTTCGCAAAGCTCCCCAGCTCCACCACCTTTTGCAGCAGCGTCCATTGTTCCAGCGTCGTCTTGTGCATAACTCATCTAAAAAATGAATGAATTTGATGCAAATATAGCGTTATTCATTCGTTTTTTGCAGGCGTAGGATCATTTCAAACACCAGAGGAGAGTAAAAATGAGCACCTTTGATAAACATGATCTGAGCGGTTTCGTCGGCAAACATCTGGTTTATACCTACGATAATGGCTGGAACTACGAGATTTATGTGAAAAACGCCACGACGCTCGATTACCGGATTCACAGCGGTATCGTGGCGAACCGTTGGGTGAAAAATCAGCAGGCCTACATTGTTCGCGTTGGCGAAAGTATCTATAAAATTTCCTGGACCGAACCGACCGGCACCGATGTCAGCCTGATTGTGAACCTTGGGGATCGCTTGTTCCACGGCACCATTTTCTTCCCGCGCTGGATTATCAATAATCCGGAAAAAACCGTCTGCTTCCAGAACGACCACATTTCGTTGATGGAGTCTTATCGTGCGGCTGGTCCGGCTTACCCTACTGAAGTGATCGATGAGTTCGCGACCATTACGTTTGTGCGTGATTGCGGCGCAAATAATGACAGCGTGATTAACTGCGCTGCCAGTGAATTACCGGCCAACTTCCCGCAGAATTTGTCATAAAAATTTCACGCTATTTAATATATTTTGCTGATAACGAATGAAATAATTCATTGCATAATGATATTAATTTTCGTGCATTCGTTGATGCGCCGTTTAAATAACTACGCTAACGCCCTTGTATGCATTACAAGGGCGTTAAATATTTCAGTTTTTTGACATTCATCACGTTAGGATTTTGCTGTTTTCATTTGTAACCTGTTGTTTTAGAAAAATTATTTTATATTTGTTAAGTTTATCATTTCCCCCTTTTCTTAATCTTGTCCTAATATTCAATTGGTAGCATTCTCCGACTAACCGTAACGAATAATAAATGCAGGAAACGCGCATTCATTATATTTTGGTTTAACTTTCATCCGCCATTTTACTCACTAGCCGCAACGTGTCTTTGTGGCGGTTCGTTAACGCGTCAGTGACGCCAAGGAAAAACGATGAGTGATTTTTTACCGTTCTCACGCCCGTCAATGGGGGATGAAGAGTTCGCAGCCATTCAGCAAGTGCTGGCATCCGGCTGGATCACGACCGGCCCCAAAAATCAGGCGCTTGAAGAGGCTTTTTGTACACTGACGGGCAACCGTCACGCCATTGCCGTTAGCTCGGCGACGGGTGGCATGCACGTCACCCTGATGGCACTCGGTATTGGCGCCGGGGATGAAGTGATTACCCCGTCGCTGACCTGGGTTTCCACCCTCAATATGATTGTGCTGCTCGGTGCGACGCCGGTGATGATCGATGTCGATAAAGAGACATTGATGGTCACGCCGGAAGCTATCGAAGCGGCTATCACGCCGCGTACCAGAGCGATTATCCCGGTGCATTACGCCGGTGCACCGGTGGATATCGACGCCATTCGCGCGCTTGGCGAGAAGCACGGCATTCCGGTGATTGAAGATGCTGCTCACGCCGCCGGAACGTACTACAAAGGCCAGCATGTTGGCTCACGCGGCACCGCAATTTTCTCATTCCACGCCATTAAAAATATGACCTGCGCGGAAGGTGGGCTGGTGGTGACGGATGACGAACAACTGGCGAACCGCATTCGCAGCCTGAAGTTCCACGGACTGGGCGTTGATGCTTACGACCGTCAGACTCACGGCCGCGCCCCGCAGGCCGAAGTGATCTCCCCAGGGTTTAAATACAATCTTGCGGATATCAACGCGGCGATTGCGCTGGTGCAACTAGGCAAACTGCCCGCCGCTAATGCCCGCCGCCAGGAGATCGCCCAGCGTTATTTGCAGGAACTGGCGGATACGCCGTTTCAGCCGCTGGCCTTGCCGTCATGGCCGCACCAGCACGCCTGGCACCTGTTTATTATTCGCGTCGATGAGCAACGTTGCGGTATCTCCCGCGACGCATTGATGGAAACCCTGAAAGCGCAAGGCATTGGCACCGGCTTGCATTTTCGCGCGGCCCATACGCAGAAGTACTACCGCGAACGCTTCCCCCTCTCTTTACCCAATACGGAGTGGAACAGTGCGCGTATCTGTTCGCTACCGCTTTTCCCGGATATGACCCATGACGACACAACCCGCGTCATTCACGCGCTCCGCAACATTGCAGGGCGCTGATATGTTTAATTTACCGCCTGTAGAAAAAGTTTCTGTGGTGATCCCGGTCTACAACGAGCAAGAGAGCTTGCCGGAGTTGATTCGCCGCACCACGGAAAGCTGCGATGTACTGGGCATCGATTACGAAATTTTGCTGGTGGATGACGGCAGTAGCGATAACTCTGCGCTGATGTTAAGTGAAGCGGCAGAACAACCCGGCAGCCACGTTGTCGCGGTGCTGCTGAACCGCAACTACGGTCAGCACTCGGCGATTATGGCCGGATTCAGCCATGTCACCGGTGATTTGATCATCACGCTGGATGCCGATTTGCAAAACCCGCCGGAGGAGATCCCGCGTCTGGTGGCGAAAGCCAATGAGGGGTATGACGTGGTGGGCACGGTGCGGCAAAACCGCCAGGACAGCCTGTTTCGTAAAATGGCCTCGCGCACCATTAACCGCCTGATCCAGCGCACCACCGGTAAAGCGATGGGCGATTACGGCTGCATGTTGCGTGCGTACCGCCGCCATATTGTTGATGCCATGCTGCACTGCCATGAGCGCAGCACTTTCATCCCGATCCTCGCCAATACCTTTGCCCGTCGCGCGGTGGAGATCCCCGTGCAACACGCGGAACGCGAATTTGGCGATTCCAAATACAGCTTTATGCGCCTGATTAACCTGATGTACGACCTGGTGACCTGCCTGACCACCACGCCGCTGCGCTTGCTGAGCGTGTTTGGCAGCGTGATCGCCGTGTTGGGCTTTTCGCTCGCCGTGCTGCTGGTGGTGCTGCGTCTGGCGTTTGGCCCGCAGTGGGCGGGAGAAGGGGTGTTTATGCTCTTCGCCATTCTCTTCACCTTTATCGGCGCGCAGTTTATCGGCATGGGGCTACTTGGGGAGTATATCGGGCGCATCTATAACGATGTTCGCGCGCGTCCCCGCTACTTTATTCAACGTGTTGTTCGTCAGGAAAATGACGTTTCGCAAGAGGAAAAAAATCAATGAAAGCCGTTGTCTTTGCTTACCACGATATGGGATGTGTCGGTACACAAGCGTTACTGGATGCAGGTTTCGAGATTGCGGCGATTTTTACCCATCCCGACAGTGCCAATGAAAACCACTTTTTCGGTTCGGTGGCGCGTATTGCCGCTGAACGTGGCATCCCGGTTTATGCCCCGGACGATGTCAACCACCCGCTGTGGGTCGATCGTATTCGCGATCTGAACCCGGATGTGATTTTCTCTTTCTATTACCGCAATTTACTGTGCGACAACATTCTCAATACCGCGCGGATCGGCGCATTTAACCTCCACGGCTCACTGCTGCCTGCGTACCGTGGTCGCGCACCGCTGAACTGGGTGCTGGTCAATGGCGAAAGCGAAACCGGCGTCACGCTGCACCGCATGGTTTCCCGCGCGGATGCGGGCTCGATTATCGCGCAACAGCGCGTAGCCATTGCCGAGAACGATGAAGCGCTGTCGCTGCACCGCAAATTAGCGGAAGCCGCAAAAGGTATGCTGGCCAGCGTGCTGCCGACGATTAAAACGCAAACCTTCAGCGAAACGGCGCAGGACGACAGCAAAGCCAGCTACTATGGCCGCCGTACGCCGGAAGATGGCCGTCTGGACTGGGAAAAACCCGCCCAAACGCTGCAAAACCTGGTGCGCGCGGTTTCTGACCCGTGGCCGGGCGCGTACAGCTATGCCGGTACGCATAAATTTATCGTCTGGAAATCCCGCGTACGCACCGACGTAGCTCCGGCTCGCGCGGGCACTGTGCTCTCTGTTTCGCCGCTGCTGGTCGCCTGTGGCGATGGCGCGCTGGAGATCCTCACCGGCCAGATGGACAACGGCGTGTATATGCAGGGCGCCCAGCTGGCGCAGTCGCTCGGCCTGGTGGCTGGCGCGCTGCTGACCAGCAAACCGGTTGTGGCGGTAAAACGCCGCACCCGCGTGTTGATCCTGGGCGTGAACGGTTTTATCGGTAACCATTTGACCGAACGTCTGTTGCGTGACGATAACTACGAGATTTTCGGTCTTGATATTGGATCGGATGCGATCAGCCGTTTCCTCGACAATCCGCGTTTCCACTTTGTGGAAGGCGATATCAGCATTCACTCCGAATGGATCGAATACCACATTAAAAAATGCGACGTGGTGCTGCCGCTGGTGGCTATCGCGACGCCTATCGAATACACCCGTAACCCGCTGCGCGTGTTCGAGCTGGATTTCGAAGAGAACCTGAAAATCATTCGTGACTGCGTGAAGTACAACAAACGCATCATTTTCCCGTCGACGTCGGAAGTGTACGGCATGTGCACCGACAATAACTTCGATGAAGACAACTCGAATCTGGTTGTTGGGCCTATCAACAAACAGCGCTGGATTTACTCGGTGTCGAAACAGTTGCTCGACCGCGTGATCTGGGCATATGGCGACAAGCACGGTCTGAAATTCACCCTGTTCCGTCCGTTTAACTGGATGGGGCCGCGCCTGGATAACCTGAACGCTGCACGTATCGGTAGCTCGCGTGCCATCACCCAGTTGATCCTCAACCTGGTAGAGGGTTCGCCGATCAAGCTGATCGAAGGTGGTAAACAGAAACGCTGCTTTACCGATATCAGCGATGGTATCGAAGCCCTGTTCCGCATTATCGAAAACAAAGATGGGCGCTGCGACGGGCAGATCATCAACATTGGTAACCCGGACAACGAAGCGAGCATTAAAGAGCTGGCCGAGATGCTGCTGGCAAGTTTTGAAAAACACCCGCTGCGCGACCGCTTCCCGCCGTTCGCCGGTTTCCGCGAAGTGGAGAGCAGCAGCTACTACGGCAAAGGCTACCAGGATGTGGAACACCGCAAACCGAGTATCCGTAACGCCAAACGTTGCCTGCACTGGGAACCGACTGTGGATATGCGCCAGACCATTGACGAAACGCTGGATTTCTTCCTGCGTACCGTTGAACTGACGGATGAGAAATAAGCATGAAATACGTCGGCTTACGTATTGATGTCGATACCTTTCGCGGCACGCGTGACGGCGTTCCGCGCCTGCTGGAGCTACTGAAAAAGCACAACATCCAGGCGAGCTTTTTCTTTAGCGTCGGGCCGGACAACATGGGGCGCCACATCTGGCGCCTGCTTAAGCCGAAATTTCTGTGGAAGATGCTGCGCTCGCGCGCGGCATCGCTCTACGGCTGGGATATTTTACTGGCGGGCACCGCGTGGCCCGGCAGACTTATCGGTGAAGGCAACGCGGACGTTATCCGCAAAACCGCGCAGGCGCACGAAGTGGGGCTGCATGCGTGGGATCACCATGGCTGGCAGCGCTGGAGCGGTGTGTGGGATCAGGCCCATCTCGAAGCGGAAATTGAGCGCGGATTACTGGCGCTGGAGCTGATAATTGGCCGGTCTGTGAGCTGTTCCGCCGTGGCGGGTTGGCGCGCCGATCAGCGAGTGGTGAAAGCCAAATCGAATTTTAATTTCCGCTATAACAGCGACTGTCGTGGCACGCAGCCGTTTCGCCCGCTCATCGCCGAGAATACCTATGCAGCTCCGCAAATCCCGGTCACGCTACCCACCTGGGATGAGGCCGTTGGCATTTCGGTGGCGGCGGAGCACTACAACCGCTTCATTCTCGACGCGATGAAGCAGGATAACGGCACGCCGGTTTATACCATCCACGCCGAGGTGGAAGGCATTATCGGCGCGGAAGGTTTCGATGAACTGCTGAGCATGGCGGCGCGCGAAGGCATCGCTTTTTGCCCGTTAAGCCAGCTGTTGCCGGAATCGTTAGAAACGCTACCAGCAGGCAAAGTGGTACGCGGAGAAGTGGCTGGCCGGGAAGGCTGGCTGGGTTGCCAACAACTGTTGAGTCCTGGGTTATGAAATCCATTCACTATGGTCTGGCGCTGGTTGCGCTGATCGCTCTCTACTATGTTGTTCCCCTGGAATATCGTCTGCTCTGGCAGCCGGATGAGACCCGCTATGCGGAGATCAGCCGTGAAATGCTCACCAGCGGCGACTGGATTGTGCCGCATTTCCTTGGCCTGCGTTATTTTGAAAAACCCATCGCCGGTTACTGGATCAATAGCATTGCGCAGTGGCTGTTTGGTCATAATAACGTCTCCGTGCGCCTTGGCTCCGTTTTCTCCATCATCGTATCGGCGCTGCTCGTGGGCGCGCTGGCGTGGAAAATGTGGCGCGACAAACGCACTGCCGTGCTCTCGGCAGTGATCTTCCTGACCGCGTTTCTGGTGTATGGCATTGGCACTTATGCGGTGCTCGACCCGATGATCACGCTGTGGATGACGCTGGCGATGCTCAGCTTCTGGCTGGCTGCGCAGGCGAACACGTTACGCGGTAAGTTTGGCGGCTATGTTCTGCTTGGCGTGGCGTGCGGCATGGGCGTGATGACCAAAGGTTTTCTTGCGCTGGCAGTGCCGGTGATTGGCGTGCTGCCATGGGTGATTGTGCACAAACGCTGGAAAGAGGTGCTGCTCTGGGGCTGGCTGGCCGTGATCTGCTGCGTGCTGACGGTGCTGCCATGGGGGCTGGCGATTGCCTCGCGCGAGCCTGATTTCTGGCGCTACTTCTTCTGGGTGGAACATATCCAACGTTTTGCGCAGCAGGACGCACAACACAAAGCGCCGTTCTGGTATTACATACCGTTCCTGATTTTAGGTTCGTTGCCGTGGCTGGCGCTGCTGCCCGGTGCGCTGAAAACGGGCTGGCTGGCGCGTAAAGAGGGCGTGCGGGAAGCGTTTTATCTGCTGGGCTGGGTGGTGATGCCGCTGCTGTTTTTCAGCATCGCTAAAGGGAAGCTGCCGACTTATATTCTGCCCTGTTTCGCGCCGCTGGCAATACTGATGGCGCGTTATGCCATGCAGATGGCGCAAACCAACGGGCGCGCGCTGCGCGTCAATGCGTGGATTAATATCGGTTTTGGCCTGGTTGGCGTGATTGCCGCGCTGGTGGTGTCGCCTTTGGGCTTCCTGAAACATCCGGTATGGACGCAAATTGAGGTCTACAAAGCGGCGCTGGCGGCGTTTGCTTTCCTGGCGTGGGCGCTGGTTGGGCTGTTTACCTTGCGAGCCAGCGCAGAGCGTTGGTCATACGCGGCGCTGTGCCCGCTGGCGATTGCGCTGTTGGTGGGGATCGTTATCCCGGATAAGGTGATGGATTCCAAGCAGCCGCAATTTTTGATCAACTTTGTTAACGAGCCGCTGACGCCGAGCCGCTATGTGCTGGCCGATAACGTCGGGGTTGCCGCAGGTCTGGCCTGGGAGCTGAAACGCTCAGACATCATGCTGTTTGGCACGCGCGGTGAGTTAACGTACGGTATGTCGTACCCTGATGGCGAAGGGCGGTTTGTACGCGAAGACGATTTCACCGACTGGCTGTCACAACATCGTCAGGAAGGGGTTATTTCACTGGTGCTGCACCAGTCGAAAAAGGATGACTTTACCCGCATGCCGATACCGAAACCGGACAACGTTTATGTACAGGGGCGTATGGTCTTTATTCAGTACTTTCCGCAATGATGAGTAAGCCGCAATGACCAGTTGGCTCTGGCTCGCGCTGGCAAGCCTGCTCAGTTGCGCAGGCCAACTGTGCCAGAAGCAGGCGACACGCCCGGTGCCGATGGATAAGCGTAATAAGCATCTTGGCCTGTGGCTGGGGCTCGCACTGATGGCACTTGGCGCGGGCATGGCGCTGTGGCTGCTGGTTTTGCAGCGCATTCCTGTTGGCGTGGCATACCCGATGTTGAGCCTTAATTTTGTCTGGGTGACGCTGGCGGCGCGTTTTCTCTGGCGTGAGCCGGTAAGCGTTCGCCATGCGTTCGGCGTGGCGCTGATTATCACTGGCATTGTGTTGCTGGGGAGCTCGCTATGAAGGGGCTGCATTGGGCGTTACTCAGTGTGTTGCTGGTAAGCGGCGCACAACTGATGTTGCGCTATGCCATGGTGTCGCTGCCACCGGTGACATTTTCCTGGTCTTTTGTCTCGGCGCTGCTGCAACCGCAAAAAGGGACGCTGGCGCTGATGTTTGGGCTGTTTGGGTATCTGGCATCAATGGGCTGCTGGTACTTTGCTCTGCACCGTTTGCCGCTCAGTAAGGCTTATGCTTTGCTGAGCCTGAGCTACATCCTGGTGTGGGCGGCGGCCATCTGGCTTCCCGGATGGCACGAACCGTTTTCCCTGCGCGGCGCGTTGGGTGTGCTGGTGATTGTGGCGGGCGTACTGGTTATCTTTTTGCCCGACCGCCCCAAAAAATAACGATTACCCGGGCAGGCGGCTTTTCGGTCTGCCTGGACCCAGTAAAATCGCCAGCTTGCTGCCGCCGGTGGTGGTTTCCATCCAGATTTTACACACGCTGGTTAGCGGTACTGACAACAGCATTCCCACCGGGCCAAGCAGCCATCCCCAAATCAATAACGATAAAAACACCACCAGCGTCGACATCCCGAGGCGGTGGCCCATCATGCGGGGTTCCAGGATGTTGCCAAGCAACATATGCACCACAAGGAACAAGCCGCCCACCAGCAAACATTCGTACGTGCCGTTAAACAGCAGCGCCTGGATCATTGGCGGGATAGCGGAGATCACCGAGCCGATATTGGGTACGTAATTGAGCAGGAACGCCAGCACCCCCCACATCAGCGCAAATTGCACATCCAGAAACACCAGCCCGACCCAGACAATCAGGCCTGTCCACACGCTCAGCAGCGTTTTCAGTGCCAGATAGTGGGAAACGCCTTTCAACGCGCGGTGCAGTCCGGCGATATGAATTTGCGGGTTATGCAGCGCAAAGCGCAGCTTATAAGGTACGTGGCGCACTTCAAACAGCATAAACACCACGGTCATCACCAGCAGGACAATGCTGGCCATCGCGTTCGAGAGCTGAGTCGCCATGGTGGTGGCAAAGCCCATCACTCGCTCCGAGTCCATCCGTTGCAGCATACGTTCTGGTGACATGTGCAAGCGAAGAAACGGCATCGCATCCTGCAACTGCATAAATTTCTTAGTGAATTCGCGGTTGTACTTTGGCAGCAGCGTCATGAAGTCGTTGACCGACGCGGCAAGCACGCCGAACAGCGCGGTGAGAAAAACCAGCATCACCAGCACCACAATACCGATCGCCACCGGGCGCGAAATGCCGCGCCGGAGAAACCAGGTAACCAGCGGATTGAGAACAATCGCGAAAAACAGCGCCAGAAGAAGCTGTACAATAATGTCGGCCGCAGCATGAATGCCGGCCAAAATGATCACCAGCGAAGCCAGCTTTAACAGAATATGTAAACCCGCCCGATCGGGTTGAGGATGTGTCATGGTTAATTCCTTTTGTCATCGGCCCGTTAAGTGTAGTGCCCCGCCACACCTTCGCCCGCCAGAGATATTCTTAAAGTGAATGCTGCTTTCTGTTTCATCACGTGGTAATAGTGAAACACTGTTGTGAAAAGCTGAGTAAAACTCCATGCCTGAAAACGCCGCCGAACCGGCGCTAAGCGGATTGCGCCTCAATCTGCGGATTTTGTCCGTCGTTATGTTTAACTTCGCCAGTTACCTCACTATTGGCCTGCCGCTGGCGGTGCTCCCAGGCTATGTTCATGATGCGATGGGCTATAGCGCGTTTTGGGCCGGTCTGGTGATCAGCCTGCAATACTTCGCAACGCTACTGAGCCGACCGCATGCCGGGCGCTATGCCGACCTGCTGGGGCCGAAAAAAGTGGTGATCTTTGGTTTATGCGGCGCGTTTCTGAGCGGCCTGAGCTATTTGCTGGCGGGCGTTGGCGGCAGTGTTGGCGTGTTAGGCCTGATATTGCTTTGTCTGGGGCGCGTCATTTTAGGCATTGGCCAGAGTTTCGCCGGAACCGGCGCGACGCTCTGGGGCGTGGGTGTGGTCGGGTCGATACATATCGGGCGGGTGATTTCGTGGAACGGTATTGCCACCTATGGCGCGATGGCCATCGGCGCACCGCTCGGAGTGGTCTGTTATCAGTACGGCGGGCTGCATGGACTCTCGCTGACCATTATGGGCGTGGCGCTGCTGGCAATATTACTGGCGCTACCGCGTGCGGCGGTGAAAGCCAGCAAAGGCAAGCCGCTGCCGTTTCGCGCCGTGCTGGGACGCGTCTGGCTGTACGGGATGGCGCTGGCGCTGGGTACAACCGGTTTTGGCGTCATCGCCACCTTTATTACCCTCTATTACGATGCGAAAGGCTGGGAAGATGCGGCGTTTGCCCTCACTCTTTTTAGCTGTGCCTTTGTTGGCGCGCGTCTGCTGTTTCCGAATGGGATTAATCGCTTCGGCGGTTTAAATGTGGCGATGCTCTGTTTTGTGGTCGAAACTCTTGGGCTGGTGCTGGTTGGCCTGGCGGTGGATCCGTGGATGGCGAAACTCGGTGTGTTCCTTGCCGGGGCCGGTTTCTCGCTGGTTTTCCCGGCGCTGGGCGTCGTGGCAGTCAACGCGGTTCCGCAGCATAACCAGGGCTCAGCACTGGCGACATATACCGTGTTTATGGATTTATCGTTGGGGATAACCGGGCCGCTGGCGGGGTTGCTGATGGCGCAGGCGGGTGTCTCGGCTATCTATTTCGCCGCCGCAGGACTGGTGGCAATAGCCTTACTGCTGGCCTGGCGGCTGCGGCATAAGCCGGTGGCGGTTGCCGGGTAGAAAAAAGGGAACCGTCAGGTTCCCTTTTTCATGTTCAGAGCGGCTTATTTCACTACGATGGTGTTAATAATGTTTTCCGCCGTGGTTTGCGCCTGCTGCTGGTTATCCGCCGGCAGCGTCACCTGGATGGTCAGCAGTTTGTCATCAACTTTACCCAGCACCACTGAAGACCATGCCGTCTGGCCTTTCGCGGAGATAATGCTGTCGAGCTGTTGCAGTTTCTGGCCTTTCAGTTCGATAGATTTGTTGGTGACCACCTGCAACTGCGGGTCGCGGCTACGCTGCTGCTCTTCCAGACGTTTTGTCAGCGCGCTTAACTCTTCTGTCGTGTTGTCGCCAACAATTACAATTACCGCTTTCTGACCGGTGGCATCGGAATATACATGCATATTATTGGACTGCGTGCCCAGTTTACCGCTCTGATCGGTCATATCCGCAGGCAGCGAGAAGCTGAGTTTGCCGTCGAGCAGAGTTACCGGTTGACCGTTGGCGTTGCTTTCGGCGGCAGCACCCTGAACAGGTTTTTTGCTGTCGCTGTTATCACAGGCAGCCAGCCCAACAACCAGCAGGCCGATACCGATATATTTCACCAGATTGCGCATTGACTTCTTCCTTTCAATAAACAGCCATAACGGCTCATCGGCGCATCTTATCACATCTGATAAGCCGTACCTTTAACTCGCCTGCAACGCGCTAATTTCAGATTTGTCTGCCAGTCTTTTCAGCAACATATTCAACAACACACCATACATCGGCAGGAAGAACGCGATGCTGATAAGCACTTTGAAGCTGTAATCCACCAGCGCGATTTCCGTCCAGTGCTGCGCCATAAACGCATCCGGGCTGCGCCAGAAAGCGATAAAGAAAAAGGCGATGGTGTCGCTGGCGTTACCAAAAACCGTCGACGCGGTTGGCGCAAGCCACCAATGGCGGCTCTGGCGCAGGCGGTTAAAGACATGCACATCGAGAATTTGCCCCAGCGCGTAAGCCATAAAGCTGGCGGTGGCGATACGGGCGACAAACAAATTGAAATGCGCCAGCGCGCCGAAACCCTGCCAGCTGCCCATGTAGAACAGCGAGGAGATAACGTAAGAGGCAAGCAGCGCGGGCACCATCACCGCGAAGATAATTCGCCGGGCTAACGGCGCGCCGAAAATGCGCACGGTTAAATCTGTCGCCAGGAAGATAAACGGGAAGCTAAATGCGCCCCAGGTGGTATGGAAACCAAAGATAGAAACCGGCAACTGCACCAGGTAGTTACTGGAGATGATCACCAGCAGGTGAAAAAGCGAAAGCCAGACCAGCGCCTTCATGCGCTGTGCGTTTGAAAAGTGCGTCATATTGTGACCTTTTTGGTAAATGGGGTGAGGGAACCCAGTACTTTTTATGCTCTGACGAGCAGAGCCGCCGCATGATACTGCAAACGCAGTGGGATGCAATGGTTAATTTTAGCGCAATCGTTAACCTCGCTTGCGTCACAAAAAAGGCGGCGTAAACTAATGCGGTTTTTTCCCTTGCGAGATGAAGATGACCGATCCGTTTTCCACCGCCGACCATACGCTGGATGCTCAGGGCTTACGCTGCCCGGAGCCGGTGATGATGGTGCGCAAAACCGTGCGCAATATGCAAATCGGCGAAACGTTGCTGATTATCGCCGACGATCCGGCAACCACCCGCGATATTCCCGGCTTTTGCCGTTTTATGGAACACGAGCTGGTCGCCGGGCAAACCGAGTCTTTGCCGTACCGCTATGTAGTGCGTAAAAACCACTAATCTTTAGTGCGCAACAGGCGCAGCGCGTTGGCGGTTACCAGCACCGTGGCGCCTGTATCGGCCAGCACCGCCAGCCACAGACCGGTCACGCCGAGCAACGTTGTCACCAGAAAAATCGCTTTTAAGCCGAGCGCCATGGCGATGTTCTGACGAATGTTGCTGTGCGTGGCGCGCGCCAGGCGGATCATCTGCCCCAGGCCAGTCAGCCGGTTATGCGTGAGCGCGGCGTCGGCGGTTTCCAGCGCGACATCCGTTCCGCTTCCCATCGCGATACCGATGGTTGCAGCTTTCATCGCGGGCGCATCGTTAATGCCATCGCCAACCATCGCCAGCGGCGCTTGCTGGTTGAGCTTGTGTACCGCATCGACTTTATCTTCCGGCAGCAAGCCAGCGCTGAAATCCAGCCCCAACTGACCAGCAATGGCCGCAGCGGCGCGCGGGTTGTCGCCGGTGAGGATCACGCCCTGTACACCGAGCGCATGCAGGGCGGCAATGGCTTCTCTGGCGTCATCGCGCAGCGTATCTTGCAAGCCGATCGTACCGATAACCTCGCCGCCGCGCTGTACCACCACCACGGTTTGCCCATGGCTTTCCTGCTGCGCAATCTGCGCCAGTACGGTGTCATGAAGCGCGCCTTGCGGCAGTTTGTCCGGCGCGCTGATCAGCACCTGCTGCCCGTTAATCGTCGCCTCGATGCCTTTGCCCGCCAGCGCGCGCTGCGCCAGAGCCTCCGGAATCGCCAGCGCACGTCGCTGCGCTTCCTGCACAATGGCCAGCGCCAGCGGGTGGGTGGAACCCTGTTCAACCGCGGCGCTCAGCGCCAGTAATTCGGCCTCTTCAGTACCGGAAAACGGCGTGATACTGGCGACTTGTGGTTTGCCGATGGTCAGCGTGCCGGTTTTATCAAACGCCACCTGACGAATGCTGCCGAGCTGTTCCAGTGCCGCACCGCCTTTAATCAGCGCACCGCGACGTGCCGCCGCCGCAAGGCCCGAGGTGATCGCCGCTGGTGTGGAGATCACCAGCGCGCACGGACAGCCAATCAGCAGCAAAGCCAGCCCTTTGTAGATCCACGCAAGCCAGGGCTGCGCAAACAAAAGCGGTGGAACGATGGCGACCAGTAGCGCCACGGCCATGATAGCCGGGGTGTAAATGCGGCTGAAACGGTCGATAAAACGCTCAATCGGCGCGCGGCGCTCTTCTGCTTCTTCAATCAGTTTCAGAATGCGGTCAATCGCGCTTTCACCCGGTTTAGAAACCACTTCAAGCTGTACCAGACGGTCAACGCTGGTGGCACCTGCCGGAACGCTTTCACCTTCTGCGCGCTCGACCGGCACCGATTCGCCCGTTAACGCACTTTCGTCAAAGCTGGCAAACGGCGAGACCAGCCGACCATCCGCAGGCAAACGCCCGCCCGCCGGGACTTCAATCACATCGCCCGGTTGCAGATCGCTTGCCGCGACACGCTGGCGCTCACCGTTGCGCAGACGTGTTGCGGTATCCGGTTTTAACGCCATTAACGCGCTGACACCGCGCCGCGCACGGCTGGCGGCCCAGCCTTCAAGCCGCTCGCCAATCAAAAACAGCAGCAACACCATCGCCGCTTCCGCCGTCGCGCCAATAAACAGCGCGCCGATGGCCGCCACGCTCATTAACGTTTCGATGGCGAACCAACTGCCGCTTTTCATTAAGCGCAGCGCCTGGCGGGCAATCGGCCACAGCCCGACCAGTGTGGTGGCGATAAACGCCATCTGGCCGAAAGGATGGTTGACCTGTTCCAGCCCCCAACTGAGCGCCATCATCACAATTAAAAGGAGAAGCGGCAGGTTTTCGCGCAGCCGTGAAGTTTCTGGCGCCGGTGCGTTTTCGCTGCGCAGTTGATATCCGGCCTGTTGTACGGCGAGTTCTACGCGTTCACGCACATCATCTTGCGCAACGACGATAAGTTTTTCGGTGGCAAAGGCGACCTGAACCTGGCCGACGCCTTCGATCTGGCGCACCGCGTTTTCCACTTTGCGGGCGCAGGCGGCGCAATCCATACCGTCAACCTGCCAGCTATAACGTTCGCCTTCGGCGGTCATTTCTGGCGTTTCGCGTTCTTCGCAGTGGCCGTCGGTGCAGCAGGATGTCGTTTTTTCTTCTATCGGCCGCAGCTTAACCGCCGCGAATTGCGGCGCTTTTTTCAATTCAGGCGATGAGGTGGGGGCAGGCATGGCATCCTCCGGTGAATGATAATTTTCTCATTAACCGGAGTATGCACTCTGGAGTCGACTCCAGAGTCAAGCCTTTTAAATATACAGCGAGCGAACAATCAAAAAGTGCCCGGCAAAATAGCAGGCGGAAGCGATGGCGTTATCGGCGCTAAAGCGTTTGCGATAGTGGCTGCCAAGCCAGACCACGTTGCTGATCAGCAGTAGCGATGCGCCAACGAAAGCCGACAGTGCCGGGCTGGTCGGGCGGAAAAACCACAGCTCGCCTGCCAGCCACACCATCACCAGCGTCATGGCGATAAAGGTACAGACCGCCATGCGCAGTTCTTCGAGGCGCGACCAGATCACCGCTACCAGCAGCGCGCCGATAATTAGCAGCACCACCGGCAGCGGCCAGAAGAACGAAAGCGTCATCTGGCTGGCGAAATAGATGGTATAGAGCAAATGCGCGAGGAAAAACGCGCCGATGGCATAGAGCAGTTTTTGCCGCGGCAACAGCGTGAGCGCATCACCGATCAGCGAGGCACACAGACCCGCCAGCACCAGGTAGCTAATGGCATCGAACATGGGCGCTTGCCAGGCCAGTAACAGCAGGAGTAAGAGCGTAACGGGTTTGAAAACCCAGCGCTGCCAGACCGGGCCACGATACGAAGCGTCGACATATAGCCAGGCGGAAAGGCAGACAGCAATAAATGACCACAGCATAATTAAGTCCCTGTATCTGTTATTGTTGCGTAAATCTCTCTTACTCAGTGTAGTGGCGGGAAAAGGAGGATGACAACGCTATTTCCGCCGCGATAAGCTCAATTCCGCTTTTTCCGACAGGTATTCGCCATGAGTAAACCACCGCTTTTTTTCATTATCGCCATTGGATTGATTGTGGTTTTTGCCTCTTTCCGCTTTGTACAGCAACGGCGCGAAAAAGCCGAAAACGATAGTGCGCCGCAGCAGCAAAAAAGTGTGGTGGTGAGCAACAAACGGGAAAAACCGCTTAACCCGCGCCGTTCTCGCCAGCAACAGGTTACGCCCGCGGGAACCGCCATACGTTATGAAGTGAGTTTTAAACCGCAAGCCGGCGGGCCGGAGATGCGTTTTCGTCTGGATGAGCAGCAATATAATGCGCTGACGGTGGGCGACAGAGGCGTGCTGCGGTACCAGGGCTCGCGCTTTGTGGACTTTACGCCGGAAGCAGCCCGGTAAGCAGAATGCCACCGGGCGATGGGACTACTTCTTCTCTTTTAATTTCTTCTGCCAGATAAGCAGCTCAAACACGCCGAAGAGAAAAACACGAATTTGCTCCGCTTTGCTCATTTGCGGACCGTCTTTTGGCAGCGCCGTTTTCAGCATGGTGGCTTGCAGCGCATGCATAAAGACGGTGAAGACAAGCGCGACGTTGACGAAAATGTTCAGCGGACGCGGAAAGGGCTTAATCAGGTTCAGAATCAGAAATGCCCAGATGCAGAGCATCAACAGACGCCCGAGGTTAATCAACAGCGGCATGCTTCTCTCCTTGTGCTTCGCGGTGGTACAAACGATACGCTACCTGCCCGGCGACTTTTTCCCGATGCAGTTGCCAGTGAGCGGGTACGGGCGGTATTCCATTTTCGACTTCGCTTTCGATATAAATCAGCGCGTCGTCGGCGAGCCAGCCGTTGTTTTCCAGCAGGCGCACGGTCTCTTCCAGCATCCCTTTACGAAACGGTGGATCGATAAACGCAATATTGTGCGGCGTGCCGGGATTGGCTAAAAACGTCAGCGTGTTGGTGTTGACCACTTTCGCATTGGCGGCTTTTAACGTGGCCAGGTTTTGCTGCAACTGCTGGGCGACACTGCGCTCCATTTCCAGCAAGGTTGCGCTGGCGGCGTAGCGAGAGAGCGCCTCAATTCCCAGCGCGCCGCTGCCGGCGAAGCAATCGAGACAGTGGGCGTCTACCATTGACGGCGCCAGCCAGTTGAATAAAGTTTCACGCACGCGATCGGTGGTCGGGCGCAGGCCGGGGCTATCCGGAACCGGTAATTTACGGCCCCGCCACTGGCCGCCAATAATGCGGATCTGGCCGGTGGCGGCGCGGGTAGGTTTCTTCATGGTTATCGCTTTGCTCATCATTTCGACCTGCTATTCTAGCGGTCTGTCGAATGACGTTAAACCCTAATCCTCAGGCCGTGATGCAAGTTGAGGAAAGTGGTAGACTATCCGACTAATTAACAAATGTTTTCAGTCCCGGCCGTGCAGACGGGCTGCGCCATGAAACAATAGCGAGGAGTGTGGTCGCCAATGGCAAATGAGAAGAAACGTGGCTTTTTTTCCTGGCTTGGCCTTGGGCAGAAAGAGAAGGCTGAAGAGGCGCAAACCGAACAGCAACCGGTAGCTGAGCAGCCGGTTGAAGAAACCCCGGTTGCCGGGCCTGCTGCCGACAGCGAAAAATTCGCCGAAGAGGTTGTTGAGGTTAGCGAGCAACTGGTGCACGAAGAGGCGCCGGCGGAAGCTGAGAGAGACGAAAGCCCGGCGGTTATCGAACATGAAGAACTGCCGCTGCCGGAAGAGGTGGCTGAGCAGGAGATCGGTGCTGAAGAGTGGCAGGCGGAAGCTGAACCGCTGGAAGAAGACGATGTTCCGCTAAGCGATGAAGAGCTGGACGCGCAAGCGCTGGCCGCTGAAGCGGCGGAAGAAGCGGTGGTTGTCGTGCCGGTTGAAGAATCCGTGCAGGAGCAGGAAAAACCGACCAAAGAAGGGTTCTTCGCGCGCCTGAAACGCAGCCTGCTTAAAACCAAAGAAAACCTCGGTTCCGGATTTATCAGTCTGTTCCGCGGGAAAAAGATCGACGATGATCTGTTCGAAGAGCTGGAAGAGCAGTTGCTGATTGCCGATGTCGGGGTGGAAACCACGCGCAAAATCATCACCAATTTGACGGAAGGCGCGAGCCGCAAGCAGTTGCGCGATGCGGAAGCACTTTACGGGTTGCTGAAAGATGAGATGAGCGAGATCCTCGCCAAAGTGGATGAGCCGCTTAACATTGAAGGCAAAACCCCGTTTGTGATTTTGATGGTTGGTGTCAACGGTGTAGGTAAAACGACCACCATCGGTAAGCTGGCGCGCCAGTTTGAGCAGCAGGGTAAATCGGTGATGCTGGCGGCGGGGGATACTTTCCGTGCCGCCGCAGTTGAGCAGCTTCAGGTGTGGGGCCAGCGTAACGATATCCCGGTGATTGCCCAGCATACCGGAGCGGATTCCGCTTCGGTGATTTTCGATGCTATCCAGGCGGCGAAAGCGCGCCATATCGATGTGCTGATTGCCGATACTGCAGGCCGCTTGCAGAACAAAGCGCACCTGATGGAAGAGTTGAAGAAAATTGTCCGCGTGATGAAGAAGCTGGACGAAGACGCGCCGCATGAAGTGATGCTGACGATTGATGCCAGCACCGGGCAAAATGCTATTAGCCAGGCCAAACTGTTCCACGAGGCTGTCGGTTTAACCGGTATTACGCTTACCAAACTTGATGGCACCGCCAAGGGCGGCGTTATTTTCTCGGTGGCGGATCAGTTTGGCATTCCTATCCGCTACATCGGCGTCGGCGAACGTATTGAAGATTTACGTCCGTTTAATGCGGGCGATTTTATAGAGGCACTTTTTGCCCGAGAGGATTAACAATGATTCGCTTTGAACACGTCAGCAAAGCCTATCTCGGTGGGAGACAAGCGCTGCAGGGGGTGACATTTCACCTGCAGCAGGGCGAGATGGCCTTTCTGACCGGGCATTCCGGTGCAGGGAAAAGTACCCTGCTGAAGCTGATTTGTGGGATTGAGCGGCCAAGCGCCGGGAAAATCCTCTTTGGCGGCCACGATATTACCCGTTTGAAAAACCGGGAAGTGCCGTTTTTGCGTCGTCAAATCGGGATGATTTTCCAGGATCACCACCTGCTGATGGACAGAACCGTGTTCGATAACGTGGCGATCCCGCTGATTATCGCGGGTGCCAGCGGCGATGATATTCGCCGTCGCGTCTCGGCGGCGCTGGATAAAGTCGGGCTGCTCGACAAAGCGAAAAGCTTCCCGATCCAGCTCTCCGGCGGTGAACAACAGCGCGTGGGTATTGCCCGCGCGGTGGTGAATAAACCCGCCGTGCTGCTGGCGGATGAACCGACCGGTAACCTGGATGAAGCGCTGTCTGAAGGGATTTTACGTCTGTTTGAAGAATTTAACCGCGTAGGGGTAACAGTGCTGATGGCAACGCACGATATTGGGCTGATTTCCCGTCGTTCGTACCGCATGCTGAGCCTGAGCGACGGTCATTTGCATGGAGGCCTGGCGGGTGAATAAGCGCGATGCACTAAACCACATTCGGCAGTTTGGCAGCAAATTAGACCGTTTTCGTAAATCGTCCACGTCCTCCAGCGAGGGCAACCGTAATGCGCCGCGTCGCGGCAAAGCGCCAGTTAAAGCGCCTTCGCGTAAGAGTAACGTCTTTAACGAGCAGGTACGCTACGCCTGGCACGGTGCGTTGCAGGATCTGAAAAGCAAACCGCTGGCGACGTTCCTGACGGTGATGGTCATTGCCATCTCTCTGACACTGCCCAGCGTCTGTTACATGGTCTACAAAAACGTTAATCAGGCCGCATCGCAGTACTATCCGTCGCCGCAGATCACCGTCTATTTCGATAAAGCGCTGGATGACAACGCGGCGCAGCAGGTGGTGGGGCAACTCCAGTCCGAACAGGGCGTGGAAAAGGTCAATTACCTGTCACGCGAAGATGCGCTGGGCGAGTTCCGTAACTGGTCCGGGTTTGGCGGCGCGCTGGATATGCTCGAAGAGAACCCGCTGCCCGCCGTGGCGGTAGTGGTACCGAAACTGGATTTTCAGAGTACGGATTCGCTGAACACGTTGCGTGACCGCATTTCCCGCATTCAGGGTATTGATGAAGTGCGCATGGACGACAGCTGGTTTGCACGGCTGGCGTCGCTGACTGGCCTGGTCGGGCGCGTGGCAGCCATGATTGGTGTACTGATGGTTGCGGCCGTGTTCCTGGTGATCGGCAATAGCGTGCGGCTGAGCATTTTCGCCCGCCGCGATACCATCAACGTGCAGAAACTGATTGGTGCGACAGACGGTTTTATCCTGCGCCCGTTCCTGTATGGCGGCGCGTTGCTCGGTTTCTCCGGCGCGTTTTTATCGCTGATCCTGTCGGAAATCCTGGTGATGCGCTTGTCGTCGGCGGTCACGGAAGTGGCGAAAGTGTTCGGCACGCAGTTTGAGCTGAGTGGGCTGTCGTTTGACGAGTGCTTGCTGCTGTTGCTGGTGTGTTCAATGATTGGCTGGATTGCCGCCTGGCTGGCAACGGTGCAACATTTACGTCACTTTACTCCGGACTAAAGAATCTCTGGTATACTCCTTCCCTGCACGTGAAGTATTCCCGTAGCAGGGAAGCGTAATATCCCTTCTGAGGTTCCTTGCTCCGGTTTATCATCCTGATGTCACATTTTGTGCGTAATTTATTCACAGACCTACAAGGAACTTGTGGATAAAATCACTGTCTGATAAAAATGTGAATGCTATTCTCGTTGCTCAAAAGCGCTGGCATGTTTGTTGCCTGATGGGGACAGACCGCCGCCAGCTGATAAGTGAATTGAGAGGATTTGAATGACCAAAGAAATGCAAACTTTAGCTTTAGCCCCTGTTGGTAACCTGGAATCTTATGTCCGGGCTGCGAACGCATGGCCGATGTTGACGGCTGATGAAGAGCGGGCACTGGCTGAAAAGCTGCATTACCAGGGCGATCTGGAAGCAGCGAAAAAGCTGATTCTGTCTCACCTGCGCTTTGTTGTTCATATTGCTCGTAACTATTCGGGCTATGGTCTGCCGCAGGCGGATCTCATCCAGGAAGGTAACATTGGCCTGATGAAAGCCGTGCGTCGCTTTAACCCGGAAGTGGGTGTGCGCCTGGTCTCTTTCGCCGTGCACTGGATCAAAGCTGAGATCCACGAGTATGTGCTGCGCAACTGGCGTATCGTGAAAGTCGCGACCACCAAAGCTCAGCGTAAGCTGTTCTTTAATCTGCGCAAAGCCAAACAGCGTCTTGGCTGGTTTAACCAGGATGAAGTGGACATGGTAGCCCGTGAACTGGGCGTGACCAGCAAAGACGTGCGTGAAATGGAGTCGCGTATGGCGGCGCAGGATATGACGTTTGATATGTCCTCCGATGACGATGCGCACGATAGCCAGCCGATGGCACCGGTGCTCTATCTGCAGGATAAATCATCTAACTTTGCCGACGGCATTGAAGATGACAACTGGGAAGAGCAGGCGGCCAACAAGCTGACCGATGCGATGCAGGGGCTCGATGAACGTAGCCAGCAGATCATCCGTGCCCGTTGGCTGGACGAAGATAACAAGACCACTTTGCAGGAGCTGGCCGATCGCTACGGCGTATCCGCTGAGCGTGTGCGTCAGCTTGAAAAGAACGCAATGAAAAAACTGCGCGCCGCGATCGAAGCGTAAGCGTATTGCAGTGAATAAGCCGGGTCGGCGCAAGCCTCACCCGGCTTTTTATTATCTGAATTATCCCGCCACCACTATCTTCACATCATCACGCGTTCATTCGTCTTCTGTCACAACGCGGCAGGAAAGCTGTCCTGTCGGTGTCCCTGCGCTTGCGCGAGACTGAGTAAAACATCGCTTTATCAAAGGCGCTATATACTTGGTAAGCGGGCATACACAGACAGGGGGCAATCAAGGTGAATAACAATGAATTGAATCAGCGCCGTTTACAGGCGACGCCGCGTGGCATCGGGGTCATGTGCGGTTTTTACGCCGCAAAAGCGGAAAACGCGACGCTGTGGGATGTGGAAGGGAACGAAGTGATCGACTTTGCCGCCGGGATTGCGGTGCTTAACACCGGGCATCGCCATCCAAAAGTGATGGCGGCGGTGGAAAAACAGTTACAGGCATTTACGCATACCGCTTACCAGATTGTTCCTTACGAAAGCTATGTCTCGCTGGCGGAACGTATTAACGAACGCGTGCCGGTTGCTGGCCCGGCGAAAACGGCGTTTTTCTCGACTGGCGCCGAAGCGGTGGAAAACGCGGTTAAAATTGCCCGCGCCTATACCAAACGCCCCGGTATTATTACCTTTGGCGGTGGTTTCCACGGTCGCACTTTCATGACCATGGCGCTCACCGGCAAAGTCGCGCCGTATAAAATTGGCTTCGGCCCATTCCCCGGTTCGATTTACCACGCCCAGTATCCCAACGCGCTGCACGGTGTGAGCACTGACGAGGCGCTGAAAAGCCTGGAACGTATTTTTAAAGCGGATATCGCGCCGGATCAGGTGGCCGCCATTCTGCTGGAACCCGTACAAGGCGAGGGCGGTTTTAACGTCGCACCGAACGATTTTATGCAGGCGCTGCGCAAGTTGTGCGATAGCCACGGTATTCTGCTGATCGTTGACGAAGTGCAGAGCGGTTTTGCCCGCACTGGCAAGCTCTTTGCCAGCGAGTATTACGATGTGAAACCCGATTTAATCACCATGGCGAAAAGTCTGGCCGGTGGTTTGCCGCTTTCGGCGGTGGCCGGGCGTGCTGAGGTGATGGATGCACCTGCGCCGGGTGGTTTGGGCGGCACTTATGCGGGCAATCCGCTCGCTATCGCGGCGGCACATGCGGTGCTGGACGTGATTGAAGAAGAAAATCTTTGCGAACGGGCGAACCATCTGGGCCAGCATCTGGTGGAAGTACTGAACCGCGCAAAAGCTCAATGCCCCTATATCGCTGATATCCGTGCACAGGGCTCCATGGTCGCGGTGGAATTTAACGATCCGCAAACCAGCGCGCCATCGGCTGAATTTACTAAACAGGTGCAGGAAAAAGCGCTGGCGGACGGGCTGTTGCTACTGAGCTGCGGGGTTTACGGTAACGTTATTCGCTTCCTCTACCCGTTAACCATTCCGGAAGTTCAGTTCCGCAAGGCGCTGGATATTCTCTCCCAGTCGCTGACGGATTAATTATTCAGCCGCCTGATGGGCGGCTTTCTCATTTTCTGTCATCAGTCTGTCGTACAACCTTCAAAATTGTTATTCCATATTCCGAAAAATGGGGTATGTTTTAGCAGAGTATGCTGCTCAGGCACGGGCAGAACGGCTAAAAACTACTATCATATTCTTTGCTTATGATAATAAGCGAAATAATGTGCCACACAACAACATCACAACAAATGCAATAACCATAACAATGGGGAAACTCAGGATGAAAATGAAGGGTAAAGCGTTACTGGCAGGATGTATTGCGTTAGCAATGAGCAACGTGGCATTCGCCAAAGATATCAAAGTTGCCGTTGTCGGGGCGATGTCCGGTCCGGTTGCGCAGTACGGTGACCAGGAATTTACCGGCGCTGAACAAGCGATCGCCGACATTAATGCCAAAGGTGGGATCAAAGGCGACAAACTGGTTGCAGTAAAATATGACGATGCCTGTGACCCGAAACAAGCGGTGGCGGTCGCCAACAAAGTGGTCAATGACGGCATTAAATACGTTATCGGCCACCTCTGCTCCTCTTCTACCCAGCCGGCGTCTGATATCTACGAGGACGAAGGCATTCTGATGATCACGCCTGCGGCGACAGCGCCTGAGCTGACCGCGCGTGGTTACAAACTGACGCTGCGCACCACCGGCCTGGATTCTGACCAGGGCCCGACCGCGGCGAAATACATTCTGGAGAAAGTGAAGCCGCAGCGCATCGCCGTTATCCATGACAAACAGCAGTATGGTGAAGGTCTGGCGCGTGCAGTTCAGGACGGGCTGAAAAAAGGCGGCGCTAATGTGGTGTTCTTCGACGGTATCACTGCCGGTGAGAAAGACTTCTCTACGCTGGTTGCGCGCCTGAAAAAAGAGAACATCGACTTTGTTTACTACGGCGGTTACCACCCGGAAATGGGGCAGATCCTGCGTCAGTCTCGTGCCGCTGGCCTGAAAACCCAGTTTATGGGACCGGAAGGCGTGGCGAACGTTTCCCTGTCTAACATCGCCGGTGAATCCGCAGAAGGTATGCTGGTCACCAAACCGAAAAACTATGATCAGGTTCCGGCGAACAAACCGATTGTGGATGCGATCAAAGCGAAGAAACAGGATCCAAGTGGTGCGTTTGTATGGACCACTTACGCTGCGCTGCAATCACTGGCTGCAGGCTTGGGGCAGTCTGCCGATCCGGCGGCTATCGCAACCTGGCTGAAAGGCCATTCAGTGGATACCGTCATGGGGCCGCTCTCCTGGGATGAGAAGGGCGATCTGAAAGGCTTTGAATTCGGGGTCTTCACCTGGCATGCGAACGGTACAGCAACTGACGCTAAGTGATTTCCTGGGCTGACCGTCGCCTTTCGCGCCGCACTGGCGTTGGCTGCACGCACTCACCCCGGTCACTGACTTCAGTAAACTTCCGGGGATGAGCGAACTTGCTGTCTTCCTGCGATGAGAAAGTCCAGGTCAGAACTAATTGAAAAAGCCGGGAAAATCCCGGCTTTTTTTCTTTTTTTGAAGGCAGGTCTGTTAAGCATCGCGCCACCAGGCACATCCACAGCGCGGGCTTTATCGTTTTTCCCAGCCATTTTCCTGTGCGGTAAATCCCAGTCTCTGGGTGAAAGCAGCCATTACGGCCCGGTCTTCGACGCCGATATCGGCTATCCACCAACTGGTGATCGACGGGTTATCACGCATCACTTCTTCCACCAGATATTGTCCCACGCCGCGACGACGAGTGATATCGCGCACGCGCAGGGAATCCAGCGCCCCCTCGACGCCGAGTAGCGTCACGCGAACGGCAGCCAGCAGACGGTCATTAAAACGCGCCGCGTAGATACGGTGAGTGTCATCTACTTCAAGAGATGCAGAGGAGTATTCCGGCCAGACTTTCGCTAAATCAATATGATCCTGTTCGGTGAAGGTCACCAGTCGGACGATAGTCAATTTCATGTACAACTTGTCCAAAACGCAAAACATTGTGTGAGTGTAATCAATTTCGCATGGCAGGGTTTGATCGTTTTTTATTTTTCATTCGACAGGCGAATAATTTTACCGCAGCGGTTGGCGTAGTGTTAAACATTGGAGATCGAAAAACAGGCAGGATTTTAACCTAATTGGTAGCGTTTTATTCCGCTTTATGTGCCGTTATTTTATGCTGATGTCGGGGCTTTTTTTGTTTATCTCGGAAGAAATACAGAATATTATCTCTGCTTAATAGCCTGAAAAATAGAGGATTTAGTCTGGTTTTTGCTAAAAAACTGCGCTAAACCATTAAAGGCACTGGTAAAAATAGCGTTGTGCATTAAAAGTACAGAATGCTTTTTAACCATAATAAAACAAAATTATTACACGAATAATTCAGGCAACAGCAAGCCAACGTTCCGGCTGCCTGAGGCAGGAAGTGTAAACACGACATCACGAATGGGGATTTACAACAATGAAAAGGAACGCGAAGACATTAATCGCGGGGATAGTAGCACTTGCGATGTCTCACGCGGCCTTGGCGAAGGATATTAAGGTAGCGGTTGTCGGTGCGATGTCCGGTCCGGTTGCCCAGTGGGGCGATATGGAATTCAACGGTGCGCGCCAGGCTATCCACGATATCAACGCTAAGGGCGGGATCAAGGGCGATAAACTGGTCGCCGAGGAATATGACGACGCCTGTGACCCAAAACAAGCCGTTGCCGTGGCGAACAAAATCGTCAATGACGGTGTGAAATATGTAATTGGCCATCTTTGCTCATCATCAACACAGCCCGCATCGGACATCTACGAAGACGAAGGTATCCTGATGATCACGCCCGGTGCGACCAACCCGGAGCTGACGCAGCGCGGCTATCAACACATTATGCGTACCGCCGGGCTGGACTCCTCGCAGGGGCCGACCGCCGCGAAGTACATCCTGAACACCCTGAAACCGCAGCGTATTGCCATTATTCACGATAAGCAGCAGTACGGCGAAGGCCTTGCTCGCTCCGTGCAGGAAGGGCTGAAAGCGGGCGGTGCGAATGTGGTGTTCTTCGATGGCATCACCGCCGGTGAGAAGGATTTTTCTGCGCTGGTGTCGCGTTTGCAAAAAGAAAATATCGACTTTGTCTACTACGGTGGTTACTACCCGGAGATGGGACAAATCCTGCGCCAGGCGCGCGCCAGCGGTCTGAAAACCCAGTTTATGGGACCGGAAGGCGTGGGCAACGCCTCGCTGTCGAATATCGCAGGGGCTGCGGCAGAAGGCATGCTGGTGACGATGCCGAAGCGTTATGACCAGGATCCGGCGAACCAGAGTATTGTCGATGCGCTGAAAGCCGAGAAGAAAGATCCGAGCGGCCCGTATGTGTGGATCACCTACGCCGCCATGCAATCGCTGGCCACCGCGCTGGAACGCACCGGCAGCAGTGAGCCGCTGGCGCTGATTAAAGATTTAAAAGCCAACGGGGCTAAAACCGTGATTGGGCCGCTGAACTGGGATGAAAAAGGCGATCTGAAAGGATTTGAATTCGGTGTCTTCCAATGGCACGCCGATGGTTCGTCGTCCGTGGCGAAATAACTGTCATCCCTCTCCCGGGGCGCAATGTTCCGGGAGATTTTAGAAGGTTACGTTATGTCCGAGCAGTTTCTCTATTTCTTGCAGCAGATGTTTAACGGCGTCACGCTGGGAAGCACCTACGCATTGATCGCCATTGGTTACACCATGGTTTACGGCATTATCGGCATGATCAACTTCGCCCACGGCGAGGTTTATATGATCGGCAGTTATGTCTCCTTTATGATCATCGCCGCGCTGATGATGATGGGTATCGACTCCAGCTGGCTGCTGGTCGCGGCCGGTTTCGTCGGTGCCATTATCATTGCCAGCGCTTACGGCTGGAGTATCGAGCGAGTGGCCTATCGGCCGGTGCGCAACTCCAAACGCCTGATTGCGCTAATTTCCGCCATCGGCATGTCTATTTTCCTGCAAAACTACGTCAGCCTGACCGAAGGCTCCCGCGATGTGGCGCTACCAAGCCTGTTTAACGGGCAGTGGGTTGTCGGCAGCAGCGAAAACTTCTCTGCGGCGATCACCACTATGCAACTGGTTATCTGGATTGTGACCTTCGTTGCCATGCTGGCGCTGACGCTGTTCATCCGCTATTCCCGTATGGGGCGCGCCTGTCGCGCCTGTGCGGAAGACCTGAAAATGGCAAGTCTGTTGGGTATCAACACTGATCGTGTTATCGCGCTGACTTTTGTGATCGGCGCGGCTATGGCGGCGGTGGCGGGCGTGCTGCTTGGCCAGTTCTATGGCGTTATCAACCCGTATATCGGTTTTATGGCCGGGATGAAAGCATTTACCGCCGCGGTGCTGGGCGGTATCGGTAGCATTCCGGGCGCGATGATCGGCGGCCTGATCCTGGGTGTCGCAGAATCCCTCTCTTCGGCGTATCTGAGCACCGAATACAAAGATGTGGTGTCGTTCGCGCTGTTGATTGTGGTGCTGCTGGTGATGCCGACCGGCATCCTCGGTCGCCCGGAGGTTGAAAAAGTATGAAACCGATGCATTTTGCGATGGCGCTGCTCTCAGCGGCGATGTTTTTCGTCCTGGCGAGCGTCTTTATGGGCGTGCAACTGGAGCTGAACGGCACCAAACTGGTGGTCGATACCGCGGCGGATATCCGCTGGCAGTGGATCTTTATCGGCACGGCAGTGGTGTTTTTCTTCCAGTTGCTGCGGCCTGTATTCCAGAAAAGCCTGAAGGGTGTTTCCGGTCCGAAATTCGTGCTGCCGGCGATTGATGGCTCTACGCTCAAACAGAAGTTGTTCCTGTTGGCGCTGCTGGTGATTGCGGTGGCGTGGCCGTTTGTTGTTTCGCGCGGCACGGTAGATATCGCCACCATGACGATGATCTATATCATCCTTGGCCTCGGCCTGAACGTGGTGGTCGGGCTTTCCGGTTTGCTGGTGCTGGGTTACGGCGGTTTCTACGCCATCGGCGCATATACCTTCGCGCTGCTCAACCATTATTACGGTCTGGGGTTCTGGACGTGCCTGCCGCTGGCGGGGCTGGTTTCTGCCGCCGCCGGTTTCCTGCTCGGTTTCCCGGTGCTGCGTCTGCGCGGCGATTACCTGGCGATTGTGACGCTGGGCTTCGGCGAAATCGTCCGTATCCTGTTGTTGAATAACACCGAAATCACCGGCGGCCCGAACGGCATTAGCCAGATCCCCAAACCGACCCTGTTCGGTCTGGAGTTCAGCCGTACTGCCCGTGAAGGTGGCTGGGACACGTTCAGCAACTTCTTCCATGTGGAATACGATCCCAGTGACCGCGTGGTGTTCCTCTACCTGGTTGCGTTGCTGCTGGTGGTGCTGACGCTGTTTGTGATTAACCGTCTGCTACGCATGCCGCTGGGGCGCGCGTGGGAAGCGCTGCGTGAAGATGAAATCGCCTGTCGCTCGCTCGGCCTGAACCCGACACGCATTAAGCTGACGGCTTTTACCATCAGCGCCGCGTTCGCCGGTTTTGCCGGTACGCTTTTTGCCGCGCGCCAGGGCTTTGTCAGCCCGGAATCGTTCACTTTCGCCGAATCGGCGTTTGTGCTGGCGATTGTGGTATTGGGCGGTATGGGCTCGCAGTTTGCGGTGATCCTTGCGGCTATCCTGTTGGTGGTTTCCCGTGAGTTAATGCGTGATTTCAATGAATACAGCATGTTGATGCTGGGTGGTTTGATGGTACTGATGATGATCTGGCGTCCGCAAGGCTTGCTGCCGATGACCCGTCCGCAGTTGAAATTGAAAAACGGGCAAGCGAAAGGAGAGCAGGCATGAGTCAGCCACTGTTATCCGTAAACGGTTTGATGATGCGCTTTGGCGGTCTGCTGGCTGTCAACAATGTGTCGTTAGAGCTGCGCCCGCAGGAGATCGTTTCGCTGATTGGCCCGAACGGCGCGGGCAAAACCACCGTGTTTAACTGCCTGACCGGTTTCTATAAACCGACGGGCGGCACCATTATGCTGCGTGACCAGCACCTGGAAGGGTTGCCGGGGCAGCAAATCGCCCGTATGGGCGTGGTGCGGACTTTCCAGCATGTGCGTCTGTTTCGCGAAATGACGGTGATTGAGAATCTGCTGGTGGGGCAACATCAGCAGCTCAAAACCGGGGTTTTCTCTGGCCTGTTGAAAACGCCGGCGTTTCGTCGTGCGCAGAGTGAAGCGCTGGACCGCGCCGCAACCTGGCTGGAACGTATTGGTTTGTTAGCGCACGCTAACCGCCAGGCCAGCAACCTGGCTTACGGCGATCAGCGCCGTCTGGAGATTGTGCGCTGCATGGTGACGCAGCCGGAAATCCTGATGCTTGATGAACCGGCGGCCGGTCTGAACCCGAAAGAGACCAAAGAGCTGGACGAGCTGATTGTCGAGCTGCGTAACCATCACAACACCACCATCCTGCTGATCGAGCATGATATGAAGCTGGTGATGGGGATTTCCGACCGGATTTATGTAGTGAACCAGGGCACGCCGCTGGCGAACGGGACGCCGGAAGAGATTCGTAATAACCCGGACGTGATCCGCGCATACCTTGGTGAGGCATAAGATGGAAAAGGCGATGTTATCTTTTGACAAAGTTAGCGCTCACTACGGCAAAATCCAGGCGCTGCATGATGTCAGCCTGCATATTAACCAGGGCGAAATCGTGACGCTGATTGGTGCCAACGGCGCGGGGAAAACCACGTTGCTCGGTACGCTGTGCGGCGATCCGCGCGCCAGCAGCGGGCGCATTGTATTTGATGGCAAAGATATTACCGACTGGCAGACCGCGAAGATCATGCGCGAAGCCGTGGCAATTGTGCCGGAAGGTCGCCGTGTCTTTTCGCGGATGACCGTGGAAGAGAACCTGGCGATGGGCGGTTTTTTCGCCGATCGTGAGCAGTATCAGTCGCGTATTCAAAGGGTTTATGAACTGTTTCCACGCCTGCATGAGCGCCGCATCCAGCGGGCTGGCACCATGTCCGGCGGGGAGCAGCAGATGCTGGCGATTGGGCGCGCGCTGATGAGTCAGCCGCGTTTGTTACTGCTGGATGAACCCTCGCTGGGTCTTGCGCCGATCATTATTCAGCAAATTTTCGACACCATTGAGCAACTGCGAAAAGAGGGCATGACCATCTTCCTGGTGGAGCAGAACGCTAACCAGGCGCTGAAGCTCGCCGATCGCGGATATGTGCTGGAAAACGGCCATGTTGTGCTGGAAGACACCGGCGACGCGTTACTAGCGAACGAAGCGGTGCGCAGCGCTTACCTGGGCGGGTAACTTGTTGATGTAATAGCATTTAGACCGGTCTCGCAAGGGCCGGTTTTTTTGTCTTAAAAACGTTTTCCTGCGATGCGACCAGACGGCTTGATGGGATATGATGCGGGTGGCGCTTGAGGCTTTTTGCCTCATGACGGTAAAAAGTTGTGCGGCAGAAAGAAGAAAGCCCCGAAGGTCATTTTTCAATTAACCAACGAGGCCTGTCTATATGCTCGACACATGTAGAGTAGCCTCTTACCCGCCGAAAGGCAAGGAGCCGCAGGTTATGAAGCTACCGCAAGGAACCCTTATCTGGTGCGTATTTATCGTGTGTTTCACACTGCTGATATTCACTTATCTGACACGGAAATCGCTGTGCGAAATTCGTTACAAAGATGGGTTCCGCGAGGTCGCGGCTTTCATGGCTTACGAATCCGGTAAGTAGCAACCTGGAGGCAGGGAGAAATCCCTGCCTTTTCAGGGGAAACGGTAATGTGCATACCTCTAAGCGCCTTTACAAAGGGCTTCTCTGTTTAACAGGGAAGCCCTTTTTCCTTTCTAAAGCGCGACGGCCGCCCCATTAACCGCCATTTTTCCTTCACCGTACCATCATCCTGGCGACATTTTGCTGACGCCTGGCTGTCATCTATTTGTAATTAAATGGTTATTTTTCTGTAATTCGAGCATGTCATGTTACCTCGCGAGCATAAAAACGCGTGAAATCGCGCATCCGCATAACAAGAGAGAGCACAATGACAACGTTACGACATACAGCTTTGGGTCTGGCGATGGGGTTAGTCTTTGCAGGTAACGCCATGGCGGTAACCACCATTCCGTTCTGGCATTCGATGGAAGGGGAGTTAGGTAAAGAAGTTGACTCCCTGGCGCAACGTTTCAATGACACCCACCCGGATTACAAAATCGTACCGATCTATAAAGGCAACTACGAGCAGAGCCTGAGCGCGGGTATCGCTGCCTTCCGTACTGGTAACGCACCGGCGATTTTGCAGGTTTACGAAGTCGGTACCGCCACCATGATGGCGTCTAAAGCGATCAAACCGGTCTACCAGGTGTTTAAAGACGCGGGCATCAACTTTGATGAAAGCCAGTTTGTGCCGACCGTTGCGGGTTACTACACCGATTCTAAAACGGGTCATTTGCTCTCTCAGCCGTTCAACAGCTCTACACCCGTGCTGTATTACAACAAAGACGCCTTTAAAAAAGCGGGTCTGAATCCGGATCAGCCGCCGAAAACCTGGCAGGATCTGGCCGAATACACCGCCAAACTGAAAGCGGCCGGGATGAAATGCGGCTACGCCAGCGGCTGGCAGGGCTGGATCCAGATTGAGAACTTCAGCGCCTGGCATGGTCTGCCGGTTGCGACCAAAAACAACGGCTTTGACGGTACTGACGCGGTACTGGAGTTCAATAAGCCGGAGCAGGTGAAACACATCGCCATGCTGGAAGAGCTGAACAAAAAAGGCGATTTCAGCTACTTCGGGCGTAAAGATGAGTCCACTGAGAAGTTCTATAACGGCGACTGCGCCATTACTACTGCCTCTTCTGGTTCGCTGGCAGATATTCGCCATTACGCCAAATTCAATTATGGCGTTGGCATGATGCCGTATGACGCCACCGTGAAAGGTGCGCCGCAGAACGCCATTATCGGCGGCGCAAGCCTGTGGGTGATGCAGGGTAAAGACAATGCCACTTACAAAGGCGTTGCCCAGTTCCTCGACTTCCTGGCGAAACCGGAAAACGCAGCGGAGTGGCACCAGAAAACTGGCTACCTGCCGATCACTACCGCAGCGTACGATCTGACGCGTAAAGAGGGCTTCTATGACAAGAACCCGGGCGCAGATATCGCTACGCGTCAGATGCTGAACAAGCCGCCGTTGGCGTTCACCAAAGGTCTGCGTCTGGGCAACATGCCGCAGATCCGTACCATTGTTGATGAAGAGCTGGAAAGCGTATGGACCGGTAAGAAAACCCCGCAACAGGCGCTCGATTCCGCCGTTGAGCGTGGTAACCAGCTGCTGCGCCGCTTCGAGCAGTCCACCAAGTCTTGATGTAGTGTTTTGCCGGGAGAAAAGAGCTTATCCGGCAGACAAAGACGGCCTACTTAACGGTAGGCCGTTGCTATCCGGCCTATCTGAAAAGAGTTGCTTATGTCCTCATCCCGTCCGGTGTTTCGTTCGCGCTGGCTCCCATACGTGTTAGTAGCGCCGCAGCTGGCTATCACCATTATTTTCTTTATCTGGCCTGCGGCTGAAGCGCTGTGGTATTCGGTACAAAGTGTCGATCCGTTCGGCCTCTCCAGCCAGTTTGTTGGGCTGGATAATTTCGTCGCGCTGTTTCACGACAGCTATTACCTGGACTCTTTCTGGACCACCATGCGCTTTAGCGCGTGGGTGACGTTTAGCGGCCTGCTGGTTTCCCTGTTTTTTGCCGCGCTGGTGGATAACGTGGTGCGCGGCAGTCGCATTTATCAAACGCTCATGCTGCTGCCCTACGCCGTTGCGCCAGCGGTTGCCGCTGTGCTGTGGATTTTTCTCTTTAACCCCGGCCGCGGCTTGCTTACCCATTTTCTGGCGCAGTTTGGCTATGACTGGAACCATGCGCAAAACAGTGGCCAGGCCATGTTCCTCGTGGTTTTTGCTTCGGTATGGAAGCAGATCAGCTACAACTTCCTGTTCTTCTTTGCCGCTTTGCAGTCAATTCCGCGCTCACTGGTTGAAGCCGCCGCCATTGACGGTGCCGGGCCGATCCGTCGCTTCTTCAAATTGTCGCTGCCGCTCATTGCGCCGGTGAGTTTTTTCCTGCTGGTGGTTAACCTGGTGTACGCCTTTTTCGACACGTTCCCGGTGATCGACGCCGCGACAGCCGGTGGCCCGGTTCAGGCGACGACGACGCTGATTTATAAAATTTACCGCGAAGGTTTCGCCGGGTTGGATCTCTCCACGTCTGCGGCACAGTCGGTGGTGCTGATGTTTTTGGTGATAGTGCTGACGGTGGTCCAGTTCCGTTATGTTGAAAGTAAGGTGCGCTACCAATGATTGAGAATCGCCCCGGGCTGACATTATTCAGCCATATCATGCTTATTCTCGGGATTGCGGTGGTGCTGTTCCCACTGTATGTCGCCTTCGTAACGGCGACGCTGGATATCAACGCCGTGTACGACACGCCCATGACGCTGATCCCCGGCACCCACTTGTGGGAGAACCTGCGCAACATCTGGGTCAAGGGTATTGGCGCGAATAGCGCGCCGTTCTGGTTGATGCTGACCAACAGCTTCATCATGGCGTTTGTCATCACCGTCGGCAAAATCGCCGTATCGATGCTCTCTGCCTTCGCCATTGTCTGGTTCCGTTTTCCGCTGCGTAACCTCTTCTTCTGGATGATCTTCTGCACGCTGATGCTGCCGGTTGAGGTGCGTATTTTCCCAACGGTGGAAGTGATTGCAAACCTGAAAATGCTCGACAGCTACACCGGTTTGACGCTGCCGCTGATGGCCTCCGCAACAGCAACGTTTTTGTTCCGCCAGTTCTTTATGACCTTGCCGGACGAGTTGATGGAAGCCGCGCGAATTGATGGCGCATCGCCAATGCGTTTTTTCCGCGACATCGTGTTGCCGTTGTCAAAAACCAACCTCGCGGCGCTGTTCGTCATCACCTTTATCTACGGCTGGAACCAGTATTTATGGCCGCTGCTAATTATCAGCGACGTCAATCTTGGCACCGCCGTGGCGGGGGTAAAAAGCATGATTGCCAGCGGTGAAAGCACCACGCAATGGAACCAGGTCATGGCAGCGATGTTGCTGACGTTGATCCCCCCGGTCGTTATCGTTTTAGCCATGCAGCGCGCCTTTGTGCGTGGCCTGGTCGACAGTGAGAAGTAGGCTGTATCCCTTGATTGTGCGTGACGTCGACGCTGAGCCGAAACCGCGTAATCAAGGCGGAGGATGATGGACATAGTGGGCCTATGTCCAAATCCGACAACGCAGAGTACGCGGTTTCGGCACGCGTCCCGAAGGGCTGGGGCCATTTTTGCCCAAAGCTGCGTTACTCGCGTTTTATTTGGGCCCACCAAACTTCGCCGCTCGCGCCTTGCCTTGGGCAAAAATGGCCGCCAGCGACGTTCACGAACAATCAAGAGATGCAACCTTATATGGCAGGATTAAAATTACAAGCGGTCACCAAGAGTTGGGACAGCGGCAAAACCCAGGTGATCCAGCCGCTGACGCTGGATGTCGCAGACGGTGAGTTTATTGTGATGGTTGGCCCGTCGGGCTGTGGTAAATCAACGCTGCTGCGCATGGTCGCAGGCCTGGAGCGCGTAACCAGCGGGGATATCTGGATTGATACCCAGCGCGTCACCGAAATGGAACCCAAAGATCGCGGTATCGCGATGGTGTTCCAGAACTATGCGCTCTACCCGCACATGAGTGTGGAAGAGAATATGGCGTGGGGGCTGAAAATTCGCGGCATGGGTAAAGAGCATATCGCCGGGCGTGTCGCGGAAGCGGCGCGTATTCTTGAATTAGAGGGCCTGTTAAAACGCCGCCCGCGCGAACTCTCTGGCGGCCAGCGCCAGCGTGTGGCGATGGGCCGCGCGATTGTCCGCGATCCAGCGGTGTTTCTCTTCGATGAACCGCTTTCCAACCTTGACGCCAAGCTGCGTGTGCAAATGCGCCTTGAGCTGCAACAACTGCATCGTCGTCTGAACACTACTTCACTGTACGTTACCCACGATCAGGTGGAAGCAATGACGCTGGCGCAGCGCGTGCTGGTGATGAATAAAGGCGTGGCGGAGCAAATTGGTACGCCGGTTGAGGTGTATGAAAAACCCGCCAGCCGCTTTGTGGCGAGCTTTATCGGTAGCCCGGCGATGAACCTGCTTGATGGCCGTATCAGCAGCGCCGGTACGCACTTTGAACTGGAGAGCGGCATGGCACTGCCGATCAACTGGTACTATCGCGGGTATGCAGGCCGCAAGATGACGCTGGGTATCCGCCCGGAACATATTGCGCTAAGCTCACAGGCCGCAGGCGGTGTACCGCTGGTGATGGACACGCTGGAGATCCTCGGCGCGGATAACTTAGCGCATGGTCGCTGGGGCGAGCAGAAACTGGTGGTGCGTTTGTCGCATCAGGATCGCCCGACGGCAGGCAGCACGCTGTGGCTCCATTTGCCGGAAAATCACCTGCACTTATTTGATGGTGAAACAGGACAACGAGTATGAGCAACTGGCCATATCCCCACATTGTCGCCCATCGCGGCGGCGGTAAACTGGCACCGGAAAACACACTGGCTGCCATTGATGTTGGCGCGCGTTACGGGCACACGATGATTGAGTTCGATGCCAAGCTGTCGAAAGATGGGCAGATTTTCCTGCTGCATGACGACAATCTGGAGCGTACCAGTAACGGTTGGGGCGTCGCGGGCGAACTGGCGTGGAATGATCTGCTGAAAGTGGATGCAGGTGGCTGGTTCAGCGGTGAATTCAAAGGCGAACCGCTGCCGCTGCTCTCCCAGGTGGCCGAGCGCTGTCGCCAGCACGGCATGATGGCGAATATCGAAATTAAACCGACCACCGGCACCGGGCCGCTCACCGGTAAAGTGGTGGCGCTGGCCGCGCGCGAGTTGTGGGCCGGGATGACACCGCCGCTGCTTTCATCGTTTGAAATTGATGCGCTGGAAGCGGCGCAGCAAGCCGCGCCGGAACTGCCGCGCGGCCTGCTGCTCGATGAGTGGCGTGATGACTGGCAGGTGCTCACAGAACGGCTGGGCTGCGTATCGATCCATCTGAACCATAAACTGCTGGATGAAGCCCGCGTACGCATGTTGCGCGATGCGGGCTTGCGCATCCTGGTCTATACCGTCAACCAGCCCGCACGGGCGGCGGAACTGTTGCGCTGGGGCGTCGACTGTATCTGCACCGATAAAATTGACGATATCGGGCCGCACTTCCAGTACTAAGGTGTTGTCGACGGCGATGTGCTTTGCAGCATGTCGCCGTTTTGCGTTTGCGGCATCATATGTTGCTGCGTCATACCGCTGCTAGTTGTTCCCCCGCTGAGCATCCCGGGGCTGTTGTTGGGGAGCACTTGCTGGCCGCCGGGATTGAGCTCCCCCGGCTGCGCCTGCCTTACCCGTTGGGAATTGTTGTTCATCTGCATCTGCAATTGTTGCTGTTGCAGCTGGGTTTGCGTTTGCATCTGCTGTTTCAGCATTCCTTGATGCTGTTGCTGCTGGTTGAGCATCTGCGTCTGCATTCGCTGCTGGCTTGGGATCACATACCCCGGCTGGTGCGGATCATTGGTGGTGTTTAATGGCTGTGCGAAGGCGCTAAAGGGCAGCAGCGCCGCCAGAATCAGTAATCGTTTCATCGTCCTGTCCTCCATTGAGGTTTCCTATCAGTTTACTCGCTTTCATTCGTGACAATGCATTTTTAAGAGTTGTGAACCAGGCTTAAGCGGGGACTGTAGCCCTTACTCGGGAGAACGACGATGATGAAACAGAAGTTTGCGCGTTGGCTGGCGATTGCCGCGCTGATGGCGGGAGGATGTTTTGGCGTTGCGGCGGCGCCGCCAGAAGGGCAGGCGACCGCGCCGCCTCCGGTGTCTTACGGGGTTGAAGCCGATGTCTTTCATCCTGTTGTAGCGAAACAGGGCATGGTTGCCTCGGTGGATGAAACTGCCACGCGCGTCGGTGTCGATATTCTCAAGCAGGGCGGTAACGCGGTGGATGCAGCGGTGGCGGTTGGTTACGCACTGGCGGTCACGCATCCGCAGGCTGGTAACCTCGGCGGTGGCGGTTTCATGCTGATTCGTAGCAAAGAAGGGAACGTCACGGCGATTGATTTCCGTGAAATGGCCCCCGCTGGCGAGACACGCGATATGTTTCTCGACGATCAGGGCAACCCGGACAGTAAAAAATCCCTGACTTCTCATCTGGCGTCCGGCACGCCCGGCACCGTTGCAGGTTTCTCGCTGGCGCTGGAAAAGTACGGCACGCTGCCGCTGAACAAAGTGGTGCAACCGGCCATCAAGCTGGCGAAACAGGGCTTTGTGGTGAACGATGCGCTGGCGGGCGATTTGAAAACCTATGGCAGTGAAGTGTTGCCCAACCACGAAACCAGCAAAGCCATTTTCTGGAAAGATGGCGAGCCGCTGAAAAAGGGCGACAAGCTGGTGCAAAGCAATCTCGGCAAAAGTCTGGAGATGATTGCGGAGAAAGGTCCGGACGCCTTCTACAAAGGCGCGATTGCTGAGCAAATCGCCCAGCAGATGAGCAAAAACGGTGGGCTTATCACCAAAGAGGATTTAGCCAACTACAAAGCCGTGGAGCGCACGCCGATAAGCGGCAGCTATCGCGGTTACGAGATTTACTCCATGCCACCGCCCTCATCAGGCGGGATTCATATCGTGGAAATCCTCAATATCCTGGAAAACTTCGATCTGGCGAAGTACGGCTTTGGCAGTGCGGATGCGATGCAGGTGATGACCGAGGCGGAGAAGTATGCCTATGCCGACCGTTCGGAATATCTGGGCGATCCGGACTTTGTCAAAGTGCCGTGGCAGGCGTTAACCAACAAAGAGTACGCCAAATCGATCGCCGCGCAGATTGATGTCAACAAAGCGCGCCCCTCCAGCCAGATCCGCCCCGGCAAGCTGGAGCCTTACGAAAGTAACCAAACCACGCACTTCTCGGTGGTGGATAAAGATGGCAATGCGGTTGCGGTCACTTATACGCTGAATACGGTATTCGGCACCGGGATTGTCGCTGGCAATACCGGCATTCTGCTGAATAACGAAATGGATGATTTCTCTGCCAAACCGGGCGTGCCGAATGTCTACGGGCTGGTGGGCGGCGATGCGAATGCGATTGGGCCGGGCAAACGCCCGCTCTCTTCAATGTCGCCAACCATTGTGCTGAAAGATGGCAAAACCTGGCTGGTAACCGGCAGCCCCGGCGGTAGCCGTATTATCACAACAGTGTTGCAAATAGTGGTGAATAGCATCGATTTTGGTATGAATGTCGCCGAAGCTACCAACGCGCCGCGTTTTCATCATCAATGGCTGCCGGATGAACTGCGCGTCGAGAAAGGCTTTAGCCCGGACACGTTAAAACTGCTTGAACAGAAAGGGCAAAAAGTAGCAGTGAAGGAAGCGATGGGCAGTACGCAGAGCATTATGGTCGGGCCGGACGGTACGCTGTATGGCGCGTCGGATCCCCGCTCGGTGGATGATTTAACCGCCGGATACTGAACAATTCCTCTCCCCGTTTGGGGAGAGGAATTTCTTAGCCTTTCATTCGTGCCATATAGTACGAATCAACATACTCGCCGTTACGCAACGCATAACGCTTGCCTGTACCCTCAATCTCGAAACCAAATTTACGGTACACGGCGAGCGCGGGGGCGTTATCAGCAAACACCGTTAACTCAATGCGTTCGATGCGCAACCAGTTATCGCACAGGTTAATCATTTCACGCATCAGCGCACTGGCGACGCCCCGGTTCTGGAACGCCGATGATACCGCCATGCCAAAAAAGGCGACATGGCTACGGCGCGGATTTTGTTCCACCATTAACGTCAGGTTCCCGACAACTTGCTCGTCAATGCAGGCAACCAACTGGCGGCGGCCGGGTTGCGGCTTCAGGCGATCTTCCCACAGTTCAGCAGGGGGATGAGGTAGCTGTAGCAGGTTATGATACACCTCGGGTTGCGCATAAAACTGACGTAAAGATTCTGCATCGCGCGCTTCGGCATGGCGTACCACTATCTTGCTCATCCTGCTTCTCCTGTTGATGGGGTAGACAGCTACCTTCCTGGCTTTCTGGCGAAGCGTCAACTGCCATTTTTTGCAAAAAAAAGTGGACAAGTGCGAATGATAATGATTATTATTGCCATGCGTTCAGGGAAACCGTTGCGGTAATCCTGAAAGCACGACATTGCTCACATTGCTTCCAGTATTTCTTAGCCAGCCGCGTGCTGGCTTTTTTTTGCCTGCGATTTGCCTTCCCGTTTGCCGCCCTTTTGGGAAAAGGGTCAGGGACACGTCCTTTGCAGATGCGCTATGGTTGTGAGAGTCAACTTGATAAGGACTGGATTATGACGCTACATTGCGCCTTTATCGGCTTTGGTAAAAGCACCACCCGTTATCACCTACCGTATGTTCTGCACCGCAAAGACAGCTGGCATGTGGCGCATATTTTTCGCCGCCACCCGAAGCCGGAAGAGCAGCATCCGCAGTATCAACACATTCACTTCACCAGCGATATTGACGACATCTTTAATGATCCGCAGGTCAAACTGGTGATCGTTTGTACCCATGCCGACAGCCATTTCGACTACGCCAAGCGTGCGCTGGAAGCGGGTAAAAATGTGCTGGTGGAAAAACCATTCACCCCGACAATGGCGGAAGCGGTAACGCTGTTTGAGCTGGCAAAACGCAAAGGCCTGACGGTGACGCCGTACCAGAATCGTCGTTTTGACTCCTGCTTCCTCACCACGAAAAAGGCGATTGAAAGCGGCAAACTCGGCAACATCGTGGAAATTGAAAGCCATTTTGATTACTACCGCCCGGTAGCGGAAACCAAACCCGGATTGCCGCAGGACGGCTCATTTTATGGCCTTGGCGTGCATACGATGGATCAAATCATTTCGCTGTTTGGCCGCCCGGATCATGCCGCGTATGACATCCGCAGCCTGCGTAATAAAGCCAACCCGGATGATACTTTCGAAGCCCAGCTGTTTTATGGCGATTTAAAAGCCATCGTCAAAACCAGCCATCTGGTGAAGATTGATTACCCGAAATTTATCGTCCACGGCACCAAAGGGTCGTTTATTAAATACGGTATCGACCAGCAGGAAACCAGCCTGAAAGCCAATATCATGCCGGGCGAACCCGGTTTTGCCGCTGACGACAGCAAGGGCGTTCTGGAATATGTGAATGCGGCGGGTGAAACGGTGCGGGAAGAGGTCGCTCCGGAAACTGGCGACTATGGTCGCGTCTACGATGCGCTGTACGAAACGCTTTCAAACGGTGCGCCAAATTACGTCAAGGAATCTGAAGTTCTCACCAACCTTGAACTGCTGGAACGCGCTTTTGAGCAGGCTTCTCCTGCCACGATAACCCTCGCGAAATAACTGAAAAAGACTCCTCGCAACTTGTTCACTTTTTTTGAACAGAGGAGTCAATTTTCACCCTCTATGATCGTTGGTCAATTGCGTCCACACTTACTCCATCGAAAACATACGGGGGTAAACAAGATGATCTTCTTACGCAAAGCAAATGACCGTGGCCATGCAAATCATGGTTGGCTGGATTCCTGGCACACTTTCTCGTTTGCCAACTATTACGACCCAAATTTTATGGGCTTCTCGGCACTGCGTGTGATTAACGATGACGTAATCGATGCAGGCCAGGGCTTTGGCACTCACCCGCACAAAGACATGGAAATCCTGACGTATGTACTGGAAGGGGCGGTTGAACACCAGGACAGCATGGGCAACAAAGAACAGGTTCCTGCGGGCGAATTCCAGATTATGAGCGCCGGTACTGGGGTGCGCCACTCGGAATACAACCCGAGCAAAACCGACCGTCTGCGCCTGTACCAAATCTGGATCATTCCAGAAACTAACGGCATCACGCCGCGCTATGAACAGCGGCGCTTTGATGCGGTGCAGGGCAAACAACTGGTGCTATCGCAGGATGCGCGTGATGGTTCGCTGAAAGTGCATCAGGATATGGAGCTTTACCGCTGGGCGCTGCTGAAAGATGAGCAGTCTGTACACCAGATTGCCGCTGAACGCCGCGTGTGGATCCAGGTGGTGAAAGGCGAAGTCACTATCAACGGGACAAAAGCCACCACCAGCGATGGTCTGGCCATTTGGGATGAGCAGGCTATCTCGGTGCATGCCGATAGCGACAGTGAAATCCTGCTGTTCGATCTGCCGCCGGTATAATGTTGGTTAAATAAATGACGCAACCTCCTGGTTTTGGCCGGAAGGTTGCGTGTTGTCCGTGATAAACTGAGGAAATCTCTTACTCAGAAAAATGTCAGGACGATGAAAAAGAAAAGACCCGTACTTCAGGATGTGGCCGATCGCGTTGGCGTGACCAAAATGACCGTCAGCCGTTTTTTGCGTAACCCGGAGCAAGTTTCCGTCGCGTTACGGGGCAAAATAGCTGCTGCGCTTGATGAACTGGGTTACATTCCAAATCGGGCTCCCGATATTCTCTCCAACGCCACCAGCCGGGCGATTGGTGTGCTTCTCCCTTCCCTGACCAACCAGGTTTTCGCCGAAGTGTTACGCGGCATTGAAAGCGTGACCGACGCGCACGGGTATCAAACTATGCTGGCGCACTACGGTTACAAAGCCGAAATGGAAGAAGAGCGCCTGGAATCGATGCTCTCATGGAACATTGACGGCCTGATCCTTACCGAACGTACCCATACCCCGCGCACGCTGAAAATGATTGAAGTTGCTGGGATTCCGGTGGTGGAGCTAATGGACAGCCGCTCGCCTTGCCTCGATATTGCCGTTGGCTTTGATAACTTCGAAGCGGCGCGGCAGATAACGACCGCCATCATTGAGCGCGGCCACCGTCGGGTTGCTTATCTCGGCGCACGCCTGGACGAACGTACTATCATCAAACAGAAGGGTTACGAGCAGGCGATGCTGGAGGCAGGTTTAACGCCGTACAGCGTGATGGTGGAGCAATCTTCCTCTTATACCGCCGGTATTGAACTGATGCGCCAGGCGCGCCGCGAGTACCCTCAGCTTGACGGAATTTTTTGTACTAACGATGACCTTGCCGTTGGCGCGGCGTTTGAGTGCCAGCGTCTGGGGCTGAAAATTCCGCAGGATATGGCAATCGCCGGGTTCCACGGTCACGACATTGGCCAGGTAATGGAACCGCGTCTGGCAAGCGTGCTCACGCCGCGTGAACGCATGGGGCGAATTGGCGCTGAACGCTTACTGGCGCGCATTCGTGGTGAGTCAGTTACGCCGAAAATGTTAGATTTAGGTTTCACTTTGTCACCGGGCGGATCTATTTAGTCTGACAAATTTGAGCTAGCTCACACTTATTTATCTCTGGCACGAATGGATATTGCTTCTCCGTTACCCCAGCAGGACAATGTTACCGATAACAGTTACCCGTAACAATTCACTCTTGCACCAGTGGGGGCTACCCTTGAGCACGACTAACTTTGATCACCACGTTTATGTTCTGATGGGCGTTTCAGGCAGCGGTAAATCCGCTGTCGCCAGCGAAGTGGCGCATCAGTTACATGCCGCGTTTCTCGACGGCGACTTCCTCCATCCGCGCAGCAACATCACCAAAATGGCGTCCGGTGAACCGCTGAACGACGATGACCGCAAACCGTGGCTGCAGGCGCTGAACGACGCCGCTTTCGCTATGCAGCGCACCAACAAAGTGTCGCTGATTGTTTGCTCGGCGCTGAAAAAACACTATCGCGACCAGCTGCGCGACGGTAACCCAAACCTCTCTTTCATCTACCTGAAAGGCGACTTCGACGTGATTGAAGGCCGTCTGAAAGCGCGTAAAGGGCACTTCTTCAAAACGCAAATGTTGGTAACGCAGTTTGAAGCGCTGCAAGAACCGGGCGCGGATGAGCCGGATGTTCTGGTTGTGGATATTGACCAGCCGCTGGAGGGTGTTGTTGCCAGCACCATTGAAGTCATTACTAAAGGCAGTGCTAAGTGAGTACATTAACGCTTGTTTTAACAGCAGTAGGCTCGGTTTTGCTGCTGCTGTTTTTAGTAATGAAAGCGCGTATGCACGCTTTTGTTGCTTTGATGGTGGTTTCCATTGGCGCAGGGCTTTTTTCCGGGATGCCGTTGATTAAAATCGCGCAGACCATGGAAAAAGGGATGGGCGGTACGCTCGGCTTTCTGGCGATTGTGGTCGCGCTCGGCGCGATGTTCGGCAAAATCCTTCACGAGACCGGTGCGGTGGACCAAATCGCCGTCAAAATGTTGCGATCCTTTGGTCACAGTCGCGCGCATTACGCGATTGGTCTGGCGGGGCTGATTTGCGCGCTGCCGCTGTTTTTTGAAGTGGCGATTGTGCTGTTGATTAGCGTGGCGTTTTCCATGGCGCGTCATACCGGCACCAACCTGGTGAAACTGGTTATTCCACTGTTCGCAGGGGTTGCGGCAGCCGCGGCGTTCCTGCTACCGGGGCCTGCACCGATGCTGCTGGCATCGCAGATGCACGCGGATTTCGGCTGGATGATCCTGATTGGCCTGTGCGCGGCAATTCCGGGCATGTTGATTGCCGGTCCGCTATGGGGCAACTTTATCAGCCGCCATGTGGAGCTGCACATTCCTGATGATATTAGCGAGCCGCATCTGGGCGAAGGCAAAATGCCCTCGTTTGGTTTCAGCCTGTCGCTGATTTTGCTCCCGCTGGTGCTGGTGGGGATGAAAACTATCGCCGCGCGTTTCGTCACCGAAGGTAGCAATTTGTACGACTGGCTGGAGTTTATCGGTCACCCGTTCACCGCGATCCTCGTTGCGTGCCTGGTGGCGATTTATGGCCTGGCGATGCGACAGGGGATGCCGAAAGATCGTGTAATGGAAATCTGCGGTCAGGCGCTGCAACCGGCGGGCATTATTCTGCTGGTGATTGGTGCGGGCGGCGTGTTTAAGCAAGTGCTGGTGGATTCCGGCGTTGGCCCGGCACTGGGCGAAGCGCTGACCGGCATGGGCTTGCCTATCGCGATCACCTGTTTTGTGCTGGCTGCCGCGGTGCGCATTATTCAGGGTTCCGCCACGGTTGCTTGTCTGACGGCTGTCGGCCTGGTAATGCCGGTTATTGAACAGTTGCATTTCAACGGCGCGCAGATGGCAGCACTCTCTATCTGCATCGCGGGCGGTTCGATTGTGGTAAGCCACGTGAACGACGCCGGTTTCTGGTTGTATGGCCGCTTTACTGGCGCAACCGAAGCGCAAACGCTGAAAACCTGGACCATGATGGAAACCATCCTTGGCACCACCGGTGCGATTATCGGGATGATTGCGTTTTCACTGTTGAGCTAAGTTTGCCAACCCTCTCCCGTCGGGAGAGGGTTCGTTTTACCCCTTCATCCACACCCGAATCCCATCCAGGAACATCTGGGTGGCGAGCATCACCAGAATCAGCCCCATCAGCCTTTCCAGTGCGTTAACCCCTTTCTCGCCGAGCAGGCGCAAAAACAGCGACGATTGCAACAAGATAGCCACCGTGCCGCCCCAGGCAATCAGCAGCGCAATCACCAGGTGGCTCATTTGATTCGGATATTGATGGGAAAGCAGCATTAACGTTGCCAGCAGCGTTGGACCTGCCACCAGCGGGATTGCCAGCGGGACGATAAACGGCTCTTCGCCAGCGGGCAGGCCAGAACTGCTGCCGGATTCGCTGGGGAAAATCATCTTAATGGCAATCAGGAACAGAATAATGCCGCCGGAGATAGAAACCGTCTCCGCGCGTAAATTGAGTAGCGCGAGGATTTTTTCCCCGGCGAAGAGAAAGATAAACATCACCAGCAGCGCAATGAGCAGCTCGCGGATCATGATCGCCCGTCGGCGCTTCGGCTCGGTGTGTTTCAGTACCGACATAAAGATGGGCAGGTTGCCCAGGGGATCCATAATCAGGATCAACAACACGGTGGCGGAGATGATATCAGTCATTCACTCTTATCCCTGACGCAGTCGGCAAAATTACAGTAATTAGCTGCATTTCTGATACGTTCGCGATCATTGATTAATTTCACTTGCGACTTTGGCTGCATTTTGTAATGTGGCTATTCCCAGTGGGATACTGGTTCGTATACACAGCACACACCTTCGCAGGAACTTCGCTATGAAAAATGTTGGTTTTATCGGTTGGCGCGGAATGGTCGGCTCCGTTCTCATGCAGCGCATGATTGAAGAGCGCGATTTCGACGCCATTCGCCCTGTCTTCTTTTCCACTTCCCAGTTTGGGCAGGCTGCACCCGCGTTTGGCGGAAGTACAGCAGGCACGCTTCAGGACGCGTTCAATCTGGAAGCGCTGAAGGCACTCGACATCATTGTCACCTGCCAGGGCGGCGATTATACCAACGAAATCTATCCAAAGCTTCGTGAAAGCGGCTGGCAGGGTTACTGGATCGACGCGGCTTCCTCTTTACGCATGAAAGATGACGCCATCATTATCCTCGACCCGGTTAACCAGGCGGTGATCAACGACGGTCTGAACAACGGCGTGAAAACCTTTGTCGGCGGTAACTGCACCGTCAGCCTGATGCTGATGTCGCTCGGCGGGCTGTTTGCCAACGATCTGGTGGAGTGGGTATCCGTTGCCACTTACCAGGCCGCATCCGGCGGCGGCGCGCGCCATATGCGTGAACTGCTGACGCAAATGGGCCAGTTGCACAGCCATGTTGCCGCCGAGCTTGCCGATCCGGCGTCAGCGATTCTGGATATCGAACGTAAAGTGACCGCGCTGACCCGTAGCGGCGAGCTGCCGGTCGATAACTTTGGCGTACCGCTGGCGGGCAGCCTGATCCCATGGATCGACAAACAGCTTGATAACGGCCAGAGCCGCGAAGAGTGGAAAGGCCAGGCTGAAACCAACAAAATTCTCAACACCGCGAATGTGATCCCGGTCGATGGCCTTTGCGTGCGCATCGGCGCGCTGCGCTGCCACAGCCAGGCGTTCACCATCAAGCTAAAAAAAGATGTGTCGATTCCGACTATCGAAGAGCTGCTGGCGGCGCATAACCCGTGGGCGAAAGTGGTGCCAAACGATCGCGAAATCAGCATGCGCGAACTGACGCCTGCCGCCGTCACCGGCACGCTGACCACGCCGGTTGGTCGTCTGCGTAAACTGAACATGGGGCCGGAGTTCCTCTCAGCCTTTACCGTCGGTGACCAGCTGTTATGGGGCGCGGCCGAACCGCTGCGTCGTATGTTGCGCCAACTGGCGTAACAGAGTTCACCACCACAAGGGGCGCTACGGCGCCCCTTTTTTTGTGCTTTTTTGCCAGAAAGAAGCACAGATGTGTTTATTTTCTCAAGTGTTGAAAAGTGTTGGCTATGCTTTAGACAAGGTGTCGGAGCATCTTGCCTGAAGATGGGACGGAGCAGAGAGGATGCACATTTGGTGCTGCGCCGTTCAGGTCAAAAAAGTGTCGCAACCGGACTTACTACGGTGGAAGGTGCGATGCCACAACAACAGGATGAGAACCATGTCCGTTCGTGTTGATAAAGACGTCATTAACGCGCTTATTGCGGGTCATTTTGCTGATCCTTTTTCGGTGCTGGGGATGCACCAGACTGAAGCGGGTCTGGAAGTACGTGCGCTGCTGCCTGATGCCACCGAAGTGTGGGTTATCGAGCCGAAAACCGGGCGCAAAGTGGGAAAACTGGAGTGCCTGGATTCCAGGGGATTCTTTAGCGGCGTGATGCAACGCCGTAAAAATCCTTTTTATTATCAGTTCGCCGTTATCTGGCACGGCCAACAAAATCTGATTGATGATCCTTACCGTTTTGGCCCGTTAATCCAGGATATGGATGCCTGGCTGCTGAGCGAAGGCACGCATATGCGGCCTTACGAAACGCTGGGAGCGCATGCCGATACGGTCGATGGCGTGGTGGGTACCCGTTTCTCCGTCTGGGCGCCAAATGCGCAGCGCGTCTCCGTGGTAGGGCAGTTTAACTACTGGGATGGCCGCCGCCACCCGATGCGCCTGCGTCGGGAAAGTGGTATCTGGGAGCTTTTCATCCCCGGTGCGCTCAATGGGCAGCTCTACAAATTCGAGATGATTGATGCGCAAGGTAAGCTGCGTATCAAAGCTGATCCTTATGCGTTTGAGGCGCAAATGCGGCCCGACAGCGCGTCGCTGATTTGCGGCTTGCCGGGCAAGAAAACGCAGAGCGAAGAACGCAAACGCGCCAATGAATTCGATGCGCCAATCAGTATCTATGAAGTTCATCTGGGCTCCTGGCGTCGTCATACCGACAACAACTTTTGGCTCAGCTACCGCGAGCTGGCGGACCAGCTCGTGCCTTACGCGAAATGGATGGGCTTCACCCATCTTGAGTTGATGCCCGTGAATGAGCATCCGTTCGATGGCAGTTGGGGGTATCAACCTACCGGTTTGTACGCGCCAACCCGCCGCTTTGGTACGCGCGACGATTTCCTGCACTTTATTCACACCGCGCACGCGGCTGGTTTAGGGGTGATCCTCGATTGGGTGCCGGGCCATTTCCCGTCCGATGATTTTGGTCTGGCGGATTTCGACGGCACCAAACTCTACGAGCACAGCGATCCGCGTGAAGGCTATCACCAGGACTGGAACACGCTGATTTACAACTATGGTCGCCGGGAAGTGAGCAACTATCTGGTTGGTAACGCGCTGTACTGGATTGAACGCTTCGGTATTGACGCCCTGCGCGTGGATGCGGTGGCGTCGATGATCTACCGCGACTACAGCCGCAAAGAGGGGGAATGGATCCCCAATGAATACGGTGGTCGTGAGAACCTGGAAGCGATTGAGTTTTTGCGCAATACCAACCGCATTATCGGTGAACAAGCGCCCGGCGCCGTCAGCATGGCGGAAGAGTCTACCGATTTCGCTGGCGTGTCGCGCCCGCCGTCGCTGGGCGGGCTGGGCTTCTGGTACAAATGGAACCTCGGCTGGATGCATGACACGCTGGATTATATGAAGCTTGATCCGGTGTACCGCAAGTACCACCACGACAAGATGACCTTCGGTATTCTCTATAACTACACCGAAAACTTTATCCTGCCGCTTTCCCATGACGAAGTGGTGCACGGCAAGAAATCCATTCTTGATCGTATGCCCGGCGATGCCTGGCAAAAGTTCGCCAATCTGCGCGCCTATTACGCCTGGATGTGGGCGTTCCCCGGTAAAAAGCTGCTGTTTATGGGCAACGAATTTGCGCAGGGGCGCGAGTGGAACCACGATGCCAGCCTCGACTGGCACCTGCTGGAGGGCGGTGATAACTGGCATCACGGCGTGCAGCGTCTGGTGCGCGATTTGAACCAGGTTTATCGCCATCACAAAGCGCTGCACGAGCTGGACTTTGACCCTTACGGTTTTGAATGGCTGGTGGTGGATGATCATGAAGCCTCGGTGTTTGCCTTTGTCCGTCGGGATAAGCAGGGCAATGAAATTATCGTGGTCAGCAACTTTACCCCTGTCCCGCGCCCCGGTTATCGCATTGGTATCAATCAGCCGGGGCGCTGGCGCGAAGAGCTGAACAGCGACTCAATGCATTACCACGGTAGCAACACCGGCAATGGCGGCGTGGTACACAGCGACGCGATCGCCAATCGCGGACGTGAACACTCTCTGCTGTTGACCATACCGCCGCTGGCGACTATCTGGCTGGTGCGGGAGGGCGAATGAGCAAGCTGACGGCCGGAAAAGCGACACCTCACGGCGCACATGTGCAAAGAGACGGCGTGAACTTTACGCTGTTTTCCGCCCATGCAGAGCGCGTGGAGCTGTGCCTGTTCGATGATGAAGGTAATGAACAGCGCGTCGACTTACCTGGCCGCACCGGCAATATCTGGCACGGTTTTCTGGCAGGGGCGAAGCCTGGTTTGCATTATGGCTACCGTGTTCATGGTCCGTGGGAGCCCGCCCGCGGGCACCGTTTTAACCCGGCCAAATTACTGCTCGACCCTTGTGCGCGGCGTGTTGAAGGCGAAACGCTCGACAACCCGTTGTTTCACGGCGGTTATGACGCGCCGGATCCCCACGATAACGCCGCGCTCGGCTTACGCAGCGTAGTGGTGCATGACAACTACGACTGGGAAGAGGATGCGCCGCCGCGCATCCCCTGGGGTAACACCGTTATTTACGAAGCACATGTCAAAGGGCTGACGTGGTTGCACCCGGCGCTGCCGCAGGAAATACGCGGCACCTACAAGGCGCTGGGCCACCCGGTGATGATCAACTGGTTTAAACAACTGGGGATCACTGCGCTGGAATTATTGCCTGTTGCGCATTTTGCCAGCGAGCCGCGCCTGCAGCGGCTGGGGCTGTCTAATTACTGGGGTTATAACCCGCTGGCGCTGTTTGCGCTGGAACCCCGCTACGCCAGTAACCCGGCGCAGGCGATTAATGAGTTTCGCGATGCGGTAAAAGCGCTGCATCGGGCGGGCATCGAAGTGATCCTCGATATCGTCCTCAACCATAGCGCCGAAAGCGATCTCGACGGACCGACTTTTTCCCTGCGCGGTATCGACAACCGAAGTTATTACTGGACTCGTGAGGATGGCGATTACCACAACTGGACCGGCTGCGGTAACACGCTGAATTTGAATAACGCCGATGTGGTGGATTACGCACATGCCTGTCTGCGTTACTGGGTCGAAACCTTTCATGTGGATGGTTTCCGTTTTGATCTGGCCTCGGTGATGGGACGCACCCCGGAATTCAGCCAGCAGGCACCGCTGTTTAACGCCATTAAAAACGACCCGCTGTTACGCGTTCTGAAGCTGATTGCCGAGCCGTGGGATATCGGTCCCGGTGGTTATCAGGTGGGGAACTATCCGCCGCCTTTTGCCGAGTGGAACGATCATTTCCGCGATGCGACGCGCCGTTTCTGGCTCGAACAATCCCTCTCATTAGGGGAGTTCGCCGGGCGCTTTGCCGCTTCCAGCGATGTGTTCAAGCGTGATGGTCGTCTGCCATCGGCCTCGGTCAATCTGATCACCGCGCATGATGGTTTTACGCTGCGGGATTGTGTCTCTTTTGATCATAAACACAACGAAGCCAATGGCGAAGACAACCGCGACGGCACCAACAGTAATCACAGTTTTAACCATGGAACAGAAGGACTCAGTGGCAGCCTTGATGTGATTGAAAGACGGCGTGCGAGCATGCACGCGCTATTAACCACGTTACTGCTTTCGCAAGGCACGCCGATGTTGCTGGCGGGCGACGAAATGGGGCATAGCCAGCACGGCAATAACAATGCTTATTGCCAGGATAACGCATTAACCTGGCTTGACTGGAGCCAGGTGGATAGCGGGCTGGTGACTTTTACCGCCGCGCTTATCCATTTGCGCCAGCGTATTCCTGCGCTCACGCGTGACGCGTGGTGGGAAGAGGGTGACGGCAACGTCGCCTGGTTAAATGACGAAGGGCAACAGCTAACGCCGCAGGCGTGGCAAAACGGGGTGCACCGCTTACAGATCCTGTTATCTGACAGCGTGTTAATCACCCTTAATGCCACCGCAGAAGTTGCAGAAATGGCTTTACCCGCAGGTGAATGGTGCGCCATTCCGCCTTTTGCCGGAGAGGACAATCCGGTCATCGTCTCTGTCTGGCACGGGCCCGCGCATGGAGTGTGCGTATTTCAGCGGTCATAAAAAAGGAGTTAGTCATGGTGAGATTAGATAAGAACGACCCAACAATGCTGGCGCGCCAGTTGCCGCTAAAATCTGTTGCCCTGATCCTGGCGGGCGGCCGGGGGACGCGTCTGAAAGATTTAACCAAAAAACGCGCCAAACCAGCGGTGCACTTCGGTGGCAAGTTCCGCATTATCGACTTCGCGCTTTCCAACTGCATTAACTCCGGCATTCGGCGAATTGGCGTCATCACGCAGTACCAGTCGCATACGCTGATTCAACATATTCAGCGCGGCTGGTCGTTTTTTAATAACGAGATGAATGAGTTTGTCGATCTGCTGCCCGCTCAGCAGCGTGTGCATGGTGAAAACTGGTATCGCGGTACGGCAGATGCCGTCACGCAGAATCTCGACATCATTCGTCGTTATCGTGCGGAGTACATCGTCATCCTGGCGGGCGATCACATCTACAAGCAGGACTACTCGCGCATGCTGATTGACCATGTGGAAAAAGAGGCGCGCTGCACCGTTGCCTGCCTGCCGGTGCCCGTACATGAAGCCACCGCTTTTGGCGTAATGGCCGTTGATGAGAACGACAAAATAATCGACTTCGTAGAGAAACCCGCGTCGCCGCCCTGTATGCCAGGTGACGACAGCAAGGCGCTGGCCAGCATGGGGATCTATATTTTTGATGCGGAGTATCTGTACGACCTGCTGGAGCAGGACGATGAGAATGAAAATTCCAGCCATGATTTTGGTAAGGACATCATTCCGCAGATAGTGAAGTCTGGCATGGCGTATGCGCACCCTTTCCCGTTGTCCTGCGTGCAGTCCGATCCTGATGCTGGCCCATACTGGCGGGATGTCGGCACGCTCGAAGCCTACTGGAAAACGAACCTGGATTTAGCCTCGGTGATGCCGGAACTGGACATGTACGATCAAAATTGGCCTATCCGTACCTATAATCAATCTTTACCCCCGGCGAAATTCGTCCAGGACAGGTCGGGCAGCCACGGCATGACGTTGAACTCGCTGGTTTCCGGCGGTTGCGTTATTTCAGGATCGGTTGTTGTGCAGTCGGTGTTGTTCTACCGCGTGCGCGTCAACTCATTCTGCAATATCGACTCTTCGGTCTTGCTGCCGGAAGTGTGGGTGGGGCGCTCCTGTCGCCTCCATCGCTGCATTATCGACAGAGGCTGTGTGATACCGGAAGGCACGGTGATTGGTGAAAATGCGGAAGAAGATGCGCGTCGCTTTTACCGTTCCGAAGAAGGCATTGTGTTGGTCACACGAGAAATGTTGCGCAAATTAAAAGCTGAAAGCATCTGATTATAACCTTGCGCGGAAGGGGTCCGCGCGCTGTTTCCCCCTTTCTGGCGTCAAGGCCAACGGGTTTTGAACAGGAGCGATAATGCAGGTTTTACATGTATGTTCTGAGATGTTTCCGTTGCTGAAGACCGGGGGTCTGGCAGACGTGATTGGCGCGTTGCCTGCGGCACAAATTGCCGGTGGTGTTGATACTCGCGTTCTGTTACCTGCGTTCCCTGATATTCGTCGTGGCGTGAGCGATGCGAAAGTGGTGTCCCGGCGTGAGACGTTTGCCGGCCACATTTCGCTGTTATTCGGTCACTTCAACGGGGTGGGGATTTACATGATCGATGCGCCGCATCTGTACGATCGGCCCGGGAGTCCCTATCACGACACGAATTTGTTCGCCTATACCGACAACGTACTACGTTTTGCGTTACTCGGTTGGGTCGGCAGCGAAATGGCCAGCGGACTTGATCCATTCTGGCGCCCGGATGTGGTGCACGCGCACGACTGGCATGCAGGGTTGGCACCGGCGTACCTCGCGGCGAAGGGGCATCCGGCCAAGTCGGTGTTTACGGTGCATAACCTTGCCTATCAGGGCATGTTTTATGCACAGCATATGAATGACATCGAACTGCCATTGTCGTTCTTTAATATGCACGGGCTGGAGTTCAACGGACAGATTTCGTTTCTCAAGGCGGGGTTGTATTACGCGGACCATATTACCGCCGTCAGCCCGACGTACGCGCGTGAGATCACCGAACCGCAGTTCGCCTATGGCATGGAAGGGTTGTTGCGCCAGCGCCAGCAGGAAGGTCGCCTGAGCGGCATCCTCAATGGCGTGGATGAAAAAATTTGGGATCCGGCCACCGATTTGCTGCTCGGTGCGCGCTACACGCGCGATACGCTGGAAGAAAAAGCGGAAAACAAACGCCAGCTGCAAGTGGCGATGGGGCTGAAAGTGAACGACAAAGTCCCGTTGTTTGCGGTGGTGAGCCGCCTGACCAGCCAGAAAGGGCTGGATCTGGTGCTCGAAGCCTTGCCTGGGCTGCTGGAGCAGGGCGGTCAACTGGCGCTGCTCGGCGCGGGCGATCCGGTATTGCAGGAAGGGTTCCTCGCCGCCGCCGCGGAACACTCCGGGCAGGTGGGGGTGCAGATTGGTTACCACGAAGCGTTCTCGCACCGCATTATGGGCGGGGCGGATGTGATTCTGGTGCCGAGCCGCTTTGAACCCTGCGGCCTGACGCAATTGTATGGCCTCAAGTACGGCACGCTGCCATTAGTGCGCCGCACGGGCGGGCTGGCGGATACGGTTTCCGACAGCTCGCTGGAAAACCTGGCGGATGGCGTCGCCAGCGGTTTTGTGTTTGAAGATAGTAATGCCTGGTCGCTGCTTAGGGCCATCAGGCGTGCTTTCGTGTTGTGGTCCCGTCCATCGCTTTGGCGTTTTGTGCAACGTCAGGCGATGGCGATGGATTTTAGCTGGCAGGTCGCCGCGCAGTCATACCGCGATCTTTACTTTCGGTTGAAATAGTTTTCCAGGAATCACTTATATGAATGCACCTTTTACTTATGCTTCACCTACGTTAAGTATTGAGGCGTTAAAACATTCGATTGCCTACAAACTGATGTTCACCATCGGTAAAGATCCGGCTGTCGCCAATCGCCACGAATGGCTGAACGCCACGCTGTTTGCCGTGCGCGATCGGCTGGTGGAGCGCTGGCTGCGTTCCACCCGTGCGCAGCTCTCTCAGGAAGTGCGCCAGGTTTACTACTTGTCGATGGAGTTTCTGATTGGCCGCACCCTTTCTAACGCCTTGCTCTCACTCGGTATCTATGACGATGTGAAGAATGCGCTGGATGAAATGGGGTTCGATCTTGAAGAGCTGATTGATGAAGAGAACGACCCCGGCCTTGGTAACGGTGGGCTGGGTCGACTGGCGGCCTGCTTCCTGGATTCGCTGGCGACGCTCGGATTGCCCGGCCGCGGCTACGGCATTCGTTACGACTACGGGATGTTCAAACAGAACATCGTCGACGGGCGGCAGAAAGAGTCGCCGGATTACTGGCTGGAGTACGGCAACCCGTGGGAGTTTAAACGCCACAACACGCGCTACAAAGTGCGGTTTGGTGGGCGCATTCAGCAGGAAGGCAGAAAGAGCCGCTGGGTTGAAACCGAAGAGATCCTGGCGGTTGCCTACGATCAGATTATCCCTGGCTACGATACCGACGCGACTAACACGCTGCGTTTGTGGAACGCGCAGGCGAGTAGCGAAATCAACCTCGGCAAATTCAACCAGGGTGACTACTTTGCCGCCGTGGAGGATAAAAACCACTCGGAAAACGTCTCCCGCGTCCTCTACCCGGATGATTCAACCTACTCCGGTCGTGAGTTGCGTCTGCGTCAGGAGTACTTCCTGGTCTCCGCGACGGTGCAGGATATCCTCAGCCGCCACTATCAGTTGCACCAGACTTTTAGCAATCTGGCAGATAAAATCGCCATTCACCTTAACGACACCCACCCGGTGCTGTCGATTCCTGAGCTGATGCGTCTGCTCATTGACGAACATAAATTCGAATGGGATGACGCCTTTGAGGTGACCTGTCAGGTCTTCTCTTACACCAACCACACGCTGATGAGTGAGGCGCTGGAGACCTGGCCGGTGGATATGCTGGGTAAAATTTTGCCGCGCCATCTGCAAATCATCTTTGAAATTAATGATTATTTCCTCAAAACCTTGCAGGAGCAGCATCCGAATAACACCGATTTGTTGAGCCGCACATCGATTATTGACGAAGCCAGCGGACGACGGGTGCGTATGGCCTGGCTGGCGGTGGTGGTGAGCCATAAAGTGAATGGCGTTTCCGAGCTGCATTCCAATTTAATGGTGCAGTCGCTGTTTGCCGATTTCGCAGAAATCTTCCCGATGCGTTTTCTCAACGTCACTAACGGCGTGACGCCGCGGCGCTGGCTGGCGCTGGCGAACCCGTCGCTTTCGCATGTGCTGGATGAAAATATTGGCCGCACATGGCGTACCGATCTCAGTCAGTTGAGCGAGCTGGAGCAGCATATTGATTACCCGACGGTGAACCAGGCGGTGCGCCAGGCGAAGCTGGAGAATAAAAAGCGGCTGGCGGTCGTTATCGCCCAGCAACTTAATGTGGTAGTGAACCCGAAAGCGCTGTTCGATGTGCAGATCAAACGCATTCATGAATATAAGCGCCAGCTAATGAACGTGTTGCACGTTATTGTTCGCTATAACCGCATCAAGGCCGATCCCACGGCGCAGTGGGTGCCGCGCGTCAATATCTTCGCCGGCAAGGCCGCGTCTGCTTACTACATGGCGAAACATATTATCCATCTGATCAACGATGTCGCGCAGGTGATCAACAACGATCCGCAGATTGGTGACAAACTGAAAGTGGTCTTTATCCCCAATTACAGCGTCAGTCTCGCGCAGGTTATTATTCCGGCGGCGGATCTTTCCGAGCAGATTTCACTGGCGGGCACGGAAGCATCCGGCACCAGCAATATGAAGTTTGCCCTCAACGGCGCGCTGACGATTGGCACGCTGGATGGCGCGAATGTTGAGATGCAAGAGCACGTTGGCGAAGAGAATATCTTTATCTTCGGTAACACGGCGGATGAAGTCGAAGCGCTGCGGCGCAAGGGCTATAAGCCGCGTGAATACTACGAGAAAGATGAAGAGTTGCATCAGGTGCTGACGCAAATCGCCACTGGCTTATTCAGCCCGCAGGAACCCGGGCGCTACCGCGATCTCGTCGATTCCTTGATCAACTTTGGCGACCATTATCAGGTACTGGCAGATTTCCGAAGCTATATCGACTGCCAGGAAAAAGTGGATGAGCTTTATCGACACCCGGAAGAGTGGACTAATAAAGCGATGCGCAACATCGCCAATATGGGGTACTTTTCATCGGATCGCACCATTCAGGAATATGCTGATTATATCTGGCATATCAAACCGGTTCGGCTGTAATAAAAAACCTCTCCCGGTTGGGAGAGGTTTCTTCTCTCGCAATGCCACTCTCCCGGTTGGGAAAGGTTTCTTCTCTTGCGATGCCGCTCTCCCGGTGGGGAGAAGCGGATTCTGTTACGACGCCAGCGACAGTTCCGTTTTATGATGACGCGTTAACCATTGCGCCACGCGCGACTGCTCTTCCGCATTCAGCCACATGCCGAGTTTGGTGCGACGCCAGATCGCGTCGTCCAGGCGTCTGACCCATTCGTGTTCGACCAGGTAACGCAATTCGGCTTCATACAGTTCGTGGCCGAAATGCTCGCCTAACGCTTCCAGGCTGGTGGCATTCGCCAGTATCAGTTCGCTGTTGCTGCCGTAAGTGCGGGCATAGTGGCGCGCCAGCGATTCGCTGATAAACGGATAACGGCGGCGCAATTTGGCGGCGTAATCATCGCGGTCGCCTGCAATATCCCCGCCTGGTAACACACAGCTTTTTGTCCATGCCGGACCAATACCTTTGTAGTACGGCGTCAGTTTTTCCAGCGCATGTTCGGCCAGCTTGCGGTAAGTGGTCAACTTGCCGCCAAACACGGAGAGCAGCGGTGCTTTGCCGTTTTCGTCGTGGATATCCAGCGTGTAGTCACGCGTGATAGCCTGCGGCGAATCGGATTCGTCATCGCACAGCGGGCGTACGCCGGAGTAAGTCCACACAATATCCTCGCGGCTTAGCTGTTTCTTGAAGTGACCGTTATAGACTTTCAGCAGGTAATTGATCTCGTTTTCGTCGATCTCCACGTGCTTCGGATCGCCTTTATACTCCACGTCCGTGGTGCCGATAATCGAAAACTCATCCATCCACGGAATCACAAAGACAATACGCTTATCTTCGTTTTGCAGGATATACGCCTGTTTTTGCGCGTGTGCTCGCGGCACCACAATATGGCTGCCTTTGATCAGACGGATGCCGTAAGGGGATGGCAGATGCATACCGTCATCAAAGAACTCTTTCACCCACGGGCCGGTGGCGTTAACCAGACCGCGCGCCTGCCAGCTAAATTTTTCTCCGGTGTCGATATCTTCCGCTTCAACAATCCACATGCCATTTTCACGGCGTGCGCTGGTGGCGCGGGTGCGGGTCATCACTTTACCGCCTTTTTGTTCCACCATCTGCGCATTGGCGAGTACCAGACGCGCATCGTCCACCCAACAGTCAGAATATTCGAAACCGCGCACGATTTCCGGTTTCAGCACCGATTCTGCGCCAAAACGCAAACCGCGCGATGCAGGCAAACTGGTGCGTTTACCCAGATGATCGTACATAAACAGACCAATACGAATCATCCACGCCGGGCGCAGGTGCGGGCGGTGCGGCAGACGAAAACGCATCGGGAAAGCGATGTGTGGTGCCATTTTCAGCAGCACTTCGCGTTCGGCCAGCGCTTCGCTCACCAGGCGGAATTCGTAGTGTTCAAGGTAGCGCAGGCCGCCGTGAATCAATTTGGAGCTGTTGCTGGATGTCGCGCAGGCGAGATCCTGTGCTTCCAGCATCAGCACGGACAAACCACGCCCTGCGGCGTCAACCGCGATACCGGCACCATTAATGCCCCCGCCTATCACAATCAGATCTTTGGTTTCCATGCTGTCCTCATGCACTTTCGTTATAGCTCAAAAATGTTCGATATCGCTCATAATAGCAAAGGAACGCGCTTTTGGTAACATCAAAAAAACAATTTAGAGTGATATGCATAACATAATGGCGCTAACCCGCTGTCACGACGTACACTTGACGGCAGGATAGCCATTAACTGTGTCAATTAAGAGAACGTCATGGATCACTTTGAGTGTATTAACGTAGAAGAAGCCCACCAAAAATTGCACCAGCAGCAGGCCGTGCTGGTGGATATTCGCGACCCGCAGAGCTTTGCGATGGGGCATACGCCAGGCGCGTTTCATCTCACCAACGACACGCTGGGCGCGTTTATGCGTGATAACGACTTCGAAACGCCGGTGATGGTGATGTGCTATCACGGCAACAGCAGTAAAGGCGCTGCGCAATATTTATTGCAGCAGGGCTACGATCAGGTCTATAGCGTGGACGGCGGTTTCGACGCCTGGCATCGCCACTTTCCGTCTGAAGTGATGCACGGCGCGCTGTAGGCATTGCGCTCGTCTTCGGTATACTGTCTTTTTTGTAGGGACTAAACGACGCCTGCCATGTTGATGATTACCTCTTTTTCCAACCCTCGCGTCGCCCAGGCGTTTGTTGACTATATGCAGACCCAGGGTGTGATCCTCACCCTTCAACACCATCAGCAAAGCGATGTCTGGCTGGCAGATGAAAGCCAGGCGGAGCGCGTGCGCAGCGAACTGGCGCGTTTTATGGAAAACCCCGGCGACCCGCGTTATCTGGCGGCGAGCTGGCAATCAGGGCAAATCGATAGCGGCTTGCACTATCGCCGCTTTCCGCTGCGGGCGGCGCTGCGTGAGCGCGGCGGGCCATTAACGTTGCTGATGTCGGCGCTGTGCATCGTGGTGTTTGTGATGATGAGCATCATCGGCGATCAAACGGTCATGATGTGGCTTGCCTGGCCGTGGGACGCAAGCGTGCAGTTTGAAGTCTGGCGCTACTTTACCCATGCGGTAATGCACTTTTCGCTGGTGCATATCATCTTCAACCTTTTCTGGTGGTGGTATCTTGGCGGCGTGGTTGAAAAACGTCTGGGCACCGGAAAACTGGTGGTCATCACCCTCATTAGCGCTTTATTGAGCGGTTTTGTGCAGCACCAGCTTACTGGTCCGTGGTTTGGCGGCTTATCCGGCGTGGTTTATGCGCTGATTGGCTATGTCTGGCTGCGCGGTTTACGTGACCCGGAATCGCAGATTGCGTTACCTAACGGATTGTTTATCTTCACCGTTGTGCTGATGGTGGCGGAGTGGTTCGGTTTGACCGGTTTCGCGATTGCTAACGGCGCGCACACGGCGGGGATGGTGATTGGGCTGGCAATGGCGCTGGTCGACACGAAAAATGTGCGAAAACGAACATAATTATCCAGGGACAATTCATGAAACAAACACAGCGTCATGACGCAATTATTGAACTGGTTAAACAGCAGGGATACGTCAGTACCGAAGAGTTAGTCGAGCAATTTTCCGTTAGTCCACAAACGATTCGCCGCGATCTGAACGATCTGGCGGATCAAAATAAAATTTTGCGTCATCACGGCGGCGCGGCGCTGCCATCAAGCTCGGAAAACACCTCCTGGCACGATCGCAAAGCGACACAAACGGCGGAAAAAGAGCGTATCGCCCGCAAAGTGGCGGAACAGATTCCCAACGGCGCCACGCTGTTTATTGATATCGGCACCACGCCGGAAGCCGTCGCCCATGCGCTGCTCAACCACAGCGATTTACGCATCGTCACCAACAACCTGAACGTCGCCAATACATTAATGAAAAAAGACGATTTCCGGGTAATTCTGGCGGGCGGTGAGTTACGCAGCCGGGACGGTGGGATTGTGGGCGAGGCGACGCTCGATTTTATCTCTCAATTCCGCCTCGATTTCGGCATCCTCGGCATTAGCGGCATCGATGCCGATGGCTCATTGCTGGAGTTTGATTACCATGAAGTGCGCACCAAACGGGCGATTATTGAAAACTCGCGCCATGTGATGCTGGTGGTGGATCACTCGAAGTTTGGCCGCAACGCGATGGTCAATATGGGCAGTATTAGCATGGTGGACGCGGTTTACACCGATACCATGCCACCCGCCAGCGTGGTGCAGGTGATTACCAGCAACAACGTGCAACTGGAGCTGTGCTAAACCGCCTTGCGGCGGTTTTTACACCCCGTAGCCCATGATCTTCAGTAACTGCTGCGCATGCTGAACCGCATCCTGGCGATGGGCGACGCCGAGTTTCTGATAGAGATTGCGGATATGGGTTTTAATGGTCGTCGCCGCGACAGCCAGTTCGCCCGCAATCTGTTCATTACTGTAGCCAGAATAAATCAGCCCCAGCACCTGCCATTCGCGCTGGGTCAGCGGGCTGGTGCGGATCAATTCCGGTACTTCCGGGTGAGTTAGCAGCCGTTCGACAAAGTTCTCATCAAAATGCGCGAATTTATGCCGATGATGCTGATTAATGTCGCGCAGAATGCGCTGGGCGCGGTGCTGATCCAGCTCCGGCAGCGTGTTGAGCTGAATTAACTGACGCAACTGCTGCGCCATCGCTTCACCTTCAATCACGAAGTGGCTGATAAATCCGGTGCGATTAGCCAGTTGTAAGGCCTCCAGCAACACCCGCTGCGCGTCATTTTTACGTCCCGCCTGCCAGTAAAGCTGGTTCAACAGCAACAGGTTACGGTTGATATCACTCATCAGACGCAGGCTGCGCGCGTTTTCGTTTAGCTCTTCAAGCACCATCTCAGCCGGGTCGAAATCACCAAGCAGGATTTGCGCGCGGGCAATATTACGCCACTGGCTTTGCAGGAAGTGGTTATTGGCAAATTCTGGTTTAGGCGTCTGGCGCAGCCACTGAGCCGCCGCTTTTTTATCGCCGGTCATTTGCCAGTAGATCACCCGCACTTTGTCGGCGTTCGACACCCAGTCGCTATGGTACTGACCATTGCCGAGCAAGTTTTCCAGCCGGTGCAGGTGACTACGGGCATTATCGAGATCGCCACGCGCCAGCGAGTTTTGCACCAGCAACGCCAGACACTGCAACTGCTGCTGCGGTTGCAGGGCAGAAAGCACCTCCATGCCCTGGCGTGCCGCCGCTTCGGACTCGTCCAGCCGCGCCCACGCCCACAACAGTTGCGCGCGGATGCGCAGTAAAAATTCATGCATCGGCAGTTGTTCAAGATGCTGCTCACGGATAAGCGTGAAAGCCTTCTCTTGCATCTCCCAGGCCGCTTGCAGGAAGCCCTGGGCGAACAGAATTTCGCTTTGCTGAATAAGGCTCCACAACGCGTAGTGCCAGACATCGTGGCGACGCGCCATCTGCTCGGTTTGCTGCATAACCGACAGCGAATTAGTTAACTCGCCTTTGCAGTGCAGCACTTCGCCGTGAACCGAGGTGGCCACAATGCGGCTGTAGTAATTTGCCAGCGGCAACTCTTCGAGCGCCACCATCGCCAGCCGTTCGGCTTCCACCGGATCACCATCGTTGATAGCGACCTGCGCGCGCAACGCGTTGAAATCGCCATGCAGCGAGGCGTCCATTTGCGTGGTCATCTCCTGTTCGGCGCGCGCCAGCAGGGTGTTCACTTCGCTGTAGCGGTGCTGGCTTTGCATCAGCCAGGCTTGTAACAGCACCAGGCGAGGGTTTTCCAGCAGGCTTTCCCACGGCAGCGCTTTCAGCGACTCTTCCAGCACGCTCAGCTCGCTGTGGTTGAATAGCCCCCAGGCGTGATGCAGCAGAATATCGCGCAGCATAATGCCATCGCCCGCCGCCAGCGCATGGTGAATAGCTTCGCTCGGGAAGCCTTGCGCCATCCAGCTTTCCGCCGCCGCGCGGTGAATATCCGGTAACTCTGTCGCCAGTTCCCACTGGCAGCGCTGGCGCAGGAAGTTGCCAAACAGCGGATGGTAGCTAAACCATTCGCCGGAATCGTCCATCCGTTGCAGGAACAGGCCCTGGCGCTCAATCTCTTCCAGCCGCATCTGCCCGTTCTCTTCGCCGGTCACGCGCACAATCAGCGCATCGTTCATCGAACGCAGCAGCGCGCTTTTCAGCAGGAAATGACGGGTATCAACATCGACATTATCCAGCACTTCATCAACCAGATAATCCGAAAGATGGCTGGCGTTAATACCCGCCAGACGGCGCGCAGACTGGTGCGGTGCGCTGTGATTTTGCCGGGCAGAAAGCGCGATAAGCTGGAGCGCTGTTGCCCAACCGGCCACGTCGTCACACAGGCGGCTGCTCTCTGCCGCTTCAATAGGTGAGGTCAGGCGACAGTCAAAGAACTGTTTGGCTTCCTGGTGGGTAAAGGCAAGCTGGTGGCTGCCAATTTCCAGCAACTGCTCGCGCACACGAAGATTCGCGATGCCTAACTGCGGCAAGTTGCGCGACAGCACAATCAGCGTCAGGTTTTCTGGCTGATGGCGTAAGAAAAAGCGCATCGCATCGTGAATGACCGGGTTGGTGACGAGATGGTAATCATCAATCACCAGATACAATGGGCGCTGCCATTCGGTCAGCTCAATAAACAGCTGTGAAAAGAGTGACGGCAGGCTGGCGTACTGGCGCTTTTGCGCCATCACTTCACTGCTGACGCAATGCCCGCCCGTCGCCTGCTGGACGGCGGCGATAAAATAACTGGCAAAGCGTTCTTGCTGGTTGTCTCCTTCATCCAGCGAATACCAGCCAACGTCGTTCTTACCTGCCGCCCACTGCGAAATGAGCGTGGTTTTGCCGTAACCCGCAGGGCTGGTTACCAGCGCAAGCCGATAATTGTTGGCGCCGGAAAGTTTAGCCAGCAGCCGTTCCCGCACCACCGTGTGGTCGAGACGAACCGGGCGACTTAATTTGGACGGAATCAACATAGTTATCACTTCACTGTGCGAAAAACGGAGGGGACGATTTTTTTTGCGCTTCGTAATTAATAGTAATAAGGTCGGCCAGATGAAGAAATATTGCAAGTTATGTCCGAATCTGGCGATTGTGAATTTGCACCATGTCACATTTCTATTTATGTCGTGAATAAAGAAAGCACAATAATGGCAAAAGAGGGGGAGCCAGGACTGGCGGGCGATGCAGACCCGGTTATTAAATACTATTGGCAACTATAAGGTCTTTATTAGAAATATTAAGACATTGGCTGACATAAACGCACAAATAGCAAAAAACGAACAATTCCGCTCAGCGAAATATTATTTCGCTAAATTTTCACCGGCCAGCAATAGTTATTCTCTCCGAAACGACATTTCATTTTTCCTGCCCGCATGCGGAATTTCTCATCTTCTGTTGCTGCTTTTTTGATTGAGTAATGTTCAAAAAAGACGCTACCTTTAGGTGGCGGCGATCACACTTTTCGCTCATCCCCGCTACTCCTCCCCGGCTAATCCCTGGCAGGATGAGGAAGTCACCTGTTGAGCCAGGCACACTAGCGCAAACGTCGATTTACTTCATTACAGGACCCGGATTCTTTATGTCAAAGCCAACGTTTAATAAAGCGGAATTTGAAACGGCTCTTACGCGCCAGTGGCAGCGTTTTGGGGTTCAGGCCGCGAGCGACATGACAACCCGTCAGTGGTGGCAAGCGGTCAGCGGTGCGCTGGCAGAATTGCTGGCGGCGCAGCCCGCGCCGAAAACGGCGAAAAATCAGCGCCACGTCAACTATATCTCCATGGAGTTTTTGATTGGTCGCCTGACCGGCAACAACTTGTTGAATCTGGGCTGGTATCAGGACGTTGGCGAGGTGCTGCAACACCACAACATCAACCTCACCGACCTGCTGGAAGAGGAGATCGATCCAGCGCTCGGCAACGGTGGTTTAGGGCGCCTGGCGGCCTGTTTCCTCGATTCGATGGCCACCGTTGGTCAGTCGGCCACTGGTTACGGTCTGAACTATCAATACGGCTTGTTCCGCCAGTCTTTTGTTGACGGGCAACAACACGAAGCGCCGGACGACTGGCATCGCCGTAGCTATCCGTGGTTTAGCCATAACGAGCAATTAGATGTGCAGGTGGGCATTGGCGGGAAAGTCAGCAAAGAAGGCCACTGGCAACCGGCTTTCACGATTGTAGGCGAAGCCTGGGATCTGCCGGTTATCGGTTATCGCAATGGTGTCACTCAGCCGCTGCGTCTGTGGCAGGCGACCCACGCGCATCCGTTTAATCTCACTAAGTTTAACGATGGTGATTTCCTGCGTGCCGAACAAACGGGTATTGATGCGGAAAAACTTACCAAAGTGCTCTACCCGAATGACAACCATCAGGCAGGCAAAAAGCTGCGTCTAATGCAGCAATATTTCCAGTGCGCCTGCTCGGTGGCCGATATTTTGCGCCGCCATCACCTGGCCGGACGCAAGCTGGCGCAACTGCCGGACTATGAAGTCATTCAACTCAACGATACGCACCCGACCATCGCCATACCGGAGCTGCTGCGTGTGCTGATCGATGAACATCAGCTGAGCTGGGATGATGCGTGGGCGATCACCAGCCGCACTTTCGCCTATACCAACCATACGTTGATGCCGGAAGCGCTGGAGCGCTGGGACGAAACGCTGGTGAAAGCGCTGCTGCCGCGCCATATGCAAATCATCAAGCAGATCAACGACAAATTTAAAGTGCTGGTCGAGAAAACCTGGCCGGGCGATAAAGCGGTGTGGGAAAAACTTGCGGTAGTGCATCACAAGCAAGTCCGCATGGCGAACCTGTGCGTGGTTGGCGGTTTCGCGGTTAACGGCGTTGCGGCGCTGCACTCGGATCTGGTGGTAAAAGATCTGTTCCCGGAATACCACCAGTTGTGGCCGGGCAAATTCCATAACGTCACCAATGGCATCACTCCGCGCCGCTGGATCAAACAGTGCAACCCGCAGTTGGCCGCGTTGCTTGATAAGACGCTGAAAAAAGAGTGGGCCAACGATCTCGACCAGTTGATTAACCTGGAGAAATACGCCGACGACGCGGCGTTCCGTAAACAGTACCGCGAGATAAAACAGCACAACAAACAACAACTGGCGGCGTTTGTGAAAGCGCGTACCGGCATCGAAATCAATCCGCACGCGCTGTTTGATATCCAAATCAAGCGCTTGCATGAGTACAAACGCCAGCATCTTGGTTTGCTGCATATTATCGCGCTGTATAAAGAGATCCGCGAAAACCCGCAAGCTGACCGCGTGCCACGCGTGTTCCTGTTTGGTGCGAAGGCCGCGCCGGGTTACTACCTGGCGAAAAACATTATCTATGCCATTAATAAAGTGGCGGAAGTGATTAATAACGATGCCAGCATTGGCGACAAGCTGAAGGTCGTTTTCCTGCCGGATTATTGTGTATCGGCGGCGGAAAAATTGATTCCGGCGGCGGATGTTTCCGAGCAGATCTCCACGGCCGGTAAAGAAGCCTCCGGCACCGGCAACATGAAGCTGGCGCTGAATGGCGCCTTAACCGTCGGTACGCTGGACGGTGCCAACGTCGAGATTGCCGAACAGGTGGGCGAAGAGAATATCTTTATCTTCGGTAACACCGTTGAGCAGGTGAAAGCGCTGAAAGCGAAAGGTTACGACCCGCTGAAATGGCGCAAAAAAGACAAGCAACTTGATGCGGTACTGAAAGAGCTGGAAAGCGGTAAATACAGCGATGGCGATAAACACGCCTTCGACCAGATGCTGCACAGTCTCGGCAAGCAGGGCGGCGACCCGTATCTGGTGCTGGCGGATTTCGCCGATTACGTAGCCGCGCAAAAACGTGTCGATGTGCTCTACCGTGACCAGGAAGCCTGGACGCGTGCCGCGATCCTGAACACCGCGCGCTGCGGTATGTTCAGCTCCGACCGTTCGATTCGCGATTATCAAACCCGTATCTGGCAGGCGAAACGCTAAGGAAGGGTGATGGAGAGTAAACGTCTGGAACAGGCCGCGCTGGCGGCGGGGATCAGCCCGAACTACATCAATGCGCACGGTAAACCGCAATCCATTACCGTGAAAACCAAGCAGCGTTTGCTGGATGCGATGCATCCGGCGCCTGCGGTGGCGACCAGTGCGCCGCCAGTGCCCGTGGTACAGGTGTTTATCCATGGCAAGAAAAAGGTGCTGCCGGTTGTTGGTCAAGGTGATTTCCAGTGGCAACTCACCACGGAAACGGGCAAGCAGTACCAGGGCGAGGTGCGCGGTGGGGCGAATTTGCCGCTGCCCGCTGGCCTGGCGCTGGGTTATCACACGCTGAGCGTGACGCAGAAAAATCAACACTGGCAGTGCCGGGTGATCATCGCGCCAGCGCGGTGTTATGAACCTCAGGCGCTGCTCGACGGTAAGAAACTGTGGGGTGCCTGTGTGCAGCTTTACACCCTGCGTTCTGAGAGTAACTGGGGGATTGGCGATTTCGGCGATCTGAAAAAGATGCTCGGCGAGGTGGCCAGCCGTGGCGGTGCGTTTATCGGGCTTAACCCGATTCACGCGCTCTATCCGGCGAACCCGGAGAGCGCCAGCCCGTACAGCCCGTCATCGCGCCGCTGGTTGAATGTTATCTATATCGATGTCAATGCGGTGGCGGATTTCCGCGACAGCGAAGAGGCGCAGGCGTGGTGGAATTTACCCACCACGCGCGAAACGCTACAGGCCGCCCGCGATGCACAATGGGTGGATTACGCCACCGTCACTGCGCTGAAACTGGAGGCATTGCGCATGGCGTGGCAGCGCTTTCGCCAGCGTGCGCAGAGCGATGAACAGGCTGTGGCGTTCCAGCGTTTTGTGCAGCAGGAAGGCGAGAGCCTTTACTGGCAGGCGGCGTTTGATGCGATTCACGCTAATCAGGTGAAAGAAGATGTGCTGCGCTGGGGCTGGCCGGTGTGGCCGGAAGGGTATCAGAATACGAACAGCCCGCAGGTGAAAGCGTTCTGCAAAGAGCATGAGGATGAGGTCAATTTCTACCTCTGGCTGCAATGGCTGGCTTACACCCAGTTCGCCGAATGCTGGCAAACCAGCCAGGGTTACGCGATGCCGATTGGTTTGTACCGCGACCTGGCCGTGGGTGTGGCGGAAGGTGGTGCAGAAACCTGGTGCGATCGCGAGTTGTATTGCCTGAAAGCATCCGTTGGCGCGCCGCCGGATATTCTCGGCCCGTTGGGGCAAAACTGGGGCTTGCCGCCGATGGATCCGCATGTGATCCACGCCCGCGCTTATGCGCCATTTATCGATCTGCTGCGTGCCAATATGAAAAACTGCGGTGCGCTGCGGATTGATCATGTGATGTCGATGCTGCGTCTGTGGTGGATCCCGTATGGTGAAACGGCGGATCACGGCGCGTATGTGCAGTACCCGGTCGATGACCTGCTCGCCATTCTCGCGCTGGAAAGCCAGCGTCATCAGTGCATGGTGATTGGTGAAGATCTGGGAACCGTACCGGTGGAGATCGTCGGTAAACTGCGCAGCAGCGGTGTGTACTCTTACAAAGTGCTCTACTTCGAAAACGATCATGAAAAAACGTTCCGCGCGCCGCAGGCGTACCCGCAACAGTCAATGGCGGTGGCGACAACGCACGATCTTCCAACCCTGCGTGGTTACTGGGAAAGCGGCGATTTGACGCTCGGTAAAACGCTGGGGCTCTATCCGGATGAAGTGGTTTTGCGCGGGTTGTACCAGGATCGCGAACTGGCGAAACAGGGGCTGCTTGATGCGCTTCATCAGTACGGTTGTTTGCCGCAGCGGGCCGGACATAAAGCGTCGCGTATGCCAATGACGTCGGTACTCAACCGTGGAATGCAGCGTTATATCGCCGACAGCAATAGCGCGCTGTTGGGGCTGCAACCGGAAGACTGGCTGGATATGGCCGGGCCGGTGAATATTCCGGGCACCAGTTATCAGTATAAAAACTGGCGGCGGAAGCTGGCGGTGTCGCTGGAGGCGATGTTTGCCGATGAAAAGGTCAATAAGTTATTAAAAGACCTCGATCGACGCCGTAAAGCGGCGGCAAAGCGGAAATAAAAAAGGCCCGGTTATCCGGGCCTTTTTACGTGCAGCGACTGAATTAAACCACCATGCCCAACAGCAGGCAGCCAACCAGACCGCACACGGAAATGATGGTTTCCAGCGCCGACCAGGAGCGCATGGTCTCGCCGATGGTCAGGTTGAAATACTCTTTGAACAGCCAGAAACCCGGATCGTTAACGTGAGAGAAAATCACGCTACCGGAACCGACTGCAATCACCATCAACTCCGGGCTTACGCCGGTGGTGGCAATCAACGGCGCTGCAATACCACCTGCGGTGATTGCCGCAACGGTGGCGGAACCCAGCGCGATACGCAGCACTGCGGCAATTGACCACGCCATAAACAGCGGGGAGAGATTGGTGGAATGCATCATTGAAGCGATGTATTTATCGACGCCGCTATCAACCAGAACCTGTTTGAACGCACCACCACCACCGATGATCAGCAGCATCATGGCAATGATTTTGATGGAGCTGGTCAGCGTTTCGTTGATGTCGTCCATCGAACGGCCACGGTTCAGGCCGAAGGTGAATACCGCAATCAGCACCGCAATCATTGTTGCCATGACCGGGTCGCCGAAGAATTCAGCGTAAGGCAGCAGCGCATGGCCTTTCGGCAGCAGCATTTCTGCTACCGCGCGCAGTGCCATCAGGATCACCGGTACCAGCGATGTCCAGACGCTGACGCCAAAGCCCGGCATCTCTTCTTCGGTGAAGGTTTTCGCGTTGTAGAGACCATCCGGGATCGGTTTATCAATGCTTTTCAGGAAACGGGCATAGACCGGGCCAGCAAGGATAACGGTTGGGATACCGAGCAGTGTTCCGTAGAGCAGCGTTTTGCCCATATCCGCATGGAAAATGGTCGCAATCGCTGTTGGGCCCGGGTGTGGAGGCAGAAAGCCGTGCGTCACTGACAGCGCTGCCGCCATCGGCACACCCACATACAGCAGCGGAATACGTGCGGATGCCGCAATGGTAAACACCAGCGGCAGCAGCAGTACGAAGCCGACTTCGTAGAACAGCGCGAAACCGACGGTAAAACCGGTCAGCACCACTGCCCACTGAATGTACTGGCGACCAAATTTTTCGATAAGCGTGGTGGCAATGCGCTGTGCGCCGCCGCAGTCCGCCAGCAGTTTGCCGAGCATGGCACCAAAACCCATGATCAGCGCAAGGCTGCCGAGCGTACCGCCAACACCATTTTTAATGGATTTAATAACGGCATCGAGCGGCATGCCCTGCATCATCCCCACGGCGAGCGCCACAAGGATCAGGGCGATAAATCCGTTCAGTTTGAAGCGGATCATTAACAGGAGTAAGAGAGCAACACCGATAGCGACTATGACTAATGGCATGATTTACCTGGCCTTTAATTTGTTATGGGTAACGTCAGTATTTCTGGCAGCCGCTGAAAATTCCCGAAAGAGGAAGGAGCGAGCTGCGGCACCGTTGCGGCTGACATCCATTGCTAAAAATTGTAGTCGGATGTTTTTTAAGTTGTCAGTGCTGGCAGGAATGATACGGGTAACATCCACGAAAAGAGAATCACTCTGGCGATCTAAATGTAAGATCTGAGACATGCGTCATATTAACGCCAGGAAACTAAACAGGTATGAAAAGAGAAATGTGGGCGGGGAGATACGGGTAACACAGGATTAACGTTGTAGACCCGGCAAGCAGAACGCCGCCGGGCAATCTACAGCAGAAATCAGGCTTAGTAGTAAGAGTGCTCGCCGCGCTGGTGTTCGGTCAGATCGCGCACGCCTTTCAGCTCCGGGAACTCGGTCAGTAACTGCTTTTCGATACCCTCTTTCAGCGTCACGTCGACCATGGAGCAACCGTTACAGCCGCCGCCAAACTGCAGAATGGCGTAGCCTTCATCGGTGATCTCCATCAGCGAAACACGGCCGCCGTGGCCGGCTAACTGCGGGTTGATTTGCGACTGCAGCAAATACTCAACGCGCTCCATCAGCGGCGCGTCGTCGGACACTTTACGCATTTTGGCGTTCGGCGCTTTCAGCGTCAGCTGGGAACCCAACTGGTCGGTGACAAAATCGATTTCCGCATCTTCCAGATACGGCGCGCTCAGCTCATCGACATAGGCAATCAGTTGTTCAAATTTCAGCGCGGTGTCGGTGGCTTCAACCGCGTCCGGCGGGCAATAAGAGACGCCACACTCAGCGTTGGGTGTGCCTGGGTTAATCACAAATACGCGGATTTGTGTCCCTTCTTCCTGATTTGCCAGCAGTTTGACAAAGTGCGCTTGGGCAGCGTCGGAAATACGGATCATAGCAATGGCCTAATAGTTGACTATTTTACTTGGTTATAATACGCCCATCATCGAGGGTCTACAAGGTTCGACACAGGCACCAGACCTGAACAGTTGCTGCGCCGCTGCGTAATAGCAGCCGGGTGATTTCCGCAACGGTGCTGCCGGTCGTGACGACATCATCCACCACGACGATATGGAGACCGGCAACGGGCAATTCAAGACGAAAGGCATTTTTCAGGTTCTGCTTGCGCAAACGGGCATTGAGTTGATGCTGCACAGGCGTTGCCCGCACCCGGCGTAGAGCGCCGGAAGAGTATGGGCATTGCAACCAATGCGCCAGCGCCCGGCACAGGAGATCGCTTTGATTAAAGCCTCTGCGCCACTGGCGACGCGCATGTAGCGGTACGCTGAGGATAATATCCGGCGTCTGCCAGTTTCCGCTGCGGCGTGCGTTTAATACGGCTAACAGCAGCAGACGGGCCAGCGCGCGGGCGATTTCCGGGCGAGGCATAAATTTAAACTGCTGCACCAGCGGACTAAGCGGTGGTGCATAACGGCTGACGGCAATCAGCCGCTGCCAGGGCGGCGGTTTTTGCAGACAGCGCCCGCAGGCAATGTCGTCGCGAGCGGCAGGTAAACCGCACAAAGGGCAAACTTTTTCGCGCACTTCCATGGCGCGCGTGCAGCCGGAACAGACTCCCCACTGGCTCAGCATCAATGGCATTCGACATAGCCAGCATAAGCCTGGCACTGTTAGCATGTGCCACCTCCTTGTGTGAAAGAAGAGAACGATAGCTGATGAAGAACATCTGGTGGCAAACCAAAGGCGAAGGAAATTGTCATCTTGTGCTGCTGCACGGATGGGGGATGAATGCGCAGGTCTGGGATTGCATTACACCGGAACTGAGTTCGCAATTTACGCTGCATTTAGTGGATCTGCCGGGCTATGGCAGAAGTGAAGGGTTTGGCGCGTTGGCGCTGCAACAGATGGCGGATATCGTGTTATCTCACGCGCCACAAAAGGCGATATGGCTGGGCTGGAGCCTGGGCGGGCTGGTGGCGAGCCAGATTGGGTTGCAATCACCTGAACGCGTCAGTGCGTTGGTTACGGTTGCTTCATCGCCCTGTTTTAGCGCGCAGGGCGATTGGGCGGGTATCAAACCTGAGGTGCTGGCCGGTTTTCAACACCAATTGAGTGAGGATTTTCAGCGTACCGTTGAGCGTTTCCTGGCATTGCAGACGCTCGGCACCGAAACCGCAAGGCAGGATGCGCGCGAGCTGAAAAACGCGGTGTTGTCGCTTCCGATGCCGCCAACGGAAGTGCTGAACGGCGGGCTGGAGATTTTAAAAACGGTAGATTTACGCGAAGCACTGAGTGGACTGACGCTGCCGTTTTTACGTATGTATGGCCGTCTTGACGGACTGGTGCCGCGTAAAATCGTTCCGTTACTGGATGATATGTGGCCGCAGAGCGAGTCGTTGATTTTCCCGAAAGCGGCACATGCGCCGTTTGTTTCCCATCCTGCCGCGTTCTGCGAGGCGTTGCTGGCGCTGAAAGCCAGGCTTGTTTAACGCAGCGCCCACCACTCGCGAGAGCAGGCGCTTTTCCCTTCCGGGCACTGCTTGCAGCTACCGGTTAAACAACCGGTAGCCTCTTCCTGAATACGCACGGCTTTACCCATGGCTTCCATGCGAGCGAGCATGGCGTCGATCATCGCGCGCGGCGTATGCAGCGCGGCGCTCAGTTGCTGAGCCTCCATCCGGCCTTGCAATGCCAACAAATCACGCACTTCAATTAACGACGCCATCGTTGTTGCTCCTTAGTGACAATCGCCCGCCGGGCTGTCGCAGCAGCTGGCGACGGTTTTACGCGTTGCCAGCAGGCTGACATCCACCCGGCTTCTGGCGCGACGAAGGGCGCCAATTACCACCACGTTAAACAGCAGAACCGCCAGAATACAGGTCAGGCTGTAGACCGGGTGCTCGCTGAAGGTCGCCGTCTGGTAAAAGAGCGTGGCGAGCGAGTAAGCGATATTCAGCCCCCACAGCACCGAGAAGCCCATCCAGCCACGGCTGGATTCGCGGGCGATAGCGCCCATCGCGGTGATGCACGGCACATAAAGCAGCACAAAAATCAGGTAGCTGTAAGCGGCTGCTGCACTGCCAAATTTTTCGCTCATCACGCCCATGGTGCCGGTCGCCATTTCGCCATCGCCTTTGCTGGCTTCGATTGGGTTAGCCAGTACGCTCAGGCTGAACGTCTCTTTCACGCTTTTCGCCGTGTCTTCCAGAGCGGCAATCAGCTCACCCGTCAGGCTGAATTCCGCCGGGTTAAAGGCTTCCTGCTCAATATTTTCCGCGGTGTAAAGTGAGTTCAGCGTACCGACGACCACCTCTTTCGCCATTGCGCCCGTAACAAGACCCACGGTGGCTTGCCAGTGGTCGCCATGCACGCCAATCGGCTCCAGCAGCGGGGTAAAGACGCGGCTGACTGAGGCCAGTGCAGATTCATCAATTTTGTGTACGGTACGACCATCCAGCGAGAAGCTGTTCATCGCGCTGAGGAAAATGCTGACGATGATAATCACTTTACCCGCGCGGATGACAAAGCCTTTCAGACGCTGCCAGGTTTGCAGCAACAGGCTTTTCAGATGCGGCACGTGATACACCGGCAGTTCCATCACAAACGGCGATGCTTCGCCGCGCAGCAGCGTATGTTTCAGCACCAGACCGGTAAGGATCGCCATCACGATACCAATCACATACAGCGAGAAGACGGTGAGCGCTCCTTGCTGGCCGAAAAAGGCGGCAGCGAACACCGCGAAAATGGCCAGACGCGCACCGCAGGACATAAACGGCGCCATCATGATGGTGATCAGACGTTCACGCGGCGCGTCTAATGTGCGTGCGCCCATCACTGACGGTACGTTACAGCCGAAACCGACAATCAGCGGTACGAAAGATTTGCCTGGTAGCCCCAGCGATTGCATCAGACGATCCATCACAAACGCGGCGCGCGCCATATAACCGGAGTCCTCAAGAAAGGACATAAACAGGTACATCATGCCGAGCTGCGGCACCAGCGGCAGCACGGTATTCACGCCGCCACCAAGCCCTTGTGCGAGGAATACGGTCAGCCATTCCGGGAAGTGCAGCGTATAACCCAGCCACTGAATACCGTGAATGAAGATCGCGACTGAGCCTGCGTCGAAAATCGGCTGGAACGCGCCGCCGATGTTAATCGCGAACAGGAACATCAGATACATGACGAACAAAAAGATCGGCAACCCTAAAAAGCGGTTAATGATGATGCGATCAACCGCGGCGGTGAACTGGCTTGGCTCGGCGGTGAGCGTGTTGCTGACGGTATCGCAAATCGCCGCAATTGACTGATAACGCGCATCAGCAATATGCAACGCAGGGTCGTCCATTTCCGCTCCCAGGCGAGCGAGCGAGGCAGCCAGTTGCTGTTCGTTTACGCCAGAATTGGCGCGGCTGTAGATATCACCTTCCAGCATTTGCAGGCCCATCCAGCGGCGTTGCTGTAATGGCACATCATCGGCCATTTGCTGCGCCAGCGCGTCTGCTTCGCGGGAAAGGGGTTGGGCGTAATGCACCAGTTCTACGTTGTCGTTGTGTTGGTGACGGTCGACAGCCATTTTAAGCGCTTCAATCCCGCGACCACGCGTGGAAACCAGCGGTATCACCGGACAGCCCAGGCGTGCGGCAAGACCATCGATATCAATACGGACTTTCTGTTTTTCCGCGATATCCAGCATGTTGAGGGCGATAATGCACGGCACGCCCAGCTCCAGTAATTGCAGCGTCAGGTAAAGGTTGCGCTCAAGATTGGAGGCATCGACCACGTTGATCACCAGATCGGCGTCACCGCTTAAAATGTAGTGGCAGGCGATTTGCTCATCGAGCGACGTTTGCGCGGAAATGGTAGTGAGCGAATAGGTGCCGGGAAGATCGACCAGCGTCACCTGGTGGTCGGTCGTGTTGAACTGTCCCTCTTTGCGCTCAACGGTTACGCCGGACCAGTTTCCCACCCGCTGACGCGCGCCGGTGAGCTGATTAAATAACGTTGTCTTGCCAGAATTAGGGTTACCAATTAAGCCAATGGTCAATTTTTTCATTTTTACTTAGCACTCTTTGTAACAACTGGCTGATTAACGAGATACCGCTTCCAGTTCAAGGAACGCGAGATCTTTTTTCCGTAACACTAAATTAACGCGGCGGGTTTCAATATGAATGGGGTCACCCAAAGGGGCGACGCGCACCACATTAAAAGAGGAACCGGGCAACATCCCTAATGACAGGAGTTTCTGTCGCCAGGCCGGACTTATTTCTTGGGAGAAACCGGTAATTTTCCACGCACTGTCTGGAGAGAATTGCATAGAGCCTACTTATTTACGCTGCGAGTCAAGAGTTTCCACGCGCCGTCTGGCGCACTGTTCATCATCGAAGGAGTGGAGAAATAATCTACTGATCCAATGATAATGAGAATAGTTTTTATCATCAATCATAAAAATGCGTTTGCCGGGGGCAGAAATGAGAATTTGATTCTCTTTTGACGTAGCTCAAAAATTTGTTGGGTTGTGTATTACCAGCGCAAAACGAGAAAATATTACCGCCAGGTTAAAAAGGTAATTTTTATTTTACAAAGTTAATTCGCGTTTAATGTTTGTAATATGCGCCGCGCAAGGAAAATAACGCCGATGCCGATTGCGTAATTAAATACAGGTAGTGATTAGTTAATAATTTTGAATAGTAAATAACAGCTGAAATAACGAGTTAATTGCTTTTCGTTCATCATTTGACAGATTTAATCTGGACTTTTTCGAACGTGTTTGCAAAAAATACCCCTCCCGGTGAAGGGAGGGGTAAAGATTAACGTTTTTTACCCATTGCCGCAGCGAGTGCATCCATCATTGCACTGTTGCCACCTGGCGGGTTGTCGCGACCGCGTGGCGCTTTCGCCGGACGAGCCGCGTTGCGGTTCGCGTTATCGCGATTGCCTGTGCTACCAATCCCTCTACGGGAATTGGTCTCGCCTGGCTGTTCGTCCAGACGCATGGTCAACGCGATTCGTTTGCGCTGTAAATCCACTTCCAGCACTTTGACCTTCACGATATCGCCCGCTTTCACCACGGTATGCGGATCTTCGACGAACTTATCCGCCAGCGATGAAATATGCACCAGACCATCCTGATGCACACCGATATCAACGAAGGCGCCAAAGTTCGTCACGTTGGTGACCGCGCCTTCAAGCACCATGCCCGGTAGCAGGTCATTCATCGTTTCCACGCCTTCGGCAAAGGTCGCGGTTTTAAACTCCGGACGCGGGTCGCGGCCTGGTTTTTCCAGTTCTTTGATAATGTCAGTGACCGTCGGCACACCAAACTGCTCATCGGTAAAATCGCTGGCTTTCAGCTTACGCAACTCCGCGCTATTGCCCATCAGATCGCGCAGTGACTGCTCGGTTGCCGCCAGAATACGTTCAACTACCGGGTAGGTTTCCGGGTGAACGGTGGATGCGTCCAGCGGGTTGTCGCCGTGGTTAATACGCAGGAAGCCCGCGCACTGCTCAAAGGCCTTCGGCCCCAGACGGCTCACTTTCAGCAACTGCTGGCGGTTCTGGAACTGACCATTTTCATCGCGCCAGGCGACAATATTCTGCGCCATCATGCGGGTTAAACCGGCGACGCGCGTCAGCAGCGGCACAGAGGCGGTATTCAGGTCGACGCCGACGGCGTTCACGCAATCCTCCACAACTGCATCCAGTTTGCGCGCCAGTTGCGTCTGGCTGACATCGTGCTGGTACTGGCCGACACCGATAGATTTCGGATCGATTTTCACCAGCTCCGCCAGCGGGTCTTGTAAGCGGCGGGCAATAGAGACCGCACCGCGTAGCGAAACATCCAGATCCGGGAATTCGAGCGCCGCCAGTTCGGAAGCGGAATAAACCGATGCGCCCGCTTCGCTGACAATCACTTTCTGCGCGGTCACGTTCGGGAACTGTTTCTGCACATCGAGGTAGAAGCGTTCTGTTTCGCGCGAGGCGGTGCCGTTACCAATCGCCACCAGTTCAACATTGTGTTTTTCACACAGCGCTGCGACGGCTACCGCCGCTTTTGCCGCTTGCCCGGTATGCGGATAGATCGTGTCGGTGGCGACCAGTTTGCCGGTGGCATCCACCACCGCGACTTTCACACCGGTACGCAAGCCCGGATCAAGACCCATCGTGGCGCGCAGCCCGGCAGGGGCGGCCATCAGCAGATCGTGCAGGTTACGGGCGAAAACATTGATGGCTTCGTCTTCAGCGCGTTCGCGCACCGTGCCCATCAGCTCCGTTTCCAGATGCATCAACACTTTGATACGCCACGTCCAGCTCACCACGCCTTTACGCCAACTGTCCGCTGGCGCGTTGTTCAGGCGCAGGCCGAGGTGGTCGATAATAATTTGCTCGCAGTGGCTCTCTTTTGGCGGCTCATCAAACTGCGGATCGGCGTTCAGCGCCAGTTGTAGCACACCTTCGTTACGCCCGCGAAACATCGCCAGCGCGCGGTGCGAAGGGACAGTCGAAATCGGTTCGTGATGATCGAAATAGTCGCGGAATTTCGCGCCTTCATCCTCTTTGCCGCTAACCACGGTGGAGACGAGATGGGCGTTTTTCCACAAATAGTCACGCACTTTTGCCAGCAACGCGGCATCTTCCGCGAAGCGTTCCATCAGGATATAGCGCGCGCCATCCAGTGCCGCTTTGCTGTCGGCGACGCCTTTGTCGGCATCGACAAACGTTGCGGCCAGTGTTTCCGGATCTTGCGACGGGTCATTCCAGAGGGAATCTGCCAGCGGCTCCAGCCCGGCTTCAATGGCGATTTGCCCGCGCGTGCGGCGTTTTGGTTTGTACGGCAGGTAGAGATCTTCAAGCTCGGTTTTGCTCAGCGTACCGTTAATGGCTTTTGCCAGCTCATCGCTGAGTTTGCCCTGTTCGCCAATCGATTTCAGAATCGCCTGGCGGCGCTCTTCCAGCTCGCGCAGATAACCAAGGCGGGTTTCGAGCTGACGCAATTGCGTGTCGTCCAGACCGCCGGTGACCTCTTTACGATAGCGCGCGATAAACGGCACTGTGTTCCCTTCATCAAGCAAGCGAACGGCGGATTCCACCTGTTCGGTTCGTGCCTGAAGTTCACCCGCAATAATGCGGCAGAGCGAATCATTCATCATGTCATTTCATCTTCTGAACAAAAATCAGGGGATAGTTATACGGACTGGCATCGCAAAATGCCAGCCGCACAGGGCTTCTCGGACGGTTCTGGGGGTTATTTCACGTATTCAATTTGATTGACGTACCAGGTTGCTTCACCGCCGGGCGTTTGCACTACCGCCACGTCGCCTTCCTCTTTCTTGAGCAGGGCGCGCGCCATCGGCGAATCGATAGAGATGTAATCTTTGCGGCCGAAAATTTCGTCATAACCCACAATGCGAAAACGCAATGTATCGCCGTCGTCGTTTTCGATTTCCACCCAGGCGCCAAAAAAGACTTTGCCTTCCTGCTGAGGGGAGTAATCAACGATTTTGAGATTTTCCAGGCATTTGGTGAGATAGCGCACGCGGCGGTCAATCTCGCGCAGGCGCTTTTTGTTGTACTGATAATCAGCGTTTTCGCTGCGGTCGCCGAGGCTGGCCGCCCAGGTGACTTTTTTAGTGACTTCCGGGCGCTCCTGACGCCAGAGAAAATCGAGTTCCTGCTTCAGTTTTTCATAACCTTCGCGGGTAATCAGGGGCGTTTTCATTCTTGGGCCTTATTTCCGTGACGTTCTTGCCTGCACACACGTTACAAACGCGATAGTGTAAGGTGCAGATTAATCATGCTTTCTGTGATGACATATGCATATAAGCTGCTGTTAAATATGCTTTGTAACAATTTCGACTAGAATGTATACCAGATTTCGCTGGTCGTGAACGCGCACTTTTCTAGAATACGGAAACATTATTGTCGGAACCTTTGGGAGTATAAACAATGCAAGAGAATTATAAGATTCTGGTCGTGGATGACGACATGCGCCTGCGCGCATTGCTTGAGCGTTACCTTACCGAGCAGGGCTTCCAGGTTCGCAGCGTGGCTAACGCTGAGCAGATGGATCGTCTGTTAACCCGTGAATCTTTCCATTTGATGGTGCTGGATCTAATGCTTCCAGGCGAAGATGGCCTCTCTATCTGCCGCCGTTTGCGCAGCCAGAGCAACCCGATGCCGATTATTATGGTGACGGCGAAAGGCGAAGAAGTGGACCGTATTGTGGGTCTGGAAATTGGTGCCGACGATTATATTCCCAAACCGTTTAATCCGCGTGAGCTGCTGGCGCGTATTCGTGCTGTGCTGCGCCGCCAGGCGAATGAACTGCCGGGCGCGCCGTCTCAGGAAGAAGCGGTAATTGCGTTTGGTAAGTTCAAGCTGAATCTTGGTACGCGCGAAATGTTCCGCGAAGATGAACCGATGCCGCTGACCAGCGGTGAATTCGCGGTGCTGAAAGCACTGGTGAGCCATCCGCGTGAGCCGTTATCGCGCGATAAGCTGATGAACCTGGCGCGCGGGCGTGAATACTCGGCGATGGAGCGTTCTATTGACGTGCAGATCTCGCGCTTGCGTCGCATGGTGGAAGAAGATCCGGCGCACCCGCGCTATATCCAGACCGTTTGGGGTCTTGGCTACGTTTTTGTACCGGACGGCTCTAAAGCATGATGCGAGTGCGTTTCTCGCCGCGCAGTTCTTTTGCCCGCACCCTGTTACTTATCGTCACCTTGCTGTTCGCCAGCCTGGTGACGACCTACCTGGTGGTGCTGAACTTCGCCATTCTGCCCAGCCTCCAGCAGTTTAATAAGGTTCTCGCCTACGAAGTGCGTATGTTGATGACCGATAAACTGCAACTGGAGGACGGCACGCAGCTGGTGGTGCCTCCGGCGTTTCGCCGTGAGATTTACCGCGAGCTGGGCATTTCGCTTTACTCCAACGAGGCCGCAGAAGACGCCGGTCTGCGTTGGGCGCAGCATTACGAATTCTTAAGTCAGCAAATGGCACAGCAGCTTGGCGGCCCGACCGAAGTGCGCGTTGAGGTGAATAAAAGCTCACCGGTGGTGTGGCTGAAAACCTGGCTGTCGCCCAATATCTGGGTGCGCGTACCGCTGACCGAAATTCATCAAGGGGATTTCTCCCCACTGTTCCGCTACACGCTGGCGATTATGCTGCTGGCGATAGGCGGTGCCTGGTTGTTTATCCGCATTCAGAACCGACCACTTGTTGACCTGGAACACGCCGCGCTGAAGGTGGGGAAAGGGCATATTCCGCCGCCGCTGCGTGAATATGGCGCGTCGGAAGTGCGCTCGGTTACCCGCGCCTTTAACCAGATGGCCGCCGGGGTGAAGCAGCTTGCCGACGATCGCACGTTATTGATGGCGGGCGTCAGCCACGATCTGCGTACGCCGCTCACGCGTATTCGCTTAGCGACGGAGATGATGGCGGAAGAAGATGGCTATCTCGCTGAATCCATTAATAAAGATATTGAAGAGTGCAACGCGATTATCGAGCAGTTTATCGATTATCTGCGTACCGGGCAGGAAATGCCGATGGAAGTGGCCGAACTGAACGCAGTACTTGGTGAAGTCATCGCGGCGGAAAGCGGCTACGAGCGTGAGATCGATACCGGGTTGAAAGAGAGCGAGATTTTCGTGCGTATGCACCCGCTTTCCATTAAACGCGCGGTTGCCAATATGGTGGTTAACGCGGCGCGCTACGGCAATGGCTGGATCAAAGTCAGCAGCGGTACCGAGCACAATCGCGCCTGGTTCCAGGTCGAAGATGACGGCCCGGGCATCAAACCGGAGCAGCGCGAACATCTGTTCCAGCCGTTTGTCCGCGGTGACAGCGCGCGCAGCACCAGCGGTACGGGCCTGGGGCTGGCAATCGTGCAGCGTATTGTGGATAACCATAACGGCATTCTTGAATTGGGTACCAGCGAGCGGGGCGGGCTCTGTATTCGCGCCTGGCTGCCGATCCCGATTGCCCGGCTGAGCGGGCAGAATAAAGAAGCGTAAAAAAACCCGCCATCTGGCGGGTTTTGTTTCTCTTGCGTAGCCAAATTACACTTTTGGCCCGGCGCTGACTAACGCGGCACCGGCGGCGGTATCGGTGTACTTCTCGAAGTTTTCAATAAACAACGTTGCCAGCTGCGCAGCTTTCTCCTGCCACTGCTCCGCAGACGCGTAGGTATTGCGCGGGTCGAGAATGCGCGTATCTACGCCCGGCAGCGAAGTCGGGATGGCCAGGTTGAACATCGGCAGGGTAAAGGTTTCCGCATCGTCCAGCGAGCCATTAAGGATCGCGTCGATAATCGCCCGCGTATCCTTGATAGAGATGCGTTTACCGGTGCCGTTCCAGCCGGTATTGACCAGATACGCCTGCGCGCCTGACGCCTGCATTCTTTTCACCAGCACTTCCGCATATTGCGTTGGATGCAGTGATAAAAACGCGGCACCAAAACAGGCCGAGAAGGTGGGTGTCGGCTCGGTGACGCCGCGTTCGGTTCCGGCAAGTTTAGCGGTAAAACCGGAAAGGAAATGGTACTGCGTCTGGCTGGCGGTCAGGCGTGAAACCGGCGGCAGCACGCCGAACGCATCTGCCGTAAGGAAGATAACTTTCGTGGCGTGGCCTGCTTTGGAGACCGGTTTTACGATGTTCTGAATATGGTAAATCGGGTACGACACCCGGGTGTTTTCCGTTTTCGACGCATCATCATAATCAATGCTGCCGTCGGCGCGGACGCTGACATTTTCCAGTAGCGCATCGCGACGGATGGCGTGGAAGATATCCGGTTCAGCCTCTTCCGAAAGCCGAATAGTTTTGGCGTAGCAACCGCCTTCGAAGTTGAAAACGCCGTCATCATCCCAGCCGTGTTCATCGTCGCCAATCAGGCGGCGTTTCGGGTCGGTGGAGAGGGTGGTTTTGCCGGTACCGGAAAGCCCGAAGAACACGGCAACATCGCCTTTTTCACCGACGTTTGCTGAACAGTGCATTGAGGCGATGCCCTGTAACGGCAGCAGGTAGTTCATGATTGAGAACATACCTTTCTTCATCTCGCCGCCGTACCAGGTTCCGCCAATCAACTGGATGCGTTCGGTGAGATTAAAGGCGACAAAGTTTTCCGAGTTGAGACCTTGCTCTTGCCATTGTGGGTTGGTGCATTTCGCGCCATTCATCACGATAAAGTCTGGCGTAAAGCTTGCCAGCTCTTCTTCGGTCGGGCGAATGAACATGTTCTTCACGAAGTGCGCCTGCCAGGCCACTTCGGTGATAAAACGCACCGAGAGACGCGTGTCCGGGTTTGCGCCGCAAAAGGCGTCAATAATAAACAGACGCTTGCCGGAAAGCTGCCTGGTGACCAGGCCTTTTAGATGTTGCCAGACCTCAGGCGAGATCGGCTTGTTGTCGTTCTTGCCTTTGCCTTTATCGGACCACCACACGGTATCGCGGGTGGTGTCATCACGCACAATATACTTATCCTTCGGCGAACGGCCGGTAAAAATACCGGTGTCGACGGCGACAGCACCAGAATTCGTCAGCACACCACGCTCATATCCTTCCAGGTCTGGACGGAGCTCCTCCTGATACAGCGTATCGTAATCGGGGTTGTAGACGACATCCTGAACATCGTTGATACCATAAGCCTTGAGATCCTGCGGGGTTAAGCTCTTAACGCGCATGTCACTGCTCCTTAGCCAATATGTACTGCCTGAAATTGTAGGGTTGTTTTTTACCCGCTTACCGGGACGAGGCTCATAGATTTACCTAACTCGACAAACCCAGACTGACGGAAAACACTGTGATTGTGGTCACGTAACGAGACGGATTATGGCAAAAATAGTCTCATTTATGGGGTAAATGTTCCAAAAATGGCGTAAGACGACATTTTTAACCGCGGCTTTGTGACTGTAATCGCTTTCATGAAAGTAAGTTACGTAACACTTTCATTGAGGATTTTAGCGGAAACGTGACGAGTCATGCAAAAGCGCCGCCCGCAGGCGGCGTGAGGAAGGAGGTTTAATGCACCTGTGGATCGGCAGGGGAGGCGTTGTTGCGGATCTCGGCAATATCCATCGCGTTAAACAGATAGTGGCTGCCGCAATAGTCGCAGTGCATGTCGATTTCGCCCTCTTCAGCGAGGATGCTATCCACTTCTTCGTCCGGCAGTGTCTTCAGCGCACCCGCGCAGCGTTCGCGCGAGCAAGTGCATTTGAATTCCACATCTTGCGGATCGTACAGCGTGACTTCTTCTTCGTGATACAAGCGCCACAGCACATCTTCCGCCGCCAGCGTCAGCAACTCTTCCGCTTTGATGGTTTCCGTCAGCACGGCCAGATGCTCAAAATCTTCGGCCTGCGTTTCCTGTGCCGGTAATACCTGCAGTAGCATGCCGCCCGCCGCGGGTTGGCCATCGACCTCGCCGGTGCGGATAAACAAGCGTGTTGGCAACTGCTCTGAACGCATAAAGTAATCTTCCAGACAAGCCGCCAGCGTATCACCTTCAAGACCCACAACGCCCTGATAACGCTCGCCCTCTTCCGGCGTAATGGTGATAACCAAATAGCCGTTACCCACCAGCGTTTTCAGATCCGCATTTTCCGGCACATCGCCCTGAACACGCGCCACACCGCGCATTTGCTGGCGATTGTTACCGTTGATCACCGCCAGGCTCATCGGGCCGTCACCCTGCAACTGCACGGTGATATCACCGGCAAATTTCAGCGTTGCGGTCAGCAGGCTGGTGGCAACCAGCAACTCGCCGAGCACCGTTTTTACCGGCAGCGGATAGTTGTGGTTTTCGAGGATCTGTTTCCAGGTATGGGAAACGGTCACCAGCTCGCCGCGAACAGCGTAGTTTTCAAAAAGGTAGCGGTGTAATTGGTCTTGAATGGCCATGATTATCTCTCTTGCGGGTGGGCGTTATTCGCTGTCACCCAATTTAAATTTTATTAGATCGCGACGTTCTTTCTTATCCGGGCGGCGATCGGGGTGGGGCATGGTGAGCGCGTTAAGTTTGCGGGCCAGCGCCATTTTTTCGCGTTTCTCGATGCTTTCTGCCGTCTCTTCATACAGCTCGACAGCTTCATTTGCCGGTCGGCGCTGCTCCGTAATGCCTTTAATGATCACGGTTCGCTCATCATTTCCCTGACGCAGCGTGAGCGTGGCGTTCAGCTCGACGATTTTACTCGGCTTGCTGCGCTGCCCGTTGTAATGCACTTTGCCGCCGTCAACCATTTCGCGGGCAAGGGCGCGAGTTTTATAAAAACGCGCGGCCCACAGCCACTTATCCAGACGAACCTCTTGCGCAGGCTGCTGTTTCATCACATCTCCTTGAGAAGTGAGGGGATCATGCCGCGGTAGTCATTAGTGCCTGGATGGCGCAGATAACGTTTTTCCGCAAGCCCGGAATCCGGGTTGGTGACGCCCAGGCAATAGCGGATGCCAAATTTCGCCGCTGCATCAAGAATCGGTTCGCTGTCATCGATAAACAGCGTCCGTTCAGGATTAAGCCCGGTTTCCTGCGCGACAGCCTGCCACAGGCGCTGATCCTCTTTCGGATAACCAAATGTATGGGTGGAAAGTAATAAATCAAGGTGCGACGCAAGACCCGTGTGCTCAAGTTTGACCGCCAGATTATGCGGATGCGCATTGGTCAGTAAAATGCGGCGTTTACCGCTTTTTTGTAACGCATCCAGAAACGGCACCGTATCTTCACGCAGCACCGCGCGCGGCCCCTGCTGGGTGGTCATGGCGCAAATATCCAGGCCCAGGCGTTCGCTCCAGTAATCCAGACAGTACCAGTTTAGCGTATGCTGCACGGCGTGATACTCCTGACGGAGAACGTTCTGCGCTTCTTCTGGCGTTAAGCCTTGTTTGACGCCAAAGGTTTCCGGCACCAGTTTTTGCCAGAAGAAGTTATCAAACGCGAGATCGAGAAGCGTGCCGTCCATATCCAGCAAAACGGTATCGACGTCCTGCCATGCGATATCAAGGTGCATTAAAAACTCCAGCCAGAGAAAACGTGCGCGACAGGTTAACACAGCTCGCACGACAGATCGTTAGCTGCTGAGGCTATCCTGGGTGGGCAGAAACTGGGGGTTCAGACAGCTTGCGTAATACTGCTGAATCTCTTCGATACGTGTGCGATTGCGCTGGTAACGCCGAAGCGCCAGCACTCCGTTGTAAAGGCTGCAAATCACCATCGCGACCAGCAGAAGTGTTGTTCCCGCATAACGCCACAGACCGCTGGCATCCGGCATGCGGTGCAGGCTGATGTGCCTGGTGCCGTTAGCATCGGTATAGATATTAGTAATGATCCCTTCCGCGCGAAACGGCGTCTGCATCAGCATTTGCGCCAGCCGCTGAAATTCCTTCCATTGTTCCTGCGCAGGGTAGTCATACAGCGCAATCGGCGGCCAGGGTTGATCAACCAGCTCGCTACCTTCTTCACTGCTAATCACAAAACCGCCCGGTGCCGGGCTGTTCAGCGACTGCGCGGCGCGGGTCGTTTCCCGCATAATGAACGGCGCGGTGGAGGTGGTAACCAGATTATCCAGCGACTCGGCGCTTACCGGGCGCAGCAAGACGTTCACGCCGGTGAGTTTCCCGTCGCTGGCGCGTTTGGTCAGAGTTTCCCAGTCTTTACTGTTTCCGAGGTTGACCAGCGCGTTTTTCAACCGCAAACACTCATCCTGGGCGGCACACAAATCCTGAGTTTTCAGTACGATATCGGCGAAATCATCCAGCAGCACCATGCCGGATTTCTGAATGGCTGAGCGCAACACCGGGCTCACGCGGGAATCTTCTTCGGTAGTGGGATGAAGCTGGCGGCTGACCGCCTGAGCAAGCGCGGTGGCTTTGTTCACAATATCGGATTCTGGCAACGGCAGGGGTGGGGCGTTGTTCCAGATAATTTGCGAGCAGTCGAACGGCGTAAACGGCGACGTCTGGCGCGAGGTCCAGTTATTTTGCATGTGAATATTACACATGCCGGTACCGCTGATGCGCAACGTGTCACCAATCCGCAACCCGGCAGCTTCAAGCTGATTCACACTGCTCGCTTCAACGGTCTGCGCGCCTTTAATCCACGACACGGTAAATTTGATCGGCATATCCAGCGGCACCCAAATCAACAACATCGCCAGCACCACCAGCGAACCGATGGAAATGACGGCGCTGCGCACCCAGTGCTGCAGCGGGAAATTTTTCACTTCATCGTGCAGGGAGAGAAAACGCCCCTGGCGCACAACGTGGCGATCGAGGTAGATATCAATATCGGTTTGCTGGCCCAAATCCTGTGTGACGAAGGGCTGCCAGTGACGCGGATAAATCAGGTCGATAATACCTAACGAGATATTATTCATTTGCTCCTGATTATTCTCACCGAACAGCCCCCAGCGCTTTGGCGTGCCACGCAGACAATGAATCTCCCGCAGTGTGTTTTTAGCCGGTGGCGCATATAACCCCCAGAGCCCGGCAGCAAGCAACATCACGCCGCCGCCCGCCAGCCACGGGATAAAGACATCGGGCGAGGCCAGACAGAAGAAAAACAGTAAAAACGAGACCGAAATCAGCAGCGCTTCGCGCATGCCGTCCGGGCGGCTTAATGCATATTCTTCCGATGTTTCCCGGCGAATATTCAGCAGCTCAATTTGCTCGCTTTCTTCGCCACGGATGGCGGATTGACTCGACGAGACGCGTTCCAGTTCACCGCCGCGCTCTTCGCTCATGTATTCGCTAAGCGTATGCCCATTAAGCGAAATAACCAGCGGCATTGAGTCGGTGCGGATCAGTTCAACATTGTTTTCGTCGGTAATGTACTGCTCCCATGAAGGGGGCAAGTGCACTTCGACGGAATCAAGGTAGTAGCGCCATTTATTCGGGGTGTCAGTGGTGATGCCATAGCGGGTGATCGGGTGCGTGACATACAGCACCGTGTTGCTATGTGCGTTAAGGCTGATGGAGACAGGGGCGGCAGTCGCGCCCGTCGGGGCGAGATTGTTTTGCGTGCGGGAGAGCGTTTCCAGATAGCGTTCCGCCGTTTCACGCTCTTCAGGTGTTAATTTACGGGTAGTCGCGCCGGTGAATGCCTGCAAATAAGGCAGTCGATACCGACGTTGCGACCTGAACCTGAAAATCCATCCGGCGAGGAATGCGCAGGCCAGCATAGCAGCGAAAAAAATCAAAATGGTGCTCATGCTTTCCCCATCTTACTTTTTCTAACAGGTGTAGTCAGTTGCACCCTTCCCGTAACAATCTAATGTGGTTGGCCTTTTAAGCAAGCAATTAACTTGAGTATTTTTAAGCGCATACCAATGTCAAAGAGAATAGCAAAACCACCCTAACGGGAATATCAGCAAATTCTTAGTTTTATTTCAAGCTATTGACTTTTGGGTTAAATTGGGAATTGATTTCGAAGAGGTTGCAGGAATGTAAATTAGCGGCAAAGTACATTGCCCAAACAGTGCGTAGTGTCGCACAATAACGAAAGTTTCTCTGCAAAGACCGATAATAATGAGCGAATCATTGCAAAAACCCACCATTCTTAACGTAAAAACGGTCGCGTCTTCACGACTTTTTAACGTAGAACGTGTGGATCTGGAATTCAGTAACGGCGTGCGCCGTGTTTATGAACGTATGCGCCCCTCTACGCACGAAGCCGTGATGATTGTGCCAATTGTTGACGATCACCTGATCCTGATCCGCGAATATGCGGTTGGCACTGAATCCTACGAACTGGGATTTTCCAAGGGTCTTATCGATCCGGGTGAGAGTATATACGAAGCGGCGAACCGTGAACTAAAAGAAGAAGTCGGATTTGGCGCAAAAGAGCTTACTTTTCTGAAAAAACTCAGTATGGCGCCTTCTTACTTCTCCAGCAAAATGAACATTATCGTGGCAGAAGATCTCTATCCTGAGTCGCTGCCGGGTGATGAACCAGAACCGCTACCGCAGGTACGCTGGCCGCTGAAGCATTTGATGGACCTGCTGGAAGATCCTGATTTCAACGAAGCCCGCAATGTCAGCGCGCTGTTTTTGGTTCGCGAATGGCTAAAAGGCCGGGGGCGGCTCTGAACGCACAAAAGAATAAATGAAAAGGGCGCATTCGCGCCCTTTTTGCTGTCTGTCAGCCGGGACAAGCCCGGCGCAGAATTAAAACAGCTCGTGAGACTCACCGTTATCCATTAACGTGGTCCCCACTTCATGGACGGCTTGCTGCGTTGGCTGCGTCCCTTCGATAAAGTACTCCTGGCGGCTGCTACCACCGTTCGCCAGTTGGCCGGTGCTGCGGTCGATATTCACCGTCACTATGCCCGGTGGCGGGGTTAATGGCTCTTCAGGAACCCCATCCAGCACGACTTTCATATACGCATCCCAGGCAGGTTGTGCGCTTTTCGCGCCGCCTTCGTAGCCGGAAATCTGATCTTTAATCGCGCCGGAGGCGGTAGTACGCCCCAAATCCCTGCGATGATCGTCAAAGCCGATCCAAACGGAGGTCACCACACCCGGGCCATAACCCGAGAACCAGGCATCTTTCGAACTGTTCGTGGTCCCGGTTTTACCGCCAATATCATTGCGTTTGAGATCGCGACCTGCGCGCCAGCCTGTGCCCTGCCAGCCGGGCTCGCCAAAGATGTTACTGTTCAGCGCGCTTTTGATCAAAAACGACAGCGGGGTGCTAATAACATGTGGCGCGTACTCTTCGGCGCCGCTTCTTTGCACCAGCGCCTGGTTGGCTTGCTCAAGCTGCGGCTGCGGTACGGCTGCGTTCTGCTGCTCTTGTGAGGTGGCGACGTTTTCCATGTCTTTGTTTTCCAGCACGTTCGATTTCGGCGTATCGCCGTAAATCACCGGAATATCACAATCGGCACAGGCGATTTTCGGACGTACTTCAAACAGCACGTTGCCCTGATCGTTTTCGATTTTGGTAATGAAATACGGATCGATCAGGAAACCACCGTTCGCCATCACCGAATAACCGCGGGCAACCTGCATTGGTGTAAAGGAAGCAGAGCCCAACGCCAGCGATTCGGTGTGAACAATGTTTTGCGCCGGGAAGCCGAAACGCTGCAGATATTCCGCCGCGTAATCCACACCCATTGCGCGCATTGCACGCACCATCACCACGTTTTTAGACTGCCCCAAACCCTGGCGTAAACGAATCGGACCGGCATACTCGTCCGGCGAGTTTTTTGGTCGCCAGTCGGAGCCTGCGCCCGCGTCCCAGCGGGAAATTGGCGCATCATTCAGAATGCTCGCCAGCGTCAGGCCCTTATCCATTGCTGCGGTGTAAAGGAACGGCTTGATGTTAGAACCCACCTGGCGCAGCGCCTGTGTCGCGCGGTTAAACTTGCTTTGGTTGAAATCGAAGCCGCCCACCAGCGCCAATACGGCGCCGTTACGTGGGTTAATGGAAACCAGCGCCGAGTTAACGTCCGGCACCTGTGCCAGCCACCACGCGTCATCCACCTGGCGAACCCAAATCTGCTGTCCGGCCTGCACCACGTCGGTGACTTTGCGCGGCGTTGCGCCTTGTTGCGTATCGGAACGATAAGGACGCGCCCAGCGCATGCCTTCCATGCGCAAAGAGACCGAGGTGCCATCGGCCATCATCGCCGTCGCTTCTTGCGGATTGGCACTGGTCACCACTGCTGGCGAGAGCGGGCCATAAGACGGCAGCGTTTTCAGGGAATCGGTGATTTTTTTACTGTCCCACGCCGCTTCGCCCACTTTCCACAACACATTCGACGGGCCGCGATAACCATGGCGCATGTCGTAATCCATCACGTTATTACGCACGGCGGCCTGCGCGGCTTGCTGCACTTTGCGGGTGATGGTGGTGTAAACGCGGTAGCCATCTTCGTAGGCTTTATCGCCATAGCGATTGACCAAATCCTGGCGCACCATTTCGGAAAGGTAAGGCGCGGAAAAAGCGATTTCCGGCGCATGGTAATTGGCATCGATAGCTTCACCGCGCGCTTGATCATACTGCTGCTCGGTGATGTAGCCTTCGCTCTCCATACGTGCCAGCACCACATTACGGCGCGCGGTAGCGCGATCAAGTGAATAGAGCGGGTTAAACGTAGACGGTGCCTTTGGCAGACCGGCAATCACCGCCATTTCACTCAGTGTTAACTGATCGACCGATTTCCCAAAGTACACCTGTGCTGCAGCGCCCACGCCGTACGCACGGTAACCGAGGTAGATCTTATTGAGATAAAGCTCAAGGATCTCATCTTTGCTCAGCAACTGTTCAATGCGGATCGCCAGGAACACCTCTTTAAGCTTACGCATCAGCGTGCGTTCCGGACTTAAGAAAAAGTTACGTGCCAGCTGTTGGGTAATCGTACTTGCGCCCTGCGACGCACGTCCGGAAAACATCGCCACGCTGGCGGCGCGGAAAATCCCCACCGGGTCAACACCGTGATGTTCATAAAAACGGCTATCTTCCGTGGCGATAAACGCTTTAACCATTTCAGGCGGGATTTGATTCAGCGTCAGCGGAATACGGCGTTTTTCGCCATATTGCGCGATCAATTCGCCGTCAGCGCTGTAGACCTGCATCGGAATTTGTAGCCGCACGTCTTTCAGCGTGGCGACGTCAGGTAGCTGTGGCTCAATATATTTGTACAGACCGTAAATCGAGCCTGCTCCCAGCAGAATGCAACATACTGCAAGGATGAATAAATACTTTACGAACTTCACTGGAGATTTCCCATTTAGAGTCATTTGGGCAGTTTATAAACAACCGCGCGGTAGTATAAAGGCAAGCCTGATGCATTGATATAGCGTCATCCAGCGAGACGATAAGGAGATCGGGAATTATGGCATTCAGGCACTGGCAAATTGGTTTGCATATTCAACAAGATGGCATCTTCATTGTCGCCCTTGCCGCCGGGCGTCGCGGCCAGGCGCTGCGCCGTTGGTGGCACCTTCCGCTATCCCCTGGCGTCGTGGTGCAGGGGCGAATAAAAGCGCCAGAAGAACTGCTCAATGTTTTGCGGCCCTGGCGGCAAACCCTACCGCAACGCCATTGCGTACGCATGGCATTTCCTGCGGGGCAAACCCTGCAAAAAAAGCTGCCGCGACCGGCAGTCACGCTGCGCGAACCTGCTTTAACAAGCTGGGTTTCGCAGGCAATGGCGCGTGAACTGGAGATGGCAGAAAACGATCTCTGTTTCGACTTCACCGAAGATGAACCCGGCAAAGCGTACGGCGTTACTGCTGCACAAAATAAAGATGTGGCGTCACTGCTGGAGATAGCACAGACATTATCTCTTCATCTTTCCTCTATTACCCCGGATGCCAGTGCATTACAGCCATTATTACCCTGGCTTACTCCACCGGCTCGTTGTCTGGCGTGGTGTGATGAGCGCCAGTGGCTGTGGGCCACGAGAGAGAGCTGGGGGCGACGTGCGCGCGAAGAGGCTGAAAATGCCGCCCGGCTTGCCGCCGTGCTTGGACTGCCCGCAGACGAAATCGCGCAGTGCGGCGGGATGCCCGGAGGATTTGACTGCTGGAGCGCGGTCCCGTCGCGCCAGGCACCATTACCCGATAGCGGAGAACGCTACGCGATAGCGCTGGGACTGGCTGTTGCCAGGGGATACTGATGCAGCCCGTCGTGAATTTTCTCCCCTGGCGGCGTCAAAAGCGGTTGCGCTGCATTCGTCGCTGGTGCGCGGTTTTTATCGCAACAGCGGTGGTGATTGTGCCTGGCGGCGCATTATGGCGGGCATCCGCTGTGGCTGGTCTGCGCCAGGCCACGCTGTGGCAGCAATCTGATGCCGCCTTACTTGCAGGGTTGCACGCCGCCGAGCAGCCGTTGCAGCTTCGACACCAGCGCTGGCAGCAGGAGCAGGCGCAGCGATTACGGTTTCAGCGTACCGAAGCGTGGCGACAGACGTTGCTTACCCTGGCGGAAAATTTGCCGCCCAATGCCTGGCTTACTGCTCTGCGCTGGCAGCAAAACCAGCTTGAAATCACTGGCCTGGCCGGCTCTTTTAACGCATTAAGCGAGCTTGAGCAACGGTTGCAGAAAACGGCAGGGTTTCAGCTACAACCCGCAGGCACCGTAGAGCGTGATGCGCAAGGGCGCTGGCAATTCCACTACCAACTGAACCGGGAGCGTGATGATGCTCAACCCTGATGTCTGGTTTGCTTTATCACTACGAACGCGGGTGCTTTGTTGGCTACTCAGCTCACTTTGCGCGCTGGCACTTTTATGGTGGCTGGCGATAAGTCCAGTCAAAGAGACGCAAATGCGGCTGGTTGATCAACAACAGCAACAACACATGAAGCTGCGCGCGCAGTGGCAAAAGTTACATGCGCTGGTGCCGCCGTCAGAATCCGTGATCTTGCCGCAACGTCGGGCATTTAGCCCGCTGGATTTTCAGTCGCAGGGGCGCCAGCTTGCCCGCTGGCAGCCTGCCCAGGGTGGTGGAGAGTTAGTGCTTGCGACCGGCTGGGAAGGCGTGGTTGAGACATTTTCACTGCTAACGGCGAGCGGCATGCAGGTTCCTGCGTTTTCATTAATGGCTGGTGAAGGCGCGCTGAATTTTACGTTGCGAGTGGAGCAGGACAATGCGAATTAGTCGTCTGTTACTGGCCGCGCTGCTCAGCCTGTTTCTGTGCGGCATGCGCGACCCTTTCCAGCCACCGCAGGATATCTGCCGAACTGCCCAGCTCAGCAACTGGCATTTTCACGGCGCGGTGGCGGGGGATCAACCGATAGGGATCGTGCGTGATACCACCGGGCGCTGGTATCGCTTTATTGTCGGCGAAACGCTGCCCACCGGATGGCGCGTTGTCGCCATCCAACAGGATGAAATGCTGATTGAGATTGGCGAAGAGTGCACACCAGCGCAATGGCGCTGGCAACGAGAAGGAACTCAACATGCGAAAATGGATAGCGAGCGCGATGCTCTTTAGCCTGCCGCTTGCCGGCGCGCAGACATCACGTGTCGTCACAATGACCGTCGACGACGTGCCAGTCACCCAGGTATTGCAGGCGCTGGTTGCGCTGGAGAAGCAGAACATGGTGATTTCACCTGAGGTCAGCGGCACGGTGTCGCTGAATCTCAAAGAGGTCCCCTGGCAGCAGGCGCTCCAAACCGTTGCCGCCAGTGCCGGATTAACGTTACACCAGCAGGGCAACATCTGGCAGGTCTATACGACGGCATGGCGGCAGCAAAAGCAGGCGGAGCAGGAGGCCGCTCAGCGCCAGCGCAAGCAGAATATACCCTTGCAAACACGCAGTTTTGTGTTGCGCTATGCCGACGCGGTAGAGCTGGCAAAAGCCGGAGAAAAACTGCTCAGCCCACAAGGGGCGATGACGGTTGATGTGCGGCTTAACCGGTTACTGGTGCGTGATAATAAAGAAGGGCTCGCCGCACTGGAAAAATGGGTCACACAGATGGATCTACCGGTCGAGCAGGTAGAGCTGGCGGCTTATATTGTCACCATCAATGAAAAAAGCCTGCGCGAGTTGGGGGTGAAATGGGGACTGGCGCAGGATAAACCCGCAGCGCGTGGGCGACTTAGCGGTGTTTCTGCCGATCTCTCGGTTCCGGATGCCAGTACGCGCGTCAGCTTTAATATCGGCAGTATCAACGCCCAACTGCTGGAGCTGGAGTTGTCAGCCCTTGAGCAAAAACAGCAGCTTGAAATTATCGCCAGCCCACGCTTGTTGGCTTCTCACCGCCAGCCGGCGAGTATTAAGCAGGGGAGCGAAATACCTTATCAGGTTGCCAGCGGCGATAGCGGTAGCACGGCGGTAGAATTTAAAGAGGCGGTGCTGGGGATGGAAGTTACACCGACGGTGCTGCCCGATAACCGTGTGCGGCTGAAGCTGCGCATTAGCCAAAATATGCCAGGCCAGGTGCTACAGCAAGCAGGGGGCGAGGCGATGGCGATTGACAAGCAGGAAATTGAAACGCAGGTAGAGGTTAAAAGCGGCGATACGCTGGCGCTTGGTGGGATCTTCTCACAAAAGAACTCCGCCGACAGGGCGCAGGTTCCTGGTTTAGGCTCAATTCCAGGTATCGGCAGGTTATTTCGCCAGGACGCCAAAGATAATGAGCGGCGCGAGCTGGTGGTGTTTATTACGCCCAGGCTGGCGGCGGTACATTAAATCTGCCGTAACTCCCCCTTTTTCAATGGAACTTGGTTCATGTGTTTGACGTGAGACATGATTTAGCTTACAAGGAGTACCGATTTGAGCGTCAGTGGTCTCCGTCGAACAATGAGCAGCATGAAGGATTGCGTGTTTATTCAGTTGCCAAACAAGCCGGAGTACTGAGATAATTTTCGATCTGACTCTCGCACTATCGCATATGAGGTTTCAGTTCATGTCCTGCTACGCCGAGTCTTTGCGAAGCGGGTTTATCATCAACGAATAGTCTTAGTAGTACCGAAAAAATGGCAGAGAAACGCAATATCTTTCTGGTTGGGCCTATGGGTGCCGGCAAAAGCACTATTGGGCGTCAGTTAGCTCAACAACTCAATATGGAATTTTACGATTCTGATCAAGAGATTGAGAAACGAACCGGAGCTGATGTGGGCTGGGTCTTCGATGTTGAAGGTGAAGAAGGCTTCCGCGATCGCGAAGAAAAAATCATCAATGAGCTGACGGAAAAACAGGGCATCGTACTGGCGACCGGCGGTGGCTCTGTGAAGTCTCGCGAGACCCGTAATCGTCTCTCCGCCCGTGGCGTAGTGGTTTATCTGGAAACCACTATCGAAAAGCAATTAGCTCGCACTCAACGTGACAAAAAACGCCCGCTTCTGCAGGTGGATACACCGCCGCGCGAAGTACTGGAAGCGTTGGCCGACGAACGTAATCCGTTGTATGAAGAGATTGCCGACGTGACCATTCGCACCGACGATCAGAGTGCTAAAGTGGTGGCAAACCAGATTATTCATATGCTGGAAAGCAACTAATTCTGGCTTAATTCACACGCCTGCGGGTTTAAGCAACTAAGGTGGATGTCGCGTCATGGAGAGGATCACAGTCACTCTCGGGGAACGTAGTTACCCTATCACCATCGCGGCTGGTCTGTTTAACGATCCAGCTTCCTTCTCGCCTCTGAAGTCTGGTGATCAGGTTATGCTGGTCACCAATGAAACACTGGCTCCGCTCTATCTTGATAAAGTCCGCCATGTTCTTGAACAGGCTGGCGTGAAAGTGGATAGCGTGATTCTGCCGGATGGCGAGCAGTACAAAAGCCTTGCGGTGATGGACACGGTCTTTACCGCATTGTTGCAAAAACCCCATGGGCGCGATACCACACTGGTCGCGCTGGGCGGTGGAGTGGTGGGCGATTTGACCGGCTTTGCGGCCGCCAGCTATCAGCGCGGTGTGCGCTTTATTCAAGTGCCGACCACGCTCCTTTCTCAGGTTGATTCCTCTGTTGGCGGCAAAACAGCGGTGAACCACCCCCTCGGCAAAAACATGATCGGCGCGTTTTATCAGCCTGCGTCGGTGATTGTCGATCTTGATTGTCTGGCTACGCTTCCTGCCCGCGAATTATCGTCCGGCCTCGCGGAAGTGATCAAATACGGCATTATTCTCGACGGCGAGTTCTTTGACTGGCTGGAACAGAACATGGATGCGTTGCTGCGCCTTGATGGTCCGGCGATGGCGTACTGTATTCGTCGTTGTTGTGAGCTGAAAGCAGAAGTTGTTGCCGCCGATGAGCGGGAAACAGGCTTACGTGCTTTACTGAATCTGGGGCATACCTTCGGCCACGCTATTGAAGCGGAAATGGGCTACGGGAACTGGTTGCACGGTGAAGCTGTCGCGGCAGGTATGGTGATGGCGGCGCATGCATCTGAACGTCTTGGCCAGTTCAGCAAAGCGGATACGCAGCGTATAAAAGCGCTGCTGAAACGAGCAGGTTTGCCGGTACAAGGCCCGCAGGAGATGTCCGCGCAGGCTTATTTACCGCACATGATGCGCGATAAAAAAGTGCTGGCGGGAGAGATGCGTTTAGTGCTCCCGTTGGCAATAGGGAAGAGTGAAGTTCGCGGCGGAGTGCCGCACGACGTAGTACTTGGCGCTATTGCTGATTGCCAGCAGGCGTAACTATTAGAAAGGTCTGGTCACGCACCGCGTGGCGTTTAACTTCGGGCGGGATGCATGATGTGGCATACGCCTTTGTGTGGGGTGTTAAATGGATGAATTCAAACCAGAAGACGAGCTGAAACCCGATCCCAGCGATCGTCGTACTGGTCGTTCTCGCCAATCTTCCGAGCGTGTCGATGAACCGCAGATCAACTTTGATGATGTTGATGTCGATGCGGACGAACGCCGCCCTTCTCGCAGCCGCCGGGCGCGTGATGAGCGTGAAGAAGAGAGCTATGAAGAAGATGAAAACGCGTATGACGAGGAGCGCGAAGAGCGCCGTCCGCGTAAACGTAAGAAAGCGGCAGCCGCGAAACCCGCTTCCCGTCAATATGTGATGATGGGCGTCGGCATTCTGGTTCTGCTTCTGTTAATCATCGGCATCGGTTCCGCGCTGAAATCCCCCGCACCGACAACGAGTAATGAACAAAACGCACCGGCGGAGAAAAGCATCGATCTCTCTGCAGGCAATAACAACGCCAGCAATACCGGTGCCGCAGATCAGGCAAATGGCGCACAGCCAGCACCTGCTCAGCAACCCACTTCAGGCAATGCACCTGCGCAGCAGGATGTCTCGCTGCCACCAATTTCTTCTACGCCATCACAAGCTGAAGCTCCTGCCGCGCCTGCGGGCCAGCAGCGTGTTGAAGTGCAGGGCGATCTGAATAACGCACTGACTCAGCCACAAAATCAGTCGCAGATTGATAACGCGGTGAATTCGACGCTGCCAACTGAACCTGCAACAGTTGCGCCGGTACGTAACGGCAATGGCGCTGCTGCGCGTCAGCAACAATCTGCTGCAGCTCAAAGCCATACCGCTGCGCCGCGTGCCGAACGCAAACAGATGGTGATCGAGCCGAAGGCGGTTGCTAAAGAGCCAGTGGCGAAAGCAGAACCGAAAGCCGAATCCAAACCGGTTGCTCAGCCGCCGAAACGCACTGAAACCGCCGCGACCTCGCCGGTAAAAGCGCCTGCGGTAACATCGTCACCAGTGCAAACTCAGGCTAAAGCCGCGACTGCACCTGCAGCCAGCGCCGCGCCTGCGGCAAGCGCTGCTGCCGCCACCGGGAATGTTGGAGCGTTAAAATCTGCGCCGGGTAACCACTACACGCTGCAGTTGAGCAGTTCCTCGAACTCTAACAACCTGAATGCATGGGCGAAGAAAGAGAATCTGAAAAACTTCGTGGTTTACCAGACAACGCGTAACGGTCAGCCGTGGTACGTGCTGGTGAGCGGTGTGTACGCATCTAAAGACGATGCGAAACGCGCTGTCGCGGCGTTGCCGGCAGACGTACAGGCGAAAAATCCCTGGGCCAAACCGATACATCAGGTTCAGGCCGATCTGAAGTAATGTATAAAGCGCAGGATGCTGTCGGAGCTTTCTCCACAGCCGGAGAGAGTGTAAGTAATCAGTCAGCATGAAAAAGAATCGCGCTTTTTTGAAATGGGCAGGGGGGAAATACCCCCTGCTGGACGATATCGGAAGGCATCTGCCGCAGGGTGAATGCCTTATCGAGCCGTTCGTCGGCGCGGGTTCGGTGTTTCTCAACACGTCGTTCTCCCGCTATATCCTCGCTGATATCAACAGCGATTTGATTAGCCTCTATAACATCGTTAAAGACCAGCCTGACGAGTATGTGCGCCAGGCGCGGGCGTTGTTTGCCCCTGCGACAAACCAGTCCGTGGTTTACTATCAGCTACGCGAAGAGTTTAACCAGTGCCAGGATCCTTTCCGGCGTGCGCTGCTGTTTTTATACCTCAATCGCCATGGCTACAACGGCCTGTGCCGCTATAATTTGCGCGGTGAATTCAACGTGCCTTTCGGGCGTTATAAGAAACCCTATTTCCCGGAAGCGGAGTTGTATCACTTCGCCGAAAAAGCGCAGAATGCCTTTTTTTACTGCGAGTCTTACGCAGATAGCATGGCGCGCGCGGACGAGAACTCCGTGGTCTACTGCGATCCGCCTTACGCCCCGCTGTCGGCGACGGCCAATTTTACGGCGTATCACACCAACAGTTTCAGTCTTGAGCAGCAGGCGCATTTGGCGGCGATTGCCGAAAGCCTGGTGCAAAACCGGATCCCGGTATTGATTTCCAACCACGACACGCTATTAACGCGTGAGTGGTACAGTCAGGCAAAATTGCACGTGGTAAAAGTGCGGCGCAGTATCAGCAGTAACGGTGGTACACGTAAAAAGGTGGATGAGCTGCTGGCACTCTATCGCCCGGCTCCGCGATAATTCGCATTCACCGCGCTGCCTGCCGAACCCTACTTTCTCAAGGAGATGCGGATGAAACAGTATTTGATTGCCCCTTCGATTCTGTCGGCTGATTTTGCACGCCTCGGCGAAGATACCGCCGCCGTACTGGCTGCAGGTGGTGACGTGGTGCATTTCGACGTGATGGATAACCATTACGTGCCGAATTTGACCATTGGCCCGATGGTGCTCAAAGCGCTGCGTAATTATGGCATCACCGCGCCTATTGATGTTCACCTGATGGTGAAACCGGTTGATCGGCTGATCCCGGACTTCGCCGCCGCTGGCGCAAGCATTATCACCTTTCATCCCGAAGCCTCCGAACACGTCGATCGCTCCCTGCAGCTCATCAAAGAACACGGTTGTAAAGCGGGACTGGTGCTTAACCCGGCAACACCGCTCAGCTACCTGGATTACGTGATGGATAAACTGGACGTGATCCTGCTGATGTCGGTAAACCCCGGCTTTGGCGGCCAGTCTTTCATTCCACACACGCTGGATAAGCTGCGTGAAGTGCGTCGTCGCATTGATGCCTCAGGCTTTGACATCCGTCTCGAAGTCGACGGTGGTGTGAAGGTGAGCAATATCGGTGAAATTGCCGCAGCGGGCGCGGATATGTTTGTCGCAGGCTCGGCAATTTTCGATAAACCGGATTACAAACAGGTTATTGATGAAATGCGTAGTGAACTGGCAAAGGTAAGTCATGAATAAAATGCAGTCGATTCAGGGTATTGCTTTTGATCTCGACGGTACGCTGGTGGATAGCGCACCGGGTCTGACCGCTGCTGTTGATAGCGCGCTGTATGCGCTTGAGTTACCGCAGGCGGGCGAAGCGCGCGTGGTGACCTGGATTGGTAACGGCGCGGATGTGTTGATGGAGCGGGCGTTTAACTGGGCTCGCCAGGAGCGCACCAGCCAGCGCGCGGCGCAAGGTAAGCCGGATGTGGGTCACGATATTCCGCAAGAAGAGCAGATACGCATGCTGCGTAAGTTGTTCAACCGATATTACGAAGAGACGGTGGAAGAGGGCAGTTTTCTCTTCCCGGACGTGGCACAAACGCTGGCAGCTCTGCATGCTAAAGGCTTGCCACTGGCGCTGGTGACCAATAAGCCGACGCCGTTCGTGGCACCGCTGCTGGAGGCGCTGGGTATTGCGCAATATTTCACCTTTGTGGTCGGCGGCGATGATGTGGTAAACAAAAAGCCGCACCCGGAACCGTTGCTTCTGGTGTGCAAAAAGCTCAATATTCAACCTCATGAATTGCTCTTCGTCGGTGATTCGCGCAATGACATCCTGGCGGCAAAAGCGGCTGGAAGCGTCTGTGTCGGTATGACTTACGGTTATAACTACGGCGAAGCGATTACCGCCAGTGAGCCGGACTACGTGTTCGATCACTTCAAAGATTTACTGCCCGCACTCGGGCTTTCGCACAGTGAAAATCAGGAAACGAAAAATGACTAAGCCCATCGTCTTTAGTGGCGCACAGCCCTCAGGTGAATTAACCATTGGTAACTATATGGGTGCGCTGCGTCAGTGGGTGAACATGCAGGACGACTATCACTGTATCTACTGCATCGTTGACCAGCACGCGATTACCGTGCGCCAGGATCCGCTAGCGCTGCGTAAGGCGACGCTGGACACGCTGGCTCTTTACCTGGCGTGCGGCATCGATCCGCAAAAAAGCACCATCTTCGTTCAGTCCCATGTGCCGGAGCATGCACAGCTCGGCTGGGCGCTGAACTGCTACACCTATTTCGGTGAACTGAGCCGCATGACCCAGTTCAAAGACAAATCTGCGCGCTATGCGGAAAACATCAACGCCGGTCTGTTTGATTACCCGGTGCTGATGGCGGCAGACATTCTGCTGTATCAAACCAACCAGGTGCCGGTGGGTGAAGACCAGAAACAGCATCTGGAACTGAGCCGCGATATCGCACAGCGTTTTAACGCGATTTATGGCGATATCTTTAAAGTGCCTGAGCCGTTTATTCCAAAATCTGGCGCACGCGTGATGTCGCTGCTGGAGCCGACCAAGAAGATGTCCAAGTCGGACGATAACCGCAACAACGTTATCGGCCTGCTGGAAGATCCGAAATCGGTGGTGAAAAAAATCAAACGCGCGGTGACCGACTCCGACGAGCCGCCGGTGGTTCGCTACGACATCGCCAACAAAGCCGGTGTTTCCAACCTGCTGGATATTCTCTCTGCCGTAACCGGCCAGAGTATTGCCGAGCTGGAACAGCACTTTGAAGGCAAAATGTATGGTCATCTGAAAGGGGAAGTGGCGGATGCCGTTTCCGGCATGCTGACCGAGCTGCAAGAGCGTTATCATCGCTATCGCAATGATGAAGCCTTCCTGCAACAGGTGATGAAAGACGGCGCGGAAAAAGCCAGCGCGCGGGCATCGGAAACCCTGAAGAAAGTCTACGAAGCGATTGGTTTCGTTGCTAAACCGTAATCGTTGGCACCATTAAAAAGGGCAGGTTTACCTGCCCTTTTTCTGTTTTTAAAACCATTTAAGCTTATCGCGCAGTCCCACCACGCGACCAACGATGATCAGCGCCGGGCTTTGCACCTGCTGCGCCAGTTCGCCCAGTTGCGTCAAATCACCACTCACGACTTTCTGTTGTACCGAGGTGCCGTTTTCCACCAGCGCCACCGGCATATCTGTCTGCATTCCATGCTCTATTAATTGCGCCTGAATCGTCGCCGCCTGATTCAGCCCCATATAGAACACCAGCGTTTGCTTTTCCGCAGCCAGATTGGCCCAGTCCAGCTCACCACCGGTTTTCAGGTGCCCCGTCACCAGCCGCACGCTTTGTGCGTAATCTCGGTGGGTTAACGGAATGCCGGAGTAGGCCGAACAGCCGGATGCCGCTGTGATGCCTGGCACCACCGAAAAAGGGATACCCGCGTGGCAGAGCGTTTCCAGCTCTTCGCCGCCGCGACCGAAAATAAACGGGTCGCCGCCTTTGAGCCGGACAACCCGTTTACCGCTTTGCGCTTCGCGCAGCAGGATCTGATTGATCTCCTCCTGCGGTACACAGTGATAGCCCGCGCGTTTGCCAACAAACACCCGGTCAGCGTCGCGGCGCACCAGGTTCATGATCTCATCGGAAACCAGCCGGTCATACACCACCACATCGGCTTGCTGGATCTGCTGCAAACCTTTTAAGGTCAGTAGCCCGGCGTCGCCAGGCCCCGCGCCAACCAGTACCACTTCACCACGATTATCCAGTGGCTCGGCCAGCAGTTGTTCGGTTATTTTTTCCACGGCGTTGGTGTCCTGGTTCGCCAGGGATTGCGCCAGTCGGTCATTGACGAACAATTTTTCCCAGAAGCGGCGACGCTCGCTCATACTGGCGAACTGTTTCTTGACCCGGCTGCGTAGTTTGCCTGCGTAATGGGCGACGTGGCCCAGATGCTGCGGCAACAGCGATTCGAGTTTTTCACGCAGCAGACGCGCCAGCACTGGCGATGTGCCGCCGGAAGAGACTGCCACCATCAACGGCGAGCGGTCAATGATTGACGGCATGATAAAGCTCGCCTGTTTGGGCGCATCGACAACGTTACAGAAGATACGGCGCTGCTCTGCGGCATCGCTGACGCGCTGATTAACCGCTTCGTCATCCGTTGCGGCAATCGCCAGCCAACACGCGTCTAACAGCGTTTCGCTAAATTCGCCTTCAACCAGCGTCAGCATGCCTTCTTCGGCCCAGACGGTGAACTGAGGAACAAACGTGAGCGCGTTAACGGTAAGCCGTGCACCCGCATCCATTAACAGCCGGGCTTTACGTTCTGCGACATCGCCTCCACCGACAAGCAGGCACCGGCGATCGCGTAGCTGGCAAAAAATTGGCAAATGGTCCACGACATTACCTCAACATTTTAGTTATTCGCTGTAGCCTGGCTTGCCACGCGGGTGACCGCAGAAGGACGCTCAGATTTCGGCGTAGCATACCAGTAACCTAACCCCATAAATACCGCACCAGAGAGAGTATTGCCAAGCGTTACCCACAGCAGGTTATGACCGATACCGGAGAGGGTATACGCCTCGCTGTGATGACCAAACCAGGAGAGGGCAAAGAGCGTCATATTGGCGATGGAGTGTTCGTAACCCGAGGCGATAAACGCCAGCAGACACCACCAGATAGCGAGGAATTTTGCTGCGCCTTCGGTACGGATTGCCATCCAGATAGCCAGGCACACCAGCCAGTTACACAGCGCGCCCTTAAAGAACAGCACCGTTGCTGGCGCACTGGTTTTCGCCAGCGCTACCGCATGCACCAGACTCGTATCCACCGGTAACAAACTGCCACCGCCCCAGCTGTACAGCAGCGCGACGAACACTGAGCCGAGCAAATTACCGAGCCAGGTTTGCGGCAAAATAGCCCACATTTGCCCGTGGCTGATGGTGCCCGCTTTGACGCCCAGCGTCAGAAACATGGTGTGACCGGTAAACAATTCAGAACCGGCGATAATCACCAGCGTTAAGGCGATACCGAACGTCGCGCCCATCACCAGCGGGCGCAATGTTGGATCAAGCAGGTTACCAAGGGTAAAAATCAGGATGATGCCGAGGCCAACATAAGCGCCCGCCATGGCAGAGCTTATCCAGAAACCCAGCGGATTTTGTGAAGAGAGGCGAGCGATACGCGCAGCGTTAGCCGCGCACTTATTAATAGTGTCGGTAAACATGATGTTGATTATCCAAAGTTAAAAGAAAATGTTTAAAAGGAAAAAATGAAAACGAAAAAGTGAAACAGCGGGAGCATTGCGCCCCCGCAGGGGTATTACGCTTTAATCTGTACTTCGCCGTCTTTCACGCGCGCATCGAAATGCGCGACAGAGCGGCTTTCATCTTCCATGCATACGCCGTCGCGCAGGCGGAAGCGCTGTTTTTTCAGCGGGCTGGCAACCCATAACTCGCCCTGATGTTCAGCGATAAGGCCGCGAGAGAGCACGCTGGACTCAAAAAACGGGTCGATATTGCTGATGGCATACACTTGATCATCATGGCGCGGGCGGAAAATCGCGACTTGCTGACCTTTCACCAACGCACACACACCGGTCGCCGGGATGATGTCGTCGATTTTGCAGACGGTGTTCCACTGGCTCATGCGTTATCCTCCACTAACACCACCGGAATTCGTTCATACGGGGTTGCCGGGCGATGTTGCTGACGCTCTGGCACTACCTGCACGTTCGGATCGCGGCGGTCGCTGTTGATAAAGTGTTTGAAGCGAAGCTGCGCAGAAGGCGTGTTCACCGTTTCAGTCCATTCGCAGACTACCGCTTCACGCAGGCGGGTCATCTCTTCTTCAAGCTGCGCGTCAAAGCCCAGTTTGTCATCGATAATCACGCTCTTCAGATATTCGATGCCGCCTTCCATGCTGTCGAGCCAGGAGGCGGTACGCGTCAGTTTGTCGGCGGTACGGATGTAGAACATCATAAAGCGGTCAAGATAGTGCAGCAGGGTTTCGCGATCGAGATCCGCCGCCAGCAGATCCGCGTGGCGCGGCTTCATGCCGCCGTTACCGCACACATACAGGTTCCAGCCTTTTTCCGTGGCGATGATCCCCACGTCTTTACCCTGTGCTTCGGCACATTCACGGGTACAGCCAGAAACGCCGAACTTCATTTTGTGCGGGGTACGAATCCCTTTGTAGCGGTTTTCCAGCTCAACGCCGAAGCCCACACTGTCACCCACACCGTAACGGCACCAGGTCGAACCGACACAGGTTTTCGCCATACGTAATGCTTTGGCGTAGGCGTGCCCGGTTTCAAAACCCGCGTTAATCAACTGACGCCAGATTTCCGGCAGGTCGTCTTTTTGCGCGCCAAACAGGCCAATACGCTGAGAACCGGTGATTTTGGTGTAGAGATTGAATTCACGGGCAATACGGCCCACTTCCATCAGCCCTTCCGGGGTGATTTCGCCGCCTGCGGAGCGCGGGATCACGGAATAGGTGCCATCTTTCTGGATGTTGGCGAGGAAGTTGTCGTTGGTATCCTGCAACGGTGTGTGCTGCGGTTTCAGGATGTACTCATTCCAGCAGGAAGCCAGCAGTGAACCGATGGTCGGTTTACACACTTCGCAACCATAACCTTTGCCATATTTTGCCAGCAGTTCGTCGAAGGATTTGATGCCTTCCACGCGGATCAGGTGGTACAGCTCCTGGCGTGAGTAAGCGAAGTGCTCACACAGATTATTGGTTACTTCGATACCCTGTTTCGCCAGTTCGGCGTTCAGCACCTGGGTTACCAGTGGGATACAACCGCCGCAGCCCGTACCGGCTTTGGTTTCTGCTTTCAGTGCCGCAACGGTGTGACAGCCTTTGTTAATCGCGGCAATCAGGTCGCCTTTGGTGACGTCGAAGCAGGAGCAGATCTGCGCGCTGTCCGGCAGCTTATCCACGCCGATAGAGGGTTTACCGCCTGCCGCATGGGCCGGCAGGATCAGCGCATCCGGGTTTTCCGGCAGTTCAATAGCGTTCAGCACCAGTTGCAGCAGGTTGCCGAAATCACTGGTGTCACCCACCAGTACTGCGCCGAGCAGGGTTTTGTTATCCGGGCTGACAATCAGGCGCTTGTAAACTTCTTTGCTTTCGTCGAGATAGACATAGCTGCGTGCGCCTGGCGTACGACCATGCGCGTCGCCGATACCACCAACATCGACGCCGAGCAGTTTCAGTTTGGCGCTGAGGTCTGCACCTTCAAAGGCGTTGGCGGTGCCGAGGATATGATCCACTGCCACCTGCGCCATTTTGTAACCTGGCGCGACCAGACCGTATACGCGGTTGTTCCAGCTGGCGCATTCGCCGATGGCATAGATATTCGGATCCGAGGTCTGGCAGCTATCGTTGATCACGATACCGCCGCGCTGCGCCACTTCCAGGCCGCACTGGGTCGCCAGTTTGTCGCGCGGGCGAATACCGGTGGAGAAGACGATAAAGTCGACTTCCAGTGCGCTACCATCAGCAAAATGCATGGTTTTACGCGCTTCGGTGCCTTCCTGCACAATCTCTTTGGTATTTTTGCTGGTGTGCACGCGCACACCCATGCTTTCAATTTTGCGCTTCAGTTGCTCGCCGCCCATCTGGTCGAGCTGTTCTGCCATCAGCATTGGCGCAAATTCAATGACGTGGGTTTCCACGCCTAAGTTTTTCAGCGCTCCGGCCGCTTCCAGACCGAGCAAACCGCCCCCGACGACCGCGCCGCGGCGGCTGCGACGGGCGCAGGATTCAATGGCGTTCAAATCTTCAATGGTGCGATAAACGAAGCAGTCTTGTGTTTCGGAACCTTTGATCGGCGGGATCCACGGATAGGAACCGGTAGCCATGATCAATTTGTCGTAATAAACCGTGCGTCCGGCGCTGGAGTGGATCACTTTTTCCTGACGGTTGATAGTGATAGCACGCTCGCCGACCAGCACTTTTACGCCGTGTTTCTCGTAAAAGCCTTCGCGAACCAGCGACAGCTCTTCAGCCGTATGGTGGGAAAAATAGGAAGAGAGGTGGACGCGGTCGTAGGCTTTACGCGGCTCCTCACAGAAGACGGTAATATCGAACTGGCTGGCGTCGGCTTTATCGAGGAGATCCTCAATAAAACGGTGACCGACCATGCCGTTACCGATAATAGCGAGTTTGACTTTGCTCATTTTTGCCTCGATTTCTTTTCTACTACCACCTACCTTAACGATTCAGCTACCCGGCTTATTGATGTACATCAAATACACCTTCGCATACCACTTAATGGGTAGATATTTGATTTTTATTGGTTTTTATAAGTCGCGGATATCACTGGTTTTTATGGTTTGCGGAATTTGTGTACAAAAAAAGAGGGTTTTTGCACGCACGTCTGATACAAATTATCGGAGGGAAACAGAGGGAGTCACACTATGTCGGCAGCACCGATTTGGTTAGTTCAGAATGTGCATTTACCCGATCGCGAAGGGTTATGGCAAATCGCGATTGAGAATGGTCGCTTCGGTGAAATCACTCCGATGAATGAAACACACAGCGATAGCCTGGAAGTGCTGAATGCGCACGGTGGGCTGGCGCTACCGCCGTTTGTCGAACCGCATATTCACCTGGATACCACGCAAACTGCCGGAGAGCCGAACTGGAATCAATCCGGCACGCTGTTTGAAGGCATTGAGCGTTGGGCGGAACGCAAAGCGCTGCTGAGCCACCAGGATGTCAAAGCGCGCGCCTGGCAAACATTGAAGTGGCAAATGGCCAACGGCGTGCAGCATGTACGGACCCATGTTGATGTTTCCGATCCCAGCCTGACGGCGCTGAAAGCCATGCTGGAAGTAAAAGTCGAGGTCGCGCCGTGGATTGATCTGCAAATCGTCGCTTTCCCGCAGGAGGGAATTCTTTCCTATCCCAACGGTGCTGCATTGCTGGAAGAGGCGCTCCAGCTTGGCGCGGATGTGGTTGGCGCGATCCCGCACTTTGAATTTACCCGCGAATATGGTGTTGAATCGCTGCACATTGCGTTCGCACTGGCGCAAAAATATGACCGCCCGTTGGATATTCACTGTGATGAAATTGACGACGAGCAGTCGCGCTTTGTCGAAACCGTTGCCGCGCTGGCGCTGAAGATGGGCATGGGCCCGCGCGTCACCGCCAGCCATACCACGGCGATGCACTCTTACAATGGCGCGTATACCTCGAGGCTGTTCCGTTTGTTAAAGCTTTCCGGCATTAACTTTGTCGCTAACCCGCTGGTAAACATTCACTTGCAGGGGCGCTTTGACGATTATCCAAAGCGCCGGGGAATTACGCGGGTGAAAGAGCTCCTGGCAGCGGGAATAAATGTCTGCTTTGGCCATGACGATGTGTTTGATCCCTGGTATCCGCTTGGCACCGGCAATATGTTGCAGGTGCTGCATATGGGGCTGCACGTTTGTCAGTTGATGGGCTACCAGCAAATTAATGATGGGTTGCGTCTTATCACGCATAACAGCGCCAGAACGTTTGGTTTAACGCAATACGGGATTGAAACGGGTAACCCGGCGAACATGGTCATTTTGCCCGTTGAAAGCGGTTTTGATGCGGTGCGCTGCCAGTCGCCGGTACGCTGGTCGATTCGACAAGGGCGGATCATTGCCAGCACGCAACCTGCGCAAAGGTGGATTCAGATGGATAACGGTGGTGAAGCGGTGATTTTTAGCCGTTATCGTTCAGGTATGTAGCCTTCGTGAAGCGGGTTGTGAGCGGTCTGGCGTTACATCTGTTACTAAATACGTAAAATTAAGTAAAAGGCTGGCCTGCTGGCTGACTGCTCTTTAGAATCAAGCCACTCGCTTTCTTTACTGCTCTTCGTTAAGGAAACCTTATGGTTAAATCGACTCTGGCGGCTGTTGCGGCTGTGTTTGCCCTTTCTGCTTTCTCTTCTGCTGCGCTGGCGGCAAAAGGCGATCCTCATGTTCTGCTCACCACTTCCGCCGGTAACATTGAACTGGAGCTGAACAACCAGAAAGCCCCTGTGTCGGTGAAAAACTTCCTTGATTACGTAAATAACGGTTTCTATAACAACACCACGTTTCATCGTGTGATCCCGGGATTTATGGTGCAGGGCGGTGGTTTCAACGAACAAATGCAGCAAAAGCAGCCTAACCCGCCTATTAAAAACGAGGCTGACAATGGCTTGCGTAACACGCGTGGCACCATTTCGATGGCGCGCACTGCCGATAAAGACAGCGCAACCAGCCAGTTCTTTATCAACGTTGCTGACAACGCTTTCCTCGATCATGGCCAGCGCGACTTTGGTTATGCGGTGTTTGGTAAAGTGGTGAAGGGCATGGATGTCGCCGACAAAATTTCCCAGGTACCGACGCACGATGTCGGGCCTTACCAGAATGTTCCGTCAAAACCGGTCGTTATTCTCTCCGCGAAAGTGCTGCCGTAAGTTTCTCCCGCACGGGGTGTTCACCCCGTGCTTCCTGAGCTTCCCTGCGTAACCTGTCATTTCTGCTTATAATTTGGGCACCGACATGTGAAACAGGGAGGCGCTATGGCCAAAAAACTCACCGACCGGCAAAAATCCCGTCTCTGGGAACAGCAGCGCAATGCCAATTTTCAGGCCAGCCGGCGGCTGGAAAATGTCGACAGCGAACTGGTGACGCTAAGTAGCGCGGAAGCCGATGCGCGCCTTGAAGAACTGCGGAGGCACTATGAGCGATAAATTCGGCGACGGGCGCGATCCGTACCTCTATCCTGGCCTGAATGTGATGCGCAATGAGCTGGGGCTTCGCCAGGCGCAGAAACTGGAGCAGGCGGCTTATCAGTTCACCGCCTTACGCGCCGCCACACTCGATCTTGGCCCGATGGTACGCGGTCTTCCTCATTTATGCGCCATTCACCACCATCTTTATCAGGATGTGTTCGACTGGGCCGGACAGATCCGTGAAGTGGATATTTACGAAGGCGATACCCGGTTTTGCCACTTCGAGTATATCGAGAAAGAGGGCAATGCATTGATGCAGCAACTGGAAGATGAAGAGTGGCTGTGCGGGCTGGAAAAAGCAGCGTTTATTGAGCGGCTGGCGCACTACTACTGTGAAATCAATGTGCTGCACCCGTTTCGCCTTGGCAACGGCATCGCTCAGCGCATTTTCTTTGAACAACTTGCGCTGCACGCGGGTTTTTCGCTCGACTGGCGTGGCATCGATCCTGATGAGTGGCGCGAGGCAAACCAGGCAGGCGCAATGGGCGACTTAGCGCCGCTTTGCACCATCTTCAGCAAAGTGGTGAGCGAAGCGGTCGAAAGCGAGTAAACTAGCGCGGTTTCCGACACCAGAGGCCGCTATGATCCTGCTTATCGACAATTACGACTCCTTTACCTGGAACCTGTATCAATATTTTTGTGAACTGGGGGCAAGCGTAGAGGTGCGGCGTAACGATGAGATCGCGCTTGCCGATATTGCTGCGCTGGCACCGGAAAAGATCGTGATTTCGCCCGGTCCCTGTACGCCGGATGAGTCCGGCGTTTCGCTGGCGATTATCCGCCATTACGCGGGGAAATTGCCGCTTCTTGGCGTTTGTCTTGGTCATCAGGCGATTGCGCAGGTCTTTGGCGCGACTATCGTTCGTGCGGCAAAAGTGATGCACGGTAAGACATCGCCTGTCACCCACAACGGCACTGGCGTATTTAGCGGGCTTAATAATCCGTTAACCGTCACCCGTTACCATTCCCTGGTTATCGATCCGCCTACGTTACCGGCATGCTTTGAGATTACCGCCTGGAGCGATAGCGGCGAGATCATGGGCATTCGCCACCTGGAGTGGAATCTGGAAGGGGTGCAATTTCACCCGGAAAGTATCCTGAGCGAGCAGGGACATCAGTTATTGAAAAACTTCCTCGAACGCTGATTTGTGGTTGCCATTAACTGATTTTTTATGCATATTTCGTGATTATATTTTCACAATCAATGCAACGTAAAACTGGATGGGCAAGCCATGGCAACTCAGCAAGACGCGGTAACGCGTGCAAACTTCGATGACGTTATTCTGCCAATTTACGCACCGGCCGAGTTTATCCCGGTAAAGGGTAAAGGCAGCAGGGTGTGGGATCAGCAGGGTAAAGAGTACGTTGATTTTGCAGGTGGAATTGCGGTTACTGCGTTAGGGCACTGCCATCCGGCGCTGGTGGAGACGCTGAAAACGCAGGGCGAAACGCTGTGGCACACCAGCAATGTTTTTACCAACGAGCCTGCTCTGCGCCTGGCGCGTAAACTCATTGACGCCACGTTTGCCGAGCGTGTGGTGTTTATGAACTCCGGCACTGAAGCTAACGAAACAGCATTCAAGCTGGCGCGTTTTTATGCATCTACGCGTCACAGTCCATACAAAACAAAAATCATCGCGTTTCATAATGCCTTCCACGGCCGTTCGCTGTTTACCGTAAGCGTGGGCGGCCAGCCGAAGTATTCCGATGGCTTTGGCCCGAAACCGGCGGACATTATCCATGTGCCGTTTAACGATCTGCACGCGGTGAAAGCAGTGATGGACGATCACACCTGCGCGGTAGTGGTAGAGCCTATTCAGGGCGAAGGCGGCGTTACTGCCGCCACACCGGATTTCCTGAAAGGTTTGCGCGAGCTGTGCGATCAGCACAACGCTCTGCTGGTGTTCGACGAAGTGCAGTGCGGCATGGGCCGCAGCGGAGAGTTGTTTGCTTACATGCACTATGGTGTGACGCCGGATATTCTGACCAGCGCCAAAGCGCTCGGCGGCGGTTTCCCTATCAGCGCGATGCTGACTACACATGAAATTGCCAGTGTCTTCCACGCCGGTTCACACGGCTCTACTTACGGTGGCAACCCGCTGGCCTGCGCCGTCGCAGGAACCGCATTCGACATTATCAACACGGCGGAAGTGCTCAGCGGCGTGAATGAAAAACGTCAGTTTTTCGTTAAACATCTGCAGCAAATTGGCGAGAAGTTTGACCTGTTTAGCGATATTCGTGGCATGGGGCTGCTGATTGGTGCTGAGCTGAATCCGCAATATAAAGGCCGTGCGCGCGACTTCCTCTACGCCGCTGCCGATGCGGGCGTCATGGTGCTGAATGCCGGCCCGGACGTCATGCGTTTTGTGCCTTCGCTGATTATTGACGCGCAGGATATCGAAGAAGGGATGAAGCGCTTCGCGAATGCGGTGGCGAAAGTGGTCAACGGTTAAGGCGGCGGTTTAACCAAATGCCATGATGCGGGCGTTGACGCCATGCTACCGACGAAATGGTGTGCATGGTGTTCAGATGCCCGATAATCCGCTGTAAATGCTGCTCCAGCGTGCTCATTGGCCCGTGCGTTAATGCTTCCGGGGCTTCGAGAATATTCACATCGCCGGATCCTCCCGGCCCGTCATACTCCAGCCGCTGCTGGCAGCGCTGCAGGGCAATTTCGCAGGATTGCAAATAACGTTGCGCCAGCTCCGGCGTCAACATCGTATGTTCACGTGCCAGCGTCGTCATCGCATTAATATGCTCAACGATAAACTGGCTGTGCGTTACCCACAGTTTCATATCTTCCAGATAACGCGTATTGAAGCCCGGTTCCTGCATCGCCTGGTTTAGTGAATTAAACAGGGCGTTATGCGCCTGGTTTACGCGCATGCGCTGCCAGGCAAGCGGAGTGGGCTGCGGGTTATCGCTTAAGATCAGGCGAATCGCTTCCTGATCTGTTTCCAGCGCATCGTGCGCATTCTGGCGCAGCAAGCCACTTTGCCACTGCGGCCACAGCCAGACCATGCCACCGAAAGCAATCAGACAACCAATCAACGTGTCGATAAGGCGAGCGACAATAAACTCCTCACCATTTAGCGTCAGCAGCTGCAAGGTGTAGACGGCGGTAATGGTAAAACCCACCATTGCCCAGCCGTAGCTTTTCCGAATAATGAGATAACTGACCAGCGTAATCATCAGCATCGCGGCCAGCGTAAAACCGAGTGGAACATGAAAGTGCAGCGTCGCCCCGGCAATCACCAGCCCCGCAATGGTGCCCGCCGCCCGGTGGACAATGCGAACGCGCGTTGCGCCATAACCGTTTTGCGTGACAAACATCACCGTCATCATGATCCAGTAGGGTTTCGGTAAATGCAGGGCGCTGCCCATCAGGCTGGCGATACTGAGCATGACGCTGATTCGTGCGGCATTACGCAGCGCCGCAGATTTCAGTGATAAATAGCTTTTCAGCGCCGGGAAAAGGGGCAGACGACGCTGCTTTTCCGCCATCAGATCGCGGGCATAGAGAGGGCGCTGAGTGCGCAAGACGCGCGCGATACGGCTAAAATGCCAGGCGCAGAACTGCCCGACCGGGTTATCCGGGTGCTGGCGGGCGATTTTTTCCAGCGCGCCAATCTGCTTATCCATGTTGAAGCGCGTGGGATAGCGGTGATAGAGAATGTCGTCTGCCAGCACGCGCAGGCGAGCGGCGACGGTTTGCGCGTTCCAGCGGATCACCTGTTCGGCGTGGGTTTGTTCCACCAGTTTTTGCACTTCTTCCGGCTGGTGCAAACTCACCGAAATGTGCTCTTGCAAATCAATCCCTACCTGGAAAACCCGCAGTAGCCGTTTGTAATCGTTATGTTTATTGGCAGCCAGCATATGCAGTTGTTGATAGCACTGGCTTATCATATCCACCGCTTTTTGCTGGCGGGCAAGCAAAGGTGGCAGCGCTTTTTCCGGGTCGGCATGCTGCGTCAGCAGGCTGTATTTCGCCTCGCAGTAATCCGCCAGTTGCCGGTAGAGCAGGCTGAGCGATTCGCGCAGCGGTTGCTCGCGCCACATCCAGAACCAGAACCAGTTGAACAATCCGTACCACAGCGTGCCCAGCGCATAGATAAGTATCGGCTCCCATACCGGCATGTTACCGGCGAGGCTGAGCGTAAAGATGGCGGCAATGAGCGAAGCCGGGAGCAGGCGACCGTGCAGCGCACTGATTTCGGCGGTTACGCCTAAAACCAGCGTCAGCCCGGTGAGGATCAGCGGCAATGGAAGATCTTTCGCCAGCAATAGCTGCACCGCCAGGCTGCTGCCTGCAAACAGCGTTCCGCCAATGATCAGGCGTTTGAAAAAACGTTTATGTGGCGTATCAAGCCCGGCAATGTTGCAGCAGGCGGGAACGAGGGAAAACAGCAGACCTTGTTGCAGATGACCAGTAACCAGACCAATGGCCACAGGTAAACATAACACCAGCGTTTGTCGCAGTGCGTAGTTGATTTCGGGGTGATAAATCAGCCTGCGCCACATGAGGGAAGAAAAACGACGCAGCGCGTAAGCTGCGCCGTTTTACAGATTAACGCGTTCCGTATACGACGATGGTTTTACCGTGGGCGGAGATCAGGTTCTGATCTTCGAGCATTTTGAGAATGCGGCCCACTGTTTCACGGGAACAACCGACGATCTGACCAATTTCCTGGCGAGTAATTTTAATTTGCATGCCGTCCGGATGGGTCATTGCATCTGGCTGTTTCGCCAGGTTTAACAGCGTTTGCGCGATACGGCCGGTTACATCCAGGAAGGCGAGGTTACCCACTTTTTCTGAAGTGACCTGCAGGCGACGCGCCATTTGCGAGGAAAGACGCATCAGGATATCCGGGTTAACCTGGATTAACTGACGGAATTTTTTGTACGAGATTTCAGCCACTTCACAAGCAGTTTTAGCGCGTACCCATGCACTGCGCTCCTGACCCTCTTCGAACAGGCCCAGTTCACCGATAAAATCTCCCTGGTTCAGGTAGGAGAGGATCATCTCTTTACCCTCTTCGTCCTTGATCAGCACTGCCACTGAGCCTTTAACGATGTAGTACAGCGTTTCCGCTTTTTCACCCTGGTGAATCAGCGTGCTCTTCGACGGGTACTTATGAATGTGGCAATGAGACAAGAACCATTCAAGCGTCGGGTCTGTTTGTGGTTTGCCAAGCACCATGCGCGATTATCCTCTGTTATAAGCTGTCTCAGACACAGGATGAGCCCCTACGTCTGGGGTTGCAATCTAAGCTTCCCGCATCCAGGGAAGTGGACCGTCAGCGTCATCTGCGGTCTCTAAAGTATGATGTCATGCATACATGCGTAACATCCATTTATCTCTGTAGCATCCAGAGTGTTTTAGCATAGCTTTTACCGCCTGTCTCCTGGTGTCTCGCTTCAGCATGACGCAGGTCGCCTTCCGTTGCGAGTTTTGTTATGTACGCGTAATCTGTAAAGAAAATTGCCACTCCGGAGTGAAGAAAATGCAGGCACGTGTGAAATGGGTTGAAGGGTTAACGTTCATCGGTGAGTCCGCATCGGGCCACCAAATCCTGATGGACGGCAACTCCGGCGACAAAGCGCCAAGCCCGATGGAAATGGTGCTGATGGCGGCGGGCGGATGCAGCGCCATTGATGTGGTTTCTATTTTACAAAAAGGGCGTCATGACGTGACTGACTGCGAAGTGAAGCTGACCTCAGAGCGCCGTGAAGAAGCGCCGCGCCTGTTTACCCACATCAATTTGCACTTTATCGTCACCGGTAAAGATCTGAAGGATGCTGCGGTTTCCCGCGCGGTGGATTTATCCGCGGAGAAGTATTGCTCCGTGGCCTTGATGCTCGAAAAAGCGGTGAACATTACCCACTCTTACGAAGTTATCGAAGCCTGATGCGAAAAGCCCGGTAAGCAGCACATCACCGGGCTATCTGCATTATTTGATCTTTTTGCCTTCCATCAGCCGTTGCACCAGCGGCGTCATAATCAGCTCCATCGCCAGCCCCATTTTTCCGCCAGGCACCACCAGCGTATCCATATGCGAGATAAACGAGCCTTGCAGCATTGCCAGCAACCACGGGTAATCAATCCCTTCCAGATTGCGGAAATGGATCACCACAAAACTCTCGTCCAGTGAGGGAATGCCTTTCGCGGCAAACGGATTGGACGTATCCACCGTTGGCACGCGCTGGAAGTTAATGTGCGTACGGGAAAACTGCGGCGTAATAAAATTGATGTAATCCTCCATCGAACGCACGACAGAATCCATTACCGCTTCCCGCGAATGCCCGCGCTCGCTGGTATCGCGGACAAGTTTTTGAATCCATTCCAGATTGACGATCGGCACCACGCCCACCAGCAAATCCACATGACGCGCGACATCGTTTTGCGGCGTCACCACGCCGCCGTGCAGACCTTCATAAAACAGCACATCGGTCGGCTCCGGCAGCGGTTGCCACGGCGTAAACGTGCCCGGTACCTGGTTCCAGGGAACGGCTTCATCGTAGGTATGCAGGTATTTGCGCGCCTGGCCTTTGCCGGTTTGGCCATATTCGATAAACGTCTGTTCCAGCAGGCCAAAATCATTGGCTTCCGGGCCAAAATAGCTGATATGCCGCCCAAGATCGCGGGCCTTACGGATAGCCATATCCATTTCCGGGCGGGTATAGCGATGGAAGCTGTCCCCTTCCACTTCTGCCGCGTGCATATTGAGCTGGGCGAAGATCTTACGAAAGGCGAGGCTGGTGGTGGTGGTTCCCGCGCCGCTGGAGCCTGTAACGGCGATAACCGGATGTTTGGCGGACATAGCAACTCCCTGAATAAACGATTATTTCAGTATAGCCAGCCGCCATGTACCTGTTCAGTCGTGGAACTGCCCGCGCGGCATTATATTGACCGTCTCGTGCAGTTCCGACCACACCAGTACGGCTTCGCCGCGTTGCAGCTGCCGTTTAACGTCGGCGACCTTTTGCTCAAGTGAACGCTCATGTTCACCATAATCAGTGCCTTCGCGCAAGACAAAGCTCTCAATCAGATTGTCCAGCGTCTGCGCATCAATCTCTTGCCAGGGAATAATCATCGTCTTTCCAGGTAAGCGGATAACCAATCCGGAATACGCTTTTCCAGCCACATTTCCGGGTGGCGCAAGGTTCCGCCAACAAACCCGACATGGCCGCCGTGTTCCGTCAGTTGGTATTCAATATTCGCCGGCAAATGTCCGGCATCCGGGATCACATTGTGATCCATAAACGGGTCATCTTTCGCGTGGATAATCAGCGTCGGTTTACGAATATCCGGCAAAACCGGCATCGCGCTACAGCGGCGATAGTAATCCAGCGCGTCGGCAAAACCGTGGATTTTCGCGGTGATCAGATCGTCGAACTCGCGAATACGGCGCAGCTTACGCAGCGCCGGCAAGGTGGTTGGCAGCGAACCAGGATAAGCGCGTAATTTGCGCGCGGCGTTCGCTTTCAGCAAATTCAACAAATAGCGCTGATAAACACGGGAAAATCCCTTATCCATATGATAACTACAGGCTTCCAGCACCAACGGAGCAGAGACAATCACCGCTGCATCGACGGGCAAGTCATCATCGGCTTTTGCCAGCAAACAACCGAGCATGTTCCCGCCGAGCGAATAACCCACCGCTGCGGTTGGCGCGGGCCCGAATTCCTGATGTAACCAGTGCAAGAACCAGGTGCCATCTTCGGTTTCGCCCGAGTGATAAATGCGGTTCAGACGATTTGGGATGCCGCTACAGCCGCGAAAATGCATGACCACGCCAAGCCAGCCGCGCTGTTTCGCCGCATGCACCAGTCCATGCGCATATGGGCTGTGCAGGCTGCCCTCCAGTCCATGGAAAACCACCAGCCGCGGTTTATGTTTCGCCTGATTCGGCTCTTCGCTCCAGGCCAAATCAACAAAGTCACCATCCGGCAGCTCAAGGCGCTGCCACCAGGGTTCAAACTGGAGGCGGCGTCGAATCAGCCGTGGCAGCATGGTCTGCAAATGCGGGTTACGCACGCCGCGCATCGGGCGAAAGTCATGCGTATCATCTGCAATTTCCGAAAGTTGTGAAGGTGTGATTTCAGCCATAACACAGAAAAAAATAGAGTAGGTATGGGACAACTATAACCGCGCAAGGGCATTCCGTTTGTTCATTTTACGGGACTTAGCACGATCGGGCATTAATCTGTTAGCAAATTCCGCGAAAACAGATGGATGTCGACGCCAGGTTTGCGCCGCCATAAACGCGCTTTACGCGCGCCGGTCGCCACGCTTTCGCCGGTCTCTTCAAACATGCCGGAGGCTTCAAAGCGGCGAATCAAACTTTTACGCTGAATCGGCTGACCAAGGATTATCTCCGTCGCTTCCTGCAATTGCGCCTGGGTAAAGCTCTCTGGCAAACAGTAAACCGGCAGTAACGAATACATGGTTTTCTGCCGCAGCCGGTGCAGCGCCGCCTGAATAATTGCCCGATGATCAAAAGCCAGCTCAATGGTATCCAGCTCACTCACCGGCACCCATTTCGCATCGCTAACGCTTGCGATATGCGGCGCGCAGGAGACCCACGAAATCAGCGCAAACCAGGCAATGGTCAGGCTCCAGCCGCGCGGGTCGCGCTGCGGGCCGGAAAAGGTATCCAGCTGTTCCAGCCACGATGGGGAAACGCCAGTTTTTTCCGTCAGTTTGCGCAGCGCCGTGGCGCGCGTGGAATCATCCTGCGCCATATCGATAAACCCGCCGGGTAATCCCCAGCGCCCTTGCTGCGGCTGGCTGGCTCGCTGAACCAATAACACGCAAAGCACCTGCTGATGCAGCGTAAACAGCACGCTATCCACCGTCACCAGCGGTGAGGGGAAACGTCTGGCATCATACGTTTTCAGATACTCTGCTTCACTGATCATCGCTTACTCGCTCCTTTTTACACGCCACAAGTTTATCAGCCTGCCCTGGTGCGGCAAGTTAACTTTTATCTGATTAATTTTCAAAGAGTTAACTATTTAATTTATGAATACATAAAAAAACGCTTGCCTAATAAGTGTCTTATGGACAATATTAAAAGTGTCCAAGGGACATTAATTATTGCGTCGAGGTGAAAGATGGCGAGCAGAATCGAATTATTCATTGATAACGAGCAGGTTGCACTGAGCCATGGCGTCTTTCCGGACGGGGCCGTCTGGCTCAAAGTGACCGGTAAACTTCCTTCATTCGGCCAACAGATGCGGGTGCGTGTTGCGGCGATGCGCGATATGAACGACTTTATGCTGCTGGCACAACTGGTGGACGCTGTTCGTCACGCCACCGATATCGCCGTGAGCCATCTGGAACTGGCGTGGTTGCCATGGGCGCGTCAGGACAGGCATATGATGCCCGGCGACAGTTTCGCGCTGAAAGTGTTCGCCAACTTCCTCAACACACTCAATTTCAACAAAGTTTTTATACTTGACCCGCACAGCGACGCCGCTGCCGCAGCCATCACTAACTGCGTAGTCATTGCGCAGGAAAGCTGCTTAATGCAGAGCGAAACCCTGCATCGCGCCATTGGCAAAGGCGAGCTGATGCTGGTCGCGCCGGATGCCGGTGCGCTGAAGAAAATCCATAACGTGGCAAAAGCCAGTGGCGCGCAAGAGTACGCCATCCTCACTAAAGAGCGTGATGTCGCCACCGGAAACCTGACCGGCTTTGCGTTGGTGGCTGGTGATGTGGCGGGAAAAGATGTGCTGATTGTTGACGACCTTTGCGATGCAGGCGGCACATTTATTGGTTCAGCCCAGGTGCTACGCGATGCCGGTGCCCGCAGTGTTAGCCTGTATGTCACGCACGGTGTCTTTTCCAAAGGGGTTGAGAACCTGCTCAATAACGGTATCGACGCGATTTACACCACCACATCCTTCACCTCGCCTGCGCTTGCGGATCCGCGAGTTGAACTGATCGACATTGACGCTATTTTTCGCGCCTGAGGGAGACAACATCATGAATATCAATCCGATTCTGGCTATCGACGGTTACAAAGTTTCACACCGCGTGCAGTACCCGCAGGGGACAACGCAGGTTTACTCCAATTTCACGCCGCGCAGCGACCGCTTTTTCCAGTCGCCGGTAGCCGACGGCAAGCTGGTGTTCTTTGGTCTGCAGGGTTTCCTGAAGTGGTTTATGGTCGATCTGTTCAACGACGGCTTTTTTGCCCGCCCGGAAGAGGAAGTCGTTAACGAATACAAGCAGGTGATGGATAACTATCTCGGCAGGGACGCCGTGGCGGTCGATCACATTCGCGCGCTGCACCGTTTGGGCTATCTGCCGCTGCACATTAAATCGCTGGATGAAGGCAGCAAAGTGCCGATGAAAGTGCCGGTTCTGACCATTACCAATACCCGCGAGGAGTTTTTCTGGCTGGTGAACTACCTGGAAACGGTGCTTTCCGCCGAGCTGTGGAAAACCTCCACCAATGCCACCATTGCGCACCACTACCGGAAAATTTGCGAACAATGGGCGGCAAAGACCTGCACGGATTTGTCGCACCTAGATTTCCAGTGCCACGACTTCTCGTTTCGCGGCATGGCTGGCCTGCACGATACGGCGCAGGCGGGCGCGGGGCATTTACTGAGTTTTAAAGGCACCGACAGCATTCCCTCACTGCTGTATGCCCGCGATCACTATACCGATGGAGATGCGTATTTTATTGGCGCCAGCATTCCGGCGACCGAGCACAGCGTGATGTGCATGGGCGAACACGACCACGAAATCGAAACGTTCCGCCGTCTGATTGCCGACATCTACCCGCAGGGATTTGTCTCTATCGTCTCCGATACCTGGGACTACTGGCGCGTATTGACGGAATATACCCGCGAACTGAAACAGATCATTCTGGGTCGTGACGGGCGCGTGGTGTTCCGTCCGGACAGCGGTGATCCGGTAGAGATCCTTTGTGGTACAGGCGCGGATGATGACACGCGGGCAGAACGTAGCCCGGAGGAGAAAGGCTCGGTCGAAGTGCTGTGGGAAATCTTTGGCGGCACGGTCAATGAGAAGGGCTACAAAGTGCTGGATCCGCATGTCGGCCTGATTTACGGCGACTCCATTACCCTGGCGCGCGCCAATGAGATCCTGCGTCGTCTGGAAGCCAAAGGCTTCGCCAGCTCTAACGTGGTGTTCGGCGTCGGCTCGTTTACCTATCAGTACAACACCCGTGACACGTTTGGTTTTGCGATGAAAGCGACCTGGGGTGCGGTCAACGGTGAAGGGCGGATGATCTTCAAAGAGCCGAAAACCGATAACGGCCTGAAACGTTCGGCGCGCGGGTTATTGCGCGTGGAGCGCGATGCGCAAGGCGAACTGCAACTGCACGATGAGCAGAGCTGGGAGCAGGAAAAAGGCGGGGAGCTGAAAACCCGCTTCCTCGACGGCAAGCTCTACCAGACCGAACATTTTGAACAGATTCGCCAGCGCCTGGCGAACCAGCGTTAATCCTCAGCTGGCGGTACGCTCGTACCGCCAGCGCCATAAGCCTTTCTTTCGATGTCGAAATTGACGCACATCACAATTACTTTCCTTTGATTATTACTCTCAGGCTAATGATTTAATCGCCTCCTTAATTGATGACTTTCTCATCACGGCGCACACTGAGTTCAGTGTTAAGCAAGTCAAAATGATGAGCTGAATCAGGAGGTTAATAATGTTATCTGGGCAAACGCCAGCACAGGTATGGAACACGCGGCGCAGCGAGAAACAGCGCCGCCTGGCGTCCATTCCCGTGCAGGGCAAGGTACTGCCGACCGGCGACCTTGTCGCCATGCTGGAAAAGCTGATTGCACCGGGCGACCGTGTGGTGCTGGAAGGGAACAACCAAAAACAGGCGGATTTCCTCTCGCGAACACTTGCCGAAGTCAATCCGCAGAAAGTCCACGACCTGCATATGATTATGCCGAGCGTCGGGCGCAGCGAACATCTGGATATTTTTGAAAAGGGCATTGCCCGCAAGCTGGATTTCTCCTTCTCCGGCACCCAGAGTTTGCGCATCTCGCAACTGCTGGAAGATGGCCTGCTGGAAATCGGCGCGATCCATACTTACATCGAACTTTACTCCCGCCTGTACGTTGATCTGTGCCCGAATGTGGCGCTGATTGCCGGTTATAAAGCGGACCGCAAAGGCAACCTTTACACCGGCCCAAGTACGGAAGATACCCCGGCGCTGGTGGAAGCCGCCGCCTTCCGCGACGGCATCGTTATCGCCCAGGTCAATGAGTTGGTAGATGACGAATGTGACCTGCCGCGTGTTGATATCCCCGGTTCCTGGATCGACTACGTAGTGGTCGCCGACAAACCGTTCTTTATCGAGCCGCTGTTTACCCGCGACCCGCGCCTCATCAAGCAAGAACACATTCTGATGGCGATGATGGCGATCAAAGGCATCTACGCCGAGCATCAGGTGCAGTCGCTCAACCACGGTATCGGCTTTAACACCGCGGCGATTGAATTGCTGCTGCCGACCTACGGTGAGCAGCTCGGCCTGAAAGGCAAAATCTGCAAACACTGGACGCTGAACCCGCACCCGACGCTGATCCCGGCGATTGAAAGCGGCTGGGTGGAAAGTGTGCACTGCTTCGGCGGCGAGTTGGGGATGGAAGAGTACATCCGTGCCCGCCCGGACGTGTTCTTCACCGGTTCCGACGGCTCCATGCGTTCCAACCGCGCGTTCTGCCAGTTAGCGGGTCAGTACGCGGTCGATATGTTTATCGGCTCGACGTTACAAGTCGATGGCCTGGCAAACTCCTCGACCGTGACGCGCGGTCGTCTCTCAGGCTTTGGTGGTGCGCCAAATATGGGCCATGACCCGCACGGTCGCCGCCACGCAACACCGGCCTGGCTGAACATGATCACCGAACCTGACCCGATGCAGCGCGGTAAAAAACTGGTGGTGCAGATGGTGGAAACCTTCCAGGCCGGTGCGAAACCCACATTCGTGGAAAAACTCGACGCCGTGGACGTGGCGAAAACCTCCGGCATGCCGCTGGCTCCGGTAATGATTTATGGCGATGACGTGACGCACGTGCTGACCGAAGAGGGGATTGCTTACCTCTATCGCGCTGAAAGCCTTGAAGAGCGCCGGGCGATGGTCGCGGCGGTGGCGGGGATCACCGATATCGGTCTGGGCGTTGACGCCAAACGTGTCGCCCAGCTTCGCCAGAGCGGCAAAGTGGTCTACCCGGAAGATATGGGCATTCGCCGCACTGACGCCACCCGTTCACTGCTGGCTGCCAGCAGCGTAGCGGATCTGGTGGAGTGGTCCGGCGGGCTGTACAACCCACCTGCGAAATTCCGGAGCTGGTAATGAAACTTCTGCCACGGATTGACGCTGAAGGCGGTGCCGAATGGTTGGCGCGAACCGCCACACTGTGTCTGATTGACGAAGCACGATTAAGCCCGAAGCCCGGTCTGGTGGACAGCCGGGGGAACGGCGCGCATCACGATTTAACGCTCGAACTGATGGAGCGTTCCGCGCATAGCCTGACCCCCACGTTTCAGGCGCTGGCGCAACAAAGCTGGCGGCGGCCAGCGGATGTGGCGCTCAGACAAACCATTGGGCGATTAGGTCGGGAAGGTGAGCAGCAGATGATGGCGGCCACCGGTGGCGTGAATACTCATCGCGGCGCGATCTGGGCATTGGGGCTGCTGGTGAGCGCGGTCGCCATGTTGGGCGGTAGCGCACCAGCACAGGCGATTGCCGCCACGGCCGCGAAGCTGGCGCAACTGCCGGATGACGCAGCGCCGAAGCTCTTCAGTAAAGGGCTGCGCGCCACGCACCGTTACCGGGTGCCGGGCGCACGTGAGGAGGCGCAACAAGGCTTTCCGCACATCATCAAGCTGGCGCTACCGCAGTTACAGCGCAGCCGCCAGCGCGGCAGCAACGAAGCGCAGGCCAGGCTTGATGCGCTGATGGCCATCATGACCTCGCTCAGCGATACCTGCGTGCTTTCCCGCGCGGGTCTGGAGGGGCTGGATGCGATGCGCCAGGGCGCGAGCGCGGTGCTGCAAGCCGGGGGCGTTGCGTCGAAGGCCGGTCAGCAAGCGTTAGCCGAACTGGATGCGCGGATGCTGGCGCTGAACGCGTCGCCGGGCGGCGCGGCAGATTTACTCGCGGCGACACTGTTTCTCGATCGCATGACCACGCCTTATTTAGCGAATTAAGAGGAAGTTATGGAACACATTACGATAACCGTGCCTGCTGGCCGCGCATTACGCGGTAAAGCGCTGGCGGGCGTTGTGGGCTCCGGGGATATGGAGGTGTTATTCACCGCCGACCAGGGGCAAACACTGACAATTGAGATCACCACCTCCGTGGATAACAGCCGTGGACGCTGGGAAGCGTTGTTCAACCGTCTCGGTCTGGTAAGCACGCTGCCTGCGGGCCAGCTTGTGATCCACGATTTCGGCGCGACGCCCGGTGTGGCGCGCATCCGTATCGAACAGGTATTCGAAGAGGTGAGCTATGCGTGACGATCGCAGTTTTATCGAACTCAAAGCGCGCCAGCGCGCACAGGCACTGCTCGATGACGGCAGCTACCGCGAATTGCTGGATCCGTTTGAAGGCATTATTTCGCCGTGGTTAGGCCCGCAGGGCATTGTGCCGCAGGCCGATGACGGCATGGTGGTCGCCAAAGGCACCATCAACGGTCAGCCGGCGGTTGTGGTGGCGATTGAAGGCGCGTTCCAGGGCGGCAGCATGGGCGAAGTTTCCGGCGCGAAAATGGCGGCGGCACTTGAGCTGGCGGCGGAAGATAACCGTAACGGCATCCCGACCCAGGCGGTGCTGTGCCTCGAAACCGGCGGCGTGCGCTTGCAGGAAGCCAACCTTGGACTGGCGGCGATTGCTGATATTCACGCGGCGATTGTTGACCTGCGCCGTTACACGCCGGTTATCGGCATCGTTGCCGGTACGGTTGGCTGCTTCGGTGGGATGTCTATCGCCGCTGCGCTCTGTAGCTACCTGATTGTGACGCGCGAAGCCCGTCTTGGTCTGAACGGCCCGCAGGTTATCGAACAGGAAGCCGGGATTGAAGAGTACGACTCCCGCGACCGTCCGTTTATCTGGAGCATGACCGGCGGCGAAGTGCGTTATCGCAGCGGGCTGGTGGATGCGCTGGTCGGCGATGGCATCCATGCGGTGAAACAGGCGATGAATGAGGCGATTGCCAAAGGCGTACCGGCCAAACATCGCACCGATAACTACGACGATTATCTGCAACGTCTGACCCACTTCGACACCCGCAAACAAGCGGATGCCGAACAGATCAGCGCGTTGTTTGCCGGGGAGGGGAAAGCATGAGTACGACAGTAAGCCGCGGCGCGTTATGGCTGGAAAAACTGGCGCCGAATGCAACACGTCTGAGCGGGCTGTGCCCGTCTGTGCAGGCAGCCGATGGCAAGGTTAATGGCGAAGCGGTGCGTTTCATTGCCGTGGTGCCGGATGCCAACAACCATTATCCGCGTGCGGCAAAAGGTGAAGTCGGTCTGCTGGAGGGCTGGACGCTGGCGAAAGTGGTGAGCGAAACCGTTGCCGCCGATGCCAACAACAGCGTGAAGCGCCCAATCATTGCGGTGATTGATGTGCCAAGCCAGGCCTATGGTCGTCGTGAAGAAGCCTTTGGTATTCACCAGGCGCTAGCCGGTGCGGCTGCGGCTTACGCCAATGCGCGGCTGGCGGGGCATCCGGTGATTGGTTTGATCGTCGGTAAAGCGATGTCCGGGGCGTTTCTGGCCCACGGCTACCAGGCGAACCGCCTGATCGCCTTTAACGATGCCGGTGTGCTGATCCACGCCATGGGCAAAGAGTCGGCGGCGCGCATTACCTTGCGTACCGTGGAAGCGCTGGAAAAACTGGCGGCCACCATTCCGCCGATGGCTTATGACATCAGTAACTACGCGACACTGGGGCTGCTTGCCGATCTGCTGAATATCAGCAACCCGGACGCGCCGTCAGACGCCGACCTGGCGCAGGTGCAGAGCACCTTGCACCGGGCCATCAACGACGCTCGTCAGGACACCACGTTGAAAAACCGTCTGGGTGCCGACAACCGCCGCAGCTCCGCTCTTGTGCGCGAACGCATGAAAGCGAGCTGGTAAGTAAAAAGAAACCTGCCAGATAGCAACGCATGGGCGCGCACGCCGCGCTCATGCGCTACTGAAAATAATAACCATCGCGCTAGTGCTATTTCTTTTCCTTTTAAAGGCTTACAGGTGATTTATGACTTACGTAATTGTTCATGCCCTCGCACCGATATTTGTCATCATGTTGCTGGGTTTCTGGGCGGGAAAGGCCAAAATGGTCGACAACAAAAACGTTTCCCTGCTGAATATCTTTGTAATGGATTTTGCTCTGCCCGCTGCGCTGTTTAGCGCTACCGTGCAGACGCCGTGGACCGGGATCATCGCGCAGTCACCGCTGATTCTGGTGCTGACCCTCTCCATGTGGATTACCTATGCCGCCATCTATTTTCTGGCGACCTCGGTTTTCAAAAAATCGCCGCAGGATGCCGCCGTACTGACGCTGACTGTCGCGCTGCCGAACTACGCCGCGCTCGGCCTGCCAATTCTGGGCAGCGTGCTGGGTGAAGGCCCGTCGACATCGCTCTCCGTTGCAGTTTCCATCGCCTGTGGTTCCGTGCTGATGACGCCGTTCTGCTTACTGATCCTTGAGCGTGAAAAAGCGCGAGCCGCGGGTGATAACACCGGTTCTACGCTGGGCATGCTGCCGGTACTGATGTGGCGCTCGGTGAAAAAACCGATTGTCTGGGGGCCGCTGCTGGGCGTGGTGCTCTCCGCTATCGGTATCAAAATGCCGGAACTGGTACTGGCATCCATCAAACCGCTTGGTCTCGCTGCGACGGCTGCGGCGCTGTTCCTGACCGGTGTGATCCTCTCGGCGAGAAAACTGGCGATTAACACCATGGTTATTTCTGCCACCATCACCAAGCTGCTGATCCAACCAGCGATTGCGTGGGGGATTGTGCTGGTGTTGGGTCTGCACGGTTCAGTGGCAATCACCGCTATCCTGATGATTGCCCTGGCGGCAGGTTTCTTCGGTGTGGTATTTGGTAACCGCTTTGGCGTGCAATCGCCGGATGCAGAAGCCGTGCTGCTGTTGAGCTCTGTGCTCTGTATCCTGTCGCTGCCGCTGTTTATCTCGCTGACTTCAGGAATGTAATCATGACCGCAACATTACGCCCGCACGATCTGCTCTGGCTTCGCGCACAAGATGCGCTGGAAGGGGTAACCGAACCCTGGGTCGCAGAGATCTGGCACGCCGGTTTACCGGTGGTGGTGCGGCGTGATGTTGCCCAAAACGGACGCATCCCCGTTGGCGTGCGCGGCCTGCGCCGCGACCAGCGCGCGGCGGGGTGGGTAAAGCCTGAACAGGTTATCCGTGTGGTCTCACCCGAACAACTGGTCGCACCGCAAGAACTGCCGCGTTCGCCGTTTATCTCCCAGCCGCCGGTACAACTGGCGCTGCAACTGGCGCAGTTTAGCTGGCCATGGACGTGGGGAGTGACCGGCAGCAGCGGTTATGCGCTGGCGACCGGCATTCCGGTTATCCATGCGACCAGCGATCTCGACTTGCTGATCCGCGCGCCGGAACCGCTCTCCACCCGCGATCTGGCCCGCTGGCAACAGCAGCTTAGCGGCGGGCTTTGCCGGGCGGATACCCAGGTGGAAACGCCGAACGGCGGCTTTGCCTTAGCCGAGTGGCTGCGTGACGGGCGGGTGATGCTGAAAACCAACCACGGGCCGCGTATGGTGAGCGATCCGTGGCAAAGGGAGGATTCATGAAAATCATCTTTACTTTTCCGGGGCAGGGGACACAACGCCCGGGAATGTTACAAGCGCTTCCCGGCAGTGAAATGGACCAGGCCTACGACGTCTTGGGTGCGGAAATCGACACCCTCGATACCGCCGAATCGCTAAAACATACCCGCGCGGTTCAACTGGCGCTGCTGATTGCCGGTGTCGCCTGGGCGCGCGAATTACAGCGGCGGGGCGTGCAAGCGGATATCACCAGCGGCCTGTCGATTGGCGCGTATCCGGCGGCGGTCGTGGCCGGCGCGCTCGATTTTCAGGATGCGCTGCGCCTGGTGGCCTTGCGTGGTGATTTGATGGAACAGGCGTATCCGCACGGTTACGGGCTGACGGCGATCATGGGGCTGACGTTGCCCACGGTGGAAACGCTGATCGAAGGCAGCGGAGCCTATATTGCTAATCTCAATGCCGAAACGCAGATTGTTATTGCCGGCAGCGATGAGGCGATGGCGCAGGTGGCGCAACGGGCATTAGCAAAAGGGGCCAGCAAGGCGCAGCGCCTCGCGGTCAGCGTACCTTCCCACTGCGCATTGCTGGAAAAACCCGCCGAAAAACTGGCGCAGGCGTTTGCAGATGTGACGCTTCGCCGCCCGCAGTGCGCTTATTTAAGCGGTAGCACCGGGCGCGTGTTGTGGCAGCCGGAGAAAATCGCTGACGATCTGGCGTGGAATATGGCGCGCACCGTGCGCTGGCAGGAGGCGGTCGTTGCCGCTAACGAACGTGACGCGCGGCTGGCGATTGAAATGCCGCCGGGCGGTATTCTGACCTGCCTGACCCGGCAAGCCGCGTGGAACGGCGAAAGCATTTCGCTGGAGCGCAGCGGTGTGGAGGTGGCGGTACATCTGGCGAATCGCCTCAGGGTGCAGGTGTAATGTTTTCTTGCAGGCTGCGGGCGTACATGCGGCCTTCCGCCGCCAGCGCCAGCAAGTTGGGATCGCGCTCGCGATTGCGGGAAAAGACAATGGCGATCAACTGCTGCATTTGATACGGCTCGGCGAGGCGCAACATTTGCACTGATCCTTCGTAGACTTTCTTCATTCTTCCCGGTATCAGCGTAAAGCCGACGCCCGCCTGCACCAGGCTCAGCATAGAGAAGATGTCATTGACGCGGGTGACAATTTCCGGCTCAAAACCGGCAATATGAAACGCTTCCTGAAAACCGGCATAGGTGGCGAAGCCTTCGGCCAGCGAGACAAATTTTTGCGTGCGGTAGTCGCGCAGATCGGCCAGCGTATCGGTTTCAAGCGTGGCGCTCGCTGGTGCGGCAAGGAAGATGTCGTCATGAAACAGCGGCAGAACTTCGAGGTTGTTGCGGTCGATTTCGCTTTCTGAAATGGAGATCAAAATCGCGTCGAGCCTGCCTTCCTCAAGCATCTGCAACAGCGCTTCGTTCGAGCCCATCGTCAGATCCATCTCCAGATCCGGACGCCGCAATTTCATTCCCATTATCAGCCGCGGTACGGTTTCCAGCGTCAGGGAGTAGAGCGTGCCAACGCGCAACCGCCCCTGGCCAACGCCGGCAGTTTTACGCGCCTCATCCAGCCCACGCTCCATTAACTGCGTCACTTCCTGGCAATACTCCAGCAGCGTCCACGCGGCAGGCAGCGGGATCAGGTTACGGCCTTTGTGGGCAAACAGCGGACAACGGACATTTTCTTCCAGCGTGTGCAGCGCACGGTGTACGCTCACGCCGCTGAGATTGAGCGCTTCGGCGGCACGCGCAATATTGCCTTTTTCCATAAAGGTCATGAAGATGCCCAGCTTGCGAAACGTAATGTCGTTGGTGATATCCAGATTCATAAGCTCTCCCGCCGCCGTTGTTGCGTGTTACTCCCCTTGCAACATGGCTTCCAGTTGCTCGTGCGCTTCCAGCCAGGCCATCTCGCACGCTTCGAGACCCGATTTTGCCGCCGCCTGCTGTTGCAGACAGGTGGTTAGCTCTGCTTTACGGCTTTGATCGTAAAGCCCGCTATCGCCGAGTTTCTCTTCGGCCTGGGCAAGCTGGGTGTTGAGTTTTTCCATCTCTTTTTCCAGCCGGGCAATCTCTTTTCGCAGCGGCTGAGTTTGCGTGCGCAGCTCGGCTTCCCGGCGCTTCTGATCTTTGCGCGCCTGAGCGCTGTTGGCGCTCTCTTTTACCGTATCCGTAGGCTGGCTCTCCTGTTTTTGCACGTCGCTCAGCCACTGCTGATAATCTTCCAGATCGCCTTCGAACGGCTCTACTTTGCCGTCGTGCACCAGGTAGAGATCGTCTGTGGTGGAGCGAATCAGGTGGCGGTCATGCGACACGACCACTAACGCGCCTTCAAACTCAATCAGCGCTTCGGTCAGTGCCTGGCGCATATCGAGATCGAGGTGGTTGGTTGGTTCATCGAGCAGCAGCAGGTTTGGACGCTGCCAGACGATCAATGCCAGCACCAGACGCGCTTTTTCGCCGCCGGAGAAGCGCTCGGTTATTTCCGTGACTTTATCGCCCTGGAAACCAAAGCCGCCCAGGTAATCGCGCAGTTTCTGCTCCAGCTCCTGCGGTGCGAGGCGCGCCAGGTGCTGCAACGGCGACTCGTCGGCGCGTAAAAATTCCAGTTGATGCTGGGCGAAGTAACCGAGCTTAATACCTTTTGCCAGCCCGATTTCACCGCTCTGCGCCGCCAGCTCACCGGCCAGCAGTTTGATAAGCGTGGATTTACCTGCGCCGTTACGCCCCAGCAGGCCAATGCGCGAACCCGGCACCAGGTTGAGCTTAATGGCGTTCAGGATGGTGCGATCGCCGTAACCGGCGCTCACTTTTTCCATCTTTAATAGCGGGTTAGGCAGACTTTCCGGCGGGCGGAAACTGAAGTGGAACGGGTTATCAACATGCGCCGGGGCAATCAATTCCATGCGCTCGAGCATTTTGATACGGCTTTGTGCCTGCTTCGCCTTGCTGGCTTTCGCTTTGAAGCGGTCGATAAAACTTTGCAGATGGGCAACGCGCTGCTGCTGGCTTTCATAAGTGGCCTGCTGCTGAGCAAGGCGTGTGGCGCGCTGGCGCTCAAACGAGCTGTAGTTGCCGGTATATTCGAACAGGCTTTGCTGCTCAATATGCAGAATTTTGTCCACCACCGGATCGAGAAAATCACGGTCGTGGGAAATCAGAATCAGTGTCCCCTGGTAGCTTTTCAGCCATTTTTCCAGCCAGATCACCGCATCGAGATCGAGGTGGTTGGTCGGTTCATCAAGCAGCAGTAAGTCGGAGCGGCAAATCAGCGCCTGTGCGAGGTTTAAACGCATACGCCAGCCACCGGAGAAGTCGCTTACCGGGCGCTCCAGTTGCTCGTTGCTGAAACCCAGACCGTGCAGCAGACTGGACGCGCGCGCGCGAATGGTCCACGCGTCGATGGCGTCGAGCTTTCCGTGCACGGTGGCGATGGCGTGACCATCGTTACGTTCGTTGGCGGCGTTCAGTTCGGCTTCAAGCTGGCGGTATTCGCGATCGCCATCGATTACATAGTCTATAGCCGCTTCATTCAGCGCTGGCGTTTCCTGGTTCACCCATGCCAGTTGCCAGGTGCCGGGAAACGTGAAGCTGCCGCCGTCGGCACCGATCTCGTTTTTCAATAGCGACAGCAGCGTTGATTTGCCGCAGCCGTTTTTACCCACCAGGCCTACTTTCTGGCCCGGGTTAATGGTGGCTGTGGCGTTATCCAGCAGGACACGCACGCCGCGACGAATTTGTAACGAGGAGAAAACAATCATAAGGCGCCGTATGTTCAGACTATGTTAATTTGTCATTATGATAATGTAAGAGTGCGGCCAAAAGACGCACCGGGGCCGCAATGGTAGCCCAAAATGAAGATGATAGACAAAATCATTCTGGCAGCGCCCACAGGCCGCTCGCCAGAGTTTGACACCCGGGAGGGGAATGATGTCGCAGACAGCGAAAGTGTTGCTGCTGTATGCCCATCCGGAATCACAGGACTCGGTGGCTAACCGGGTTTTGCTTAAGCCGGCAACGCAGCTGCAAAATGTCACGGTGCACGATCTTTATGCCCGTTACCCTGACTTTTTTATCGATATTCCTTATGAACAGGCGTTGCTGCGTGAGCATGACGTCATTGTGTTTCAACATCCGTTATATACCTACAGTTGCCCGGCGCTGCTCAAAGAGTGGCTTGATCGTGTGTTAAGCCGTGGCTTTGCCAGCGGCATTGGCGGGAACCAACTCGCGGGAAAGTATTGGCGTAGCGTGGTCACCACCGGGGAACCGGAGGCCGCGTATCGCCACGATGGGCTTAACCGCTACTCCATGAATGATATTTTGCGCCCTTTTGAGCTGACTGCCGCCATGTGCCGCATGCACTGGTTAAGCCCGATTATTGTGTACTGGGCGCGCCGGCAACAGCCGCAGGAGTTGGCGAGTCACGCCAAAGCGTATGGTGACTGGCTGGCGTCACCGTTGCCTGTGGGAGGCCGTTAATGGAAGGTTCCGCGCTTTTACTGGCCGGTGTGTTATTTCTTTTTGCGGCGGTGGTCGCTGTTCCGCTTGCCGCGCGTTTAGGGATTGGCGCGGTGCTCGGCTACCTGCTTGCGGGTATCGCGATTGGCCCGTGGGGGCTGGGGTTTATCAGCGATGTTGATGAAATCCTCCATTTCTCCGAGCTGGGCGTGGTGTTTCTGATGTTTATCATCGGGCTGGAGCTGAACCCGCGAAAACTTTGGGAACTTCGGCGCTCCATCTTTGGCGTCGGCGCGGCGCAGGTGCTGCTGAGCGCGGCGATCCTCGCCGGGCTGCTGATGCTGACGCAATTTTCCTGGCAGGCGGCGGTGATTGGCGGTATCGGCCTGGCGATGTCTTCCACCGCGATGGCGCTGCAACTGATGCGCGATAAAGGCATGAACCGCAGCGAATCCGGCCAACTGGGATTTTCGGTGCTGCTGTTTCAGGATTTAGCAGTGATCCCGGCGCTGGCGCTGGTGCCGTTGCTGGCGGGTAATGGTGATGAGCATCTCGACTGGATGAAGGTTGGCATGAAAGTGCTGGCGTTCGCGGGCATGTTGATTGGCGGGCGTTATTTGCTGCGGCCTGTGTTCCGCTTTATTGCCGGTTCCGGCGTGCGTGAAGTGTTTACCGCCGCGACTTTACTGTTGGTGCTTGGCTCGGCGCTGTTCATGGATGCGCTGGGGTTATCGATGGCGCTGGGAACCTTTATCGCCGGTGTGTTGCTGGCTGAAAGTGAATATCGCCACGAGCTGGAGATCGCCATCGAGCCTTTTAAAGGGCTGTTGCTGGGGCTGTTTTTTATTTCCGTTGGCATGGCGCTGAACCTAGGGGTGCTCTATACCCATCTGTTATGGGTGGTACTGAGCGTTGCAGTACTGGTGGCGGTGAAATCACTGGTGTTGTACGGGCTGGCGCGAATATACGGTTTGCGCAGTTCGGAGCGTATGCAGTTCGCCGGTGTGTTAAGCCAGGGGGGTGAATTCGCGTTTGTCTTGTTCTCCTCGGCGTCTTCTCAGCGCTTGTTCCAGAACGATCAAATGGCGCTGCTGCTGGTCACCGTCACGTTGTCGATGATGACCACACCGCTGCTGATGCGTGGCGTGGATAAACTTCTCTCCCGGCGTTTTAACACCCCGGAAGATGAAGATGAGACCCCATGGGTGGAAGACGACAAACCACAGGTGATTGTGGTGGGGTTTGGGCGTTTTGGTCAGGTGATTGGCCGCTTGTTAATGGCGAACAAGATGCGCATTACCGTGCTTGAGCGCGATATCAGCGCCGTCAACCTGATGCGTAAATATGGTTATAAGGTCTATTACGGGGATGCAACCCAGGTGGAGCTGCTGCGCTCGGCGGGCGCGGAGGCGGCGCAATCGATCGTCATCACCTGTAATGACCCGCTGGATACGATGAAGCTGGTGGAGATTTGCCAGCAGCATTTTCCGAACCTGGCAATCCTGGCTCGCGCCCGTGGGCGTGTGGAAGCACATGAACTCCTGCAGGCCGGTGTGACGCAGTTTTCCCGCGAGACCTTCTCCAGTGCGCTGGAGTTAGGACGCAAGACGCTTATTTCGCTGGGGATGCATCCGCATCAGGCTCAGCGTGCGCAACTGCACTTTAAACGTTTAGATATGCGTATGCTGCGCGAGCTGATGCCGGTGCATACCGATACGATGCAAATTTCCCGTGTCCGCGAAGCGCGGCGCGAGCTGGAGGAGATTTTCCAGCGTGAAATGCAGCAAGAGCGTCGCCAGCTGGATGGCTGGGACGAGTTTGAATAAGGGGAATCGAATGGCTGTACGAAAACGTTTTATCGCCGGGGCGGTTTGCCCGGCATGCCAGGCGAAGGACTCAATGACAATGTGGCGTGAGAATAATGTTGATATTGTTGAGTGCGTTAAGTGTGGGCACCAGATGCGTGAAGCGGATAAAGAGGCCCGCGAGCATGTTCGCAAAGATGAGCAAGTGATTGGCATTTTTCATCCGGACTAGCGAGATCGGGCAGCTTTTTTTAAGCTAAAGGGTACACGGGTGCAGAATTCCGCTACAATCTGCGCCAGTAATTTTCCCACGCTCAGGAGATATCATGAAAGTAGCAAAAGACCTGGTGGTCAGCCTGGCCTATCAGGTACGTACAGAAGACGGTGTATTGGTTGATGAGTCTCCGGTGAGTGCGCCGCTGGACTACCTGCACGGTCACGGTTCCCTGATCTCTGGTCTGGAAAACGCGCTGGACGGTCACGAAGTCGGCGACAAATTCGATGTGGCTGTTGGCGCGAACGACGCTTACGGTCAGTACGACGAAAACCTGGTGCAGCGCGTACCGAAAGACGTCTTTATGGGCGTTGATGAGCTGCAGGTTGGCATGCGCTTCCTGGCGGAAACCGACCAGGGCCCGGTACCGGTAGAAATCACCGAAGTGGAAGACGATCACGTTGTTGTTGACGGTAACCACATGCTGGCTGGCCAGAATCTGAAGTTCAACGTTGAAGTTGTCGCTATCCGCGAAGCAACCGAAGAAGAGCTGGCTCACGGCCACGTTCACGGTCCGCATGGTCACGATCATGACCACGACCACGATCACGAAGGTTGCTGCGGCGGCCACGGTCACGATCACGGCCATGACCACGGGAAAGGTGGTTGCGGCGGTAACGGTGGCTGCGGCTGCCACTAATACGCGTCGTCTTTCGCGTCGCAGGGGCGTTGGCTTCGCTTTTAAACCCCGGTCGCATAGTTTTCTGTGCTCCCGGGGATTTTCAAGTTTGCCGCCTGCCTGCAACACGAAATCCATAGCGTCAGTGATGAGCGGGGAAACCCGCTTTTTTTACGCCTTAATAATGGGGCGGCGGCGTCTCTTCGGAAGGGGATGCCATGTGCGAAGGCTGGCTGGCTTTGAGCTTTTCTGCCATTAACCGCAGATGTTCGCGCAGCTTCGCCATTTCCAGTTCATGGGCGACAACCGTCTGGTTTAATTCCTCAATGGTCTTCTCCTGAAAAGCCAACCGGCTTTCCAGTTCCGCCAGTCGCGCTTCTATTGTTAACTCATGCATACATCACCTCTGGATTGCGTCCGGCCCGATTTTCATTAAACGGGCGAATTTTACTGAACTTTGCCGCCAGGTACAGCTCTGGCAAAGAAAAGCAGAAACTTATTTAAACAAAAATAGTCAGAAAACAGGTGAATTCAGGTGGTGTCCTTATGTTGATTTCCACCGCAACGCTTTATAGTACGTCTCTTACTTTTTGTTTAACCCTGGGGCGAGATGCCCCGGCCCCTGGAGAAATGGATGAAATCACTGTTTAAAGTCACGCTGCTGGCGACCACGATGGCCGTCGCCCTTCACGCACCGATCTCTTTCGCTGCCGATGCTGCTGCAAAGAAAGAACCGGCTGCAGCAGCTGACAGCAAAGCGGCATTTAAAAATGACGACCAGAAATCCGCCTATGCGCTGGGCGCTTCGCTGGGCCGCTACATGGAAAACTCGCTGAAAGAGCAGGAAAAACTGGGCATTAAACTGGATAAAGCTCAGCTGATCGCTGGTGTTCAGGACGCGTTTGCCGATAAGAGCAAACTGAGCGACCAGGAGATCGAACAAACCCTGCAAGCGTTTGAGACCCGTGTGAAAACTGCCGCGCAGGATCGCATGGAAAAAGACGCTGCTGACAACGAAGCGAAAGGCAAAGCCTTCCGTGACACCTTCGCTAAAGAGAAAGGTGTGAAAACGTCCGATACCGGTCTGCTGTACAAAGTAGAGAAAGAAGGTACCGGCGATGCGCCGAAAGACAGCGACACGGTTGTTGTGAACTACAAAGGTACGCTGATCGACGGTAAAGAGTTCGATAACTCTTACACCCGTGGTGAGCCGCTCTCTTTCCGTCTTGATGGTGTTATCCCTGGCTGGACTGAAGGCCTGAAAAACATCAAAAAAGGCGGCAAGATCAAACTGGTTATCCCGCCGGCACTGGCTTACGGGAAAACTGGCGTTCCGGGTATTCCGGCTAACTCCACGCTGGTATTCGATGTAGAGCTGTTGGATATCAAGGCCGCGCCGAAAGCCGATGCTGCAGCACCGAAAGCTGACGCCCCGGCGGCAGATGCTGCTCCGGCAGCCGGTGATAAAGCTGCAGACGCGAAAGCCGCAGACACCAGTAAGAAATAAAATTTGCAATAACGCCGCCTTCGGGCGGCGTTTTTTTTTGCAGCAGGGATATAATTCTGGAAAGCTTAACCTACGATGTATTAATTTATATCCCCATATAAATACTGAGCCTGCCCTGAAAACATAACGACAGGTTCCTGAAAAGGAGTGTTTTTTTTCATGTCCAGGTCGCTATTAACCAACGAAACCAGTGAGCTTGATTTACTGGATCAACGTCCTTTCGATCAGACCGACTTCGATATCCTGAAATCCTATGAAGCGGTGGTGGACGGGTTAGCGATGCTCATTGGCAGCCACTGTGAAATCGTTTTGCACTCCCTGCAAGATTTGAAATGTTCCGCAATCCGTATTGCCAATGGCGAACACACAGGGCGTAAAATTGGCTCGCCCATCACCGATCTCGCCCTGCGCATGCTGCATGATATGACCGGTGCCGACAGCAGCGTATCGAAGTGCTACTTCACGCGTGCGAAAAGCGGTGTGCTGATGAAGTCCGTCACTATTGCTATCCGTAACCGCGATCACCGCGTGATTGGCCTGTTATGCATCAACATGAACCTTGATGTGCCGTTCTCACAGATCATGAGCACCTTTGTGCCGCCGGAAACGCCTGATGTTGGCTCTTCGGTGAACTTTGCTTCCTCGGTGGAAGATCTGGTCATGCAAACGCTGGAGTTCACCATTGAAGAGGTCAACGCGGATCGTAACGTTTCCAACAACGCCAAGAATCGCCAGATCGTACTGAACCTCTATGAGAAGGGAATCTTTGATATCAAAGATGCTATCAACCAGGTCGCCGATCGCCTCAATATTTCCAAGCACACCGTTTACCTCTATATCCGCCAGTTCAAAAGCGGCGATTTTTCCGTACAGGATCGTTAATGCGTTTTGCCCTGATGGTCACCGGCCCGGCGTATGGTACGCAACAGGCCAGCAGCGCGTACCAGTTTGCGCAGGCGCTACTGGATGCCGGGCATACACTAGCCAGCGTCTTTTTTTATCGCGAAGGGGTGAGCAATGCCAACGCGCTCACTGCGCCCGCCAGTGATGAATTTGACCTGGTTCGCGCCTGGCAACGCCTGCATGAGGAGCATCAGGTCGAGCTGCATATCTGCGTTGCCGCCGCATTGCGTCGTGGCGTTATTGATGATGCCGAAGCACAACGTCTGGCGCTGCCTGGTGCAAACCTGCAAGCCGGTTTTTCACTGACCGGCCTTGGCGCGCTGGCGGAAGCCGCGCTCTCTTGCGATCGGGTGGTGCAATTCTGATGCAACGTATCGCCTTTGTGTTTACTTCAGCGCCGCATGGCTCCTCTTCTGGTCGCGAAGGGCTGGATGCGTTGCTGGCGACTTCTGCGTTTACCGACGATATCGGCGTGTTTTTTATTGGTGATGGTGTATTCCAGTTGCTGGCCAATCAGCGGCCGGATGCGGTATTAGCGCGCGATTACATCGCGACGTTTAAAGTTCTGCCGCTTTATGACATCGAACAGTGCTGGCTGTGTGCAGATTCGCTACGTGAGCGTGGGTTAGGCGAGGAGACAACCTTCGTCTTGCCGGCTCAGCGCCTGGAAGCGGACGCGCTGCGCGAAAAGCTCGATAGCTACACCGTCGTTCTGACCTTTTGAGGCATTTATGCTGCATACCTTGTCCCGCTCTCCCTGGCAGTGTGATATGGCGTCGATGCTCCGTTTGCTGCACCCCGGCGACGATCTGCTGCTGCTTTCAGATGGCGTAACGGCGGCCTTGCAAAATGGGCGCTATGTTGAGTTATTGCTAAACGCCCCCATAACTGTGCACGCGCTGAAAGAAGATATCGATGCCCGCGGTCTGGGTGGTCAAATTTCAAGCAGCGTTGTCAGGGTTGGCTATACTGATTTCGTTAGCCTGACGGTGAAAAACGCTGTTCAGATGCATTGGTAATGTGTGATCGCTGTATATTTCTTGACACCTTTTAAGCACAGCCATAAAATTCTGCGTCCTCATATTATATGAGGTCGTTTTATTACGTGTTTACGAAGCAAAAGCTAAAACCAGGAGCTATTTAATGGCAACAGTTAACCAGCTGGTACGCAAACCACGCGCTCGCAAAGTTGCAAAAAGCAACGTGCCTGCGCTGGAAGCATGCCCGCAAAAACGTGGCGTATGTACTCGCGTATATACTACCACCCCGAAAAAACCGAACTCCGCACTGCGTAAAGTATGTCGTGTTCGTTTGACCAACGGTTTTGAAGTGACTTCCTACATCGGTGGTGAAGGTCACAACCTGCAGGAGCACTCCGTGATCCTGATCCGTGGCGGTCGTGTAAAAGACCTCCCGGGTGTTCGTTACCACACTGTACGTGGCGCGCTCGACTGCTCCGGTGTTAAAGACCGTAAGCAATCTCGCTCCAAATACGGCGTGAAACGTCCTAAGGCTTAATGGTTCTCCGTTAAGTAAGGCCAAACTGTTTTAACTTTAATGTCAAACTAAACTCTTAGAGTTTTGGACAATCCTGAATTAACAACGGAGTATTTCCATGCCACGTCGTCGTGTTATTGGTCAGCGTAAAATTCTGCCGGATCCGAAGTTCGGATCAGAACTGCTGGCTAAATTTGTCAATATCCTGATGGTAGACGGTAAAAAATCTACTGCAGAAGCAATCGTATACAGCGCGCTTGAGACCCTGGCTCAGCGTTCTGGTAAAAATGAACTGGAAGCTTTCGAAGTAGCTCTCGAAAACGTGCGCCCGACTGTCGAAGTTAAGTCTCGCCGCGTTGGTGGTTCTACTTATCAGGTTCCGGTTGAAGTTCGTCCGGTTCGTCGCAATGCTCTGGCAATGCGTTGGATCGTTGAAGCTGCTCGTAAACGCGGTGATAAATCCATGGCTCTGCGCCTGGCGAACGAACTTTCCGATGCTGCGGACAACAAAGGTACTGCAGTTAAGAAACGTGAAGACGTTCACCGTATGGCCGAAGCCAACAAGGCGTTCGCACACTACCGTTGGTAATCCCTTCGGAGTTTTAGTCACATGGCGGGCGCTTCAAGCAAGTGGCCCGCCGTTTGGCAACTTAAATCTGAACGCCTAAAGAGACAAACGAGGAATCAAATGGCTCGTACAACACCCATCGCACGCTACCGTAACATTGGTATCAGTGCGCACATCGACGCCGGTAAAACCACGACTACCGAACGTATTCTGTTCTACACCGGTGTAAACCACAAAATCGGTGAAGTTCATGACGGCGCCGCAACCATGGACTGGATGGAGCAGGAGCAGGAGCGTGGTATTACCATTACCTCCGCAGCGACTACTGCATTCTGGTCTGGTATGGCGAAGCAGTATGAACCGCATCGCGTAAACATCATCGACACCCCGGGGCACGTTGACTTCACCATCGAAGTAGAACGTTCCATGCGTGTTCTTGACGGTGCGGTAATGGTTTACTGCGCCGTTGGTGGTGTTCAGCCGCAGTCTGAAACCGTATGGCGTCAGGCAAACAAATATAAAGTTCCGCGCATTGCGTTCGTTAACAAAATGGACCGCATGGGCGCTAACTTCCTGAAAGTTGTTGGTCAGATCAAAACCCGTCTGGGCGCGAACCCGGTTCCGCTGCAGCTGGCAATTGGTGCTGAAGAAGGTTTCACCGGTGTTGTTGACCTGGTGAAAATGAAAGCCATCAACTGGAACGATGCAGACCAGGGCGTTACCTTCGAATACGAAGATATCCCGGCTGAGATGCAGGATCTGGCTGACGAATGGCACCAGAATCTGATCGAATCCGCTGCTGAAGCTTCTGAAGAGCTGATGGAGAAATACCTGGGTGGTGAAGAACTGACTGAAGAAGAGATCAAAAAAGCTCTGCGTCAGCGTGTTCTGAACAACGAAATCATCCTGGTAACTTGTGGTTCTGCTTTTAAGAACAAAGGTGTTCAGGCGATGCTGGATGCGGTAGTTGACTACCTGCCGTCCCCGACTGACGTACCTGCGATCAACGGTATCCTGGACGATGGTAAAGATACTCCGGCTGAGCGTCACGCAAGTGATGAAGAGCCGTTCTCTGCGCTGGCGTTCAAAATCGCTACCGACCCGTTCGTTGGTAACCTGACCTTCTTCCGTGTTTACTCCGGTGTGGTTAACTCTGGTGATACCATCCTGAACTCCGTGAAAGCTGCACGTGAGCGTTTTGGTCGTATCGTTCAGATGCACGCTAACAAACGTGAAGAGATCAAAGAAGTTCGCGCTGGCGACATCGCTGCTGCTATCGGTCTGAAAGACGTGACCACTGGTGACACCCTGTGTGACCCGGATCATCCGATCATTCTGGAACGTATGGAATTCCCGGAACCGGTAATCTCCATCGCGGTAGAACCGAAAACCAAAGCTGACCAGGAAAAAATGGGTCTGGCTCTGGGCCGTCTGGCGAAAGAAGACCCGTCATTCCGCGTATGGACTGATGAAGAATCTAACCAGACCATTATCGCCGGTATGGGTGAGCTGCACCTCGACATCATCGTTGACCGTATGAAACGTGAATTCAACGTTGAAGCGAACGTCGGTAAACCTCAGGTTGCTTACCGCGAAGCGATTCGTGCGAAAGTTACCGATATCGAAGGTAAACACGCTAAGCAGTCTGGTGGTCGCGGTCAGTACGGTCATGTTGTTATCGACATGTACCCGCTGGAGCCGGGCTCTAACCCGAAAGGTTACGAGTTCATCAACGACATCAAAGGTGGTGTAATTCCTGGCGAATACATCCCGGCCGTTGATAAAGGTATCCAGGAACAGCTGAAATCTGGTCCGCTGGCGGGTTACCCGGTAGTTGATCTCGGTGTGCGTCTGCACTTCGGTTCTTACCACGACGTTGACTCCTCTGAACTGGCGTTTAAACTGGCTGCGTCTATTGCCTTTAAAGATGGCTTTAAGAAAGCGAAACCAGTTCTGCTTGAGCCGATCATGAAGGTTGAAGTAGAGACTCCGGAAGAGAACACCGGTGACGTAATCGGTGACCTTAGCCGTCGTCGCGGTATGCTGCGCGGTCAGGAATCTGAAGTTACTGGCGTTAAGATCCACGCTGAAGTTCCGCTGTCTGAAATGTTCGGATATGCAACTCAGCTGCGTTCTCTGACCAAAGGTCGTGCGTCTTATACTATGGAATTCCTGAAGTATGATGATGCGCCGAACAACGTTGCTCAGGCCGTAATTGAAGCCCGTGGTAAATAAGCCGCAGGGTTAAAACCAAAGTCCCGTGCTCTCTCCAAAGAGGGAGAGCACTATAGTAAGGAATAAAGCCGTGTCTAAAGAAAAATTTGAACGTACAAAACCGCACGTCAACGTCGGTACTATCGGCCACGTTGACCATGGTAAAACTACTCTGACCGCTGCAATCACTACCGTTCTGGCTAAAACCTACGGTGGTTCTGCTCGCGCATTCGACCAGATCGA